>NZ_JBVKBC010000002.1:0-459124 GCF_055639095.1 Streptomyces sp. NPDC107550
ATGCGGCCGGGGCCCGAAAAGGGGGCTCCGCTCGCGGGCCCTCGGACGGTCCCGGGGCGGGCTGACCAGCAAGATCCACCTGGCCGTCGACGGCCAGGGCCGCCCTTTGGCCTTCACCCTGACCGGCGGAAACACGAACGACTGCACCCAGTTCACCGCAATCCTGGACGCGATCCACGTGCCCCGCCCGGCCGGCGGCCGGCCCCGCGGGCGCCCGGATAGGGTCGTCGCCGACAAGGCCTACAGTTCGCGGGCCATCCGGCACTGGCTGCGCCGGCACCACGTCGCCTGCACCATTCCCGAACGCGTTGACCAGCAAGCCGGCCGGCGCCGCCGGGGCAGCGACGGCGGCCGGCCTCCTCGCTTCGATACCGGGCTGTATGCCCGACGCAATGTCGTGGAGCGCTGCTTCAACCAGCTCAAACAATGGCGCGGCCTGGCCACCCGATACGACAAGACCGCCGAGTCATACGCCGCCGCCCTCACCCTGGCCTCACTCCTCATGTGGACGTGACACTTTGACGACAGGCCCTAGGGGCGCGGGGAACTGCGCACGACGGTCACTGCAAGGGGCCCGCGCTGGAGAACCCCCGGCGGGGAGAGCCACTCGAATGGGGGGTTGCGTGAGGTGCGGGGCGCCCGCCTGACGGACGGTGGACGCATGACTCGTAAAGACCTCGGCCTCCTCACCCTCCGCCTGGGCACAGGCACCGTCCTGGCCGCCCACGGCGCACAAAAACTCCTCGGCTGGTTCGGCGGCGGCGGCCTCACCGGCACGACGGCCGCCATGGACTCCATGGGCTACACCCCGGCCAGGGCCAGCGCCCTCGCCGCCGGCCTCGGCGAAGCAGGCGGCGGCACCCTCCTCGCCCTGGGCCTCGCCACCCCCGTCGCAGGCGCCGCGGCCGCCGGCACGATGGCGGGCGCCGCCGCCGTCCACGCCCCGAACGGCTTCTTCGCCATGGGCGGCGGCTACGAGTACCCCGCGTTCCTCGGCTTCGTCGCCGCCGGCCTCGCCCTCACCGGCGCCGGCCGCTACTCCCTCGACCACGCGCTGGGCCACGCCCTGGACCGGCACTGGATGGTCCCCGCCGCCCTGGTCGGCTCCGGCGCCGCCGCACTCGCGGTCATCGCCACCCGTACCAAGCGCGTACAGGAGTCCGACACCCCCGCGTGATGCGCCTACGCTCGTCGCCGTGACGAAGACGAACGACGACACCGCCACCGACGACACGGCCACTGACGACACGGCCGCTCACGACACCCCCGCCGACGACACCGCCCTCTGGGAGACCATCGACGGCCTGCGGGCCCGCCTCGACGCCGCGCACACCTCGCCGCCCCGCGAGTCCCTGCTGCTGCGGATGCTGAAGCTGTCGGAGGAGGTCGGCGAGGTCGCCGAGGCGGTCATCGGGGCCACCGGGCACAACCCGCGCAAGGGCTTCAGCCACTCCTGGCAGGACGTCGAGGCGGAGCTGTGCGATGTCGTCGTCACGGCGCTCCTCGCGCTCGGCACGCTCACCCCGGACCCCCGAGGCGCCCTGCACGCACATGTACGGAAGGTCGCCGCACGCCCGCTGACCTCCACCGCCCCGGGCGCCACGGACACCCCGGCCGCCCCGGACGACGCCCCGCCCCCGCTCAGCCCGCGCTGAGCAGACCCGCCGTACGGAGCAGGGGCAGGACCTGGCCCCGGACGGCGGGGGCGAGTTCGAGGGCGGGGTCGTGGCCGTCGGTCCAGCGCAGCGCGGCCAGTTCGGCGGCCGGCGCGGGCGTGCCGTCGAGGGTCGCCGTGAAGACCGTCATCCGCATGGGCACACCCTCCAGCGCGGCGACGTCCTCGACGACGCCGAGGGGTTCGAGGCCGGCGGGCCGGACGCCGAGTTCCTCGTCCAGCTCGCGCAGCAGGGTCTCGCGCTCGCTCTCCCCCGGCTCCGGCTTCCCGCCGGGCAGGTAGAAGACCTCGGGCGCGGCGCGCTTGCTGACGACGAGCAGCCGCCCGTCCGTGACGACGGCCGCGGCGACGACCCGCATGACTTCCTGGTGCATACACACGATTGTCCCCCGGGCTACGCTGCCCACGGACAAGGGGTCCGACCGGAGGGGGTCACGCACGATGAGCACGGACGCGTACGCCGGAGGCGTCGTCACCGCCGTCAGCAGCAACGGCACGTACAGCTTCACCAAGCCGAACCGGGACAGCGTGACGCTGGTCGCGGGCCTCGGCGTCGAGGGCGATGTGCACGCCGGGGTCACCGTCAAGCACCGCTCGCGCGTCCGGCAGGACCCGACGCAGCCGAACCTGCGCCAAGTGCACCTGATGCACGAGGAGTTGTTCGACGAGGTCGGCGCGCTCGGCTTCACCGTACGGCCCGGCGAGCTGGGCGAGAACATCACGACGCGCGGCCTGGACCTGCTGGCGCTGCCGACCGGCACCCTGCTCGGCTTCGGCTCGGGCGGCGCCGTCGTCGAGGTCACCGGCCTGCGCAATCCGTGCGCCCAGATCGACGGCTTCCAGGACGGCCTGCTCAAGCAGGTGGTGGGCCGGGACCCCGACACGGGCGAGATCGTGCGCAAGGCCGGGATCATGAGCGTGGTCCGCGAGGGCGGTGCCGTACGCCCCGGCGACACGATCCACGTCCAGCTCCCGGCGGCCCCGCACCGCCCGCTGGTCAAGGTCTGACCGCGCGTCCAGGAGGACCCGCCATGCCCGAAACCCCGTCCGACGACCGGGCCCGCCCCCATGTCGTCCCGCACGACCCGGCCTGGGCAGCGGCGGGCGCCCGCCTGACCGCCGAGCTGGCCCGCGCGCTCGGCCCGACCGCGCTGCACGTGGACCACATCGGTTCCACGGCGGTGCCGGGCATGGCCGCGAAGGAGATCTACGACGTCCAGGTCAGCGTCGCCGAACTCAGCGCGGCCGAGCGGGAGTTCGCGGAGCCGCTGGCCGCGCTGGGGTTCGTGGCCGTGCCGCATCTGCGGGACCACGTACCGGCGGGGCGGGAGGAGAGCGAGGACCCCGGGGACTGGGCGAAGCTGTTCTGGTCGCGCCGGACGGCGGACGCCCCGCGCGTCAACCTCCATGTGCGCAGGGCGGGTTCACCGAACGAGCGGCTGGCGCTGCTGTTCCGGGACTGGCTGCGGGCGACCCCCGAGGCCGTGCCCGCCTACGCCCGCTTCAAGTACGTCCTGGCCGAGGCGGTCGCCGACACCGGCACGTACGCCGACGTCAAGGACCCGGTCGTCGATCTGATCGCGGTCGTCGCGGAGCGCTGGGCAGCCGGAACCGGCTGGGAGCCGCACGCCTGACCCGCCCTCCCCCCGGAACTCCGCAGCCCTCCCGGCCAGGAAGGCTGCGGAGCACTGGAGTTGACGCATGGTCAGCTCGCCTGGCGGCGACGGACGGCGTAGACCACGGCGTTCACGGACCGCCCCTCCGCCGCACCCTGACCCGACGGCCCTCACGGAGGTCTACGGCCACCCGGTGGAGGTCCTGCCGCACCCGGGGACGGGGGCGCGGCTGGTGGTTCCCGTACGGGGGTGAGGAGTTGCGGGGACGATGAATCGGCGGGGGAAGGTGGTTCGCCGTGGGGCGGACCAGTCTTTGACGGCTTCTTCATCGGTTCTTCATGGTCCCCGCCCTACCGTCGTCGCGCCCGGCCCTGAAGCGGGCCGGCGGGACCGGGTGGGAGGAGCGGCGGGATGAGCGCACGGGGGTTCGGGGGCCGGCTGTGGCTGGCGGGGGCGGTGTCGGCACTGGCGTTCGCCGTGGCCGGGTGCGGGGGCGGCGGCGGTGACGGGGGTGAGGTCGCCTCCGCCGGCCACGGCAAGGGCGGCACGGCGACCGCCTCGCGGGGGACTTCGAGCGAGGTGACCGACTATGTGGAGGCCCAGCGCAAGTGGGTGCGGTGCCTGCGCGGCGCCGGGCTCGACGCGCCCGACCCGGACGCCGAGGGCAAGGTCGATCTCGGCGATCAGGCCAAGTGGAAGCGGGACCCCAAGGCGCTGCGGGCGCAGGAGAAGTGCGCCGATCTGAGCGTGCCGGTGCCGGACAGCGTGGAGAAGGCGCAGCAGCCCGAGCTGTCCAAGGCCGAGATCGCCAAGAACAAGCGGTACGCGACGTGCATGCAGGACAACGGGCGGCCGACTTCCCCGACACCGACGCCACCGGCCACTTCCAGGACGTCCCCTGGGACTCGACGTCCGCCGCCGCCAAGCGCGCGACCCGCAAGTGCGCGCCCATCGTGGGGATTCCGGGCGACGCCCCCACTCCCAAGGGCTGAGGGCCGGGCGGCGTGGACGTCATGAGGGAGCCGGGAAAGCGGACGGCGGAGGAGGAGGCGGCCGGCGGTGAGGTCGCGTACGGCGGGCCCGCGCGGCGGCGCCGTCGGGGGCCTCTGCTGATCGTCGCCGGGTTCGCGCTGGTCGCCGTGGTGAGCACGGTGGGCGCGCTGGGGCTCGGCGGCGGTTCCGGCGAGGACGGCGGGGAGCCCGCGCGCAGCGGTCAGACGGTACGGGTGACGCGGCAGACGCTGACGGACCAGACCGAGGTCGACGGGCGGCTCGGCCACGGCGTCGAAGTCCCCTTCCCCGTGAAGGCGCAGGGCACGATCACCTGGCTGCCCGCGCAGGGGACGACGGTGCGGCGCGGCGGGACCGTGCTGCGCGTCGACGACCGGCCGGTGGTGCTGATGTACGGGAGCCTGCCCATGTACCGGCGTCTCGGGCTGCGCCCGGCGGCGGCTTCCGGCACGGCCACCCCACCAGGCACCGGCGACACGTCCACCGCACGCGGCACGTCTGACACACACGGCGCGTCTGACACCCCCGGCGCTCCCAGTACCCACGGCAAATCCGACGCCTCCAGCACCACCGGCACCTCCGGCACCTCCGGCCCGACCGGCACCCGGGGCACGTCCAGCACCCCAGGCACCCCCGACACCCCCCGCACCGAGGACCCCGCCGCCTCCCGCCCCCTGCACGGCATGGACGTCAAGCAGTTCGAGACCAACCTCGCCGCCCTCGGCTACTCCGGCTTCACCGTCGACGAGTCGTACACCGCGTCCACGGCGGCCGCGGTCAGGCGGTGGCAGCGGCACCTCGGCCTGCCCGCGACCGGCGCGGTCGGCATCGGTGACGTGCTCTACGCGCCCGGAGCCGTCCGGATCGCGGGCACGAACGCCCAGGTCGGCGCCGCCGCGAGCGGCACTCCTGTCACGTACACCACCACGGACCGGATGGTCACCGTCGACGCCGCCGCCGACGAGGTGGGGTGGGCGGTGCGCGGCAGCACCGTACGCGTGGACCTCCCCGACGGCCGTTCGGTGAAGGGGACGGTGGCCCGCGTCGGACGGGACGCCTCCCCCGGCGGGACGGGCGGCGCCGGGAGCGGCGAGGGCGCCTCGGACGGCGGCACGGACGGGGGCACGGACGGGGGCACGGGCGGCGGCGGAGGAGGCGGGGGCGGCGACGGCAAGGCGGCCACCGTCGCCGTCGTGATCACCTTCGCCGACCAGCGCGCGCTGGGCAGATTGCAGAGCGGTCCGGCGACCGTGCGGTACGTGGCCAAGCAGCGCAGGAACGTTCTGGCGGTGCCGGTCGCGGCACTGGTGGCGCTCGCCGAGGGCGGTTACGGCATCGAGCCCGCGAGCACCGCGAGCAGCGGCGGCGAGCGGTCCGGCCGCTTCGTCCCCGTGCGGACCGGGCTGTTCGCGGACGGCAAGGTCGAGATCAGCGGCGATCAGGTGCGCGCGGGCATGGCCGTGAGGATCCCCCGGTGAGCGCGGCGCGCACCGCGCCCCCGGCTCCGGCGCCGCTCGTCGATTTCGCCGCGGTGTCGAAGACGTACCCGGGGAACGTCACGGCGGTCAGCTCAGTCGATCTCACCATCTCCCCGGGCGAGTTCGTCTGTGTCGTGGGTCCTTCGGGTTCGGGCAAGTCGACCGTGCTGCATCTCATGGGCACCCTCGACCGGCCCTCCGCCGGGCGGGTCACGATCGGGGGGTACGACATCGCGCGGCTGTCCGACCGCGAGGTCTCGGCGCTGCGCGCGCAGCGCGTCGGGTTCGTCTTCCAGCAGTTCCATCTGGCGGTCGGCGTACCGGTGTTGGACACGGTCGCGGACGGTCTGCTGTACGCGGGCGTGCCCTTGCGGGAGCGGCGGCGGCGCGCGGCGCGGGCCCTGGCCCGCGTGGGGCTCAGCCACCGGCTCGGCCATCTGCCGCACCAGTTGTCGGGCGGCGAGCGTCAACGTGCCGCTGTGGCACGGGCGGTGGTCGGCGAGCCCGCGCTGCTGCTTGCCGACGAGCCCACCGGCAACCTCGACTCGGCGTCCGGTGCCGCCGTCCTTCAACTGCTGCGCGATCTGCATGCCGCCGGCACCACCGTCGTCGTGATCACGCACGACCGGGAGATGGCGGAGACCTTCGAGCGGAAGGTGGAGATGCGGGACGGCCGCGTCGTCGCCGACAGCGCGGCGAACCCAACCCCCGTACAACACGACAGAATTGACGGTCCGTGAGCAGACAGTCCGCGTCCGCGCTGCGGCCCGCCCGGTTGCGGCCCGCCGACTTCGTCCGCCTGGGCGGCACCGGGCTGCGTACCCGGCCGCTGCGCGTGTTCCTGTCGGCCCTCGGGATCGCCATCGGGGTGGCGGCGATGGTGGCCGTGGTCGGGATCTCCAGTTCCGGGCGCGCCGAGGTCGACCGCGAGCTGGACCGGCTCGGCACCAACATGCTGCGGGTCGCACCCGGCCGGGCCCCGGACGGTACGACGACCCGGCTGCCGCGCGAGGCGACGGCGATGATCCGGCGGATCGGGCCGGTGCGCCAGGTGGCGGCGACCGGCGAGGTCAGGGGCGCCGCCGTCTACCGTAACGAGCACATCCCCGCGGGCCGCACGAGCAGCGTCGAGGTGGCCGCCGCCGACACCGGGCTGCTGCCCGCCGTGGGCGCCGAGATGCGCGTCGGCCGCTGGCTCGGCGAGGCCACCGAGGAGTACCCGGCGGTCGTCCTCGGCGCGCGGGCCGCCCGCCGCCTCGACGTATACACACCGGGCACCCGCCTGTGGCTCGGCGGTACGTGGTTCTCGCTGGTCGGCGTGTTGCGGCCGGCGCCGCTCGCGCCGGAGATCGACGGCTCGGCGCTCGTCGGCCGGCAGGCCGCCCGTACCTATTTGGGCTTCGACGGACACCCCTCCACCGTGTACGTGCGGGCCCGCGACGACCGGGTCGCCGCCGTGCGTGCCGTACTGGCCGCGACCGCCAACCCCGAGAAGCCGAGCGGGGTCCTGGTCTCCCGGCCGTCCGACGCGCTGGCCGCCCGCGAGGCCACCGAGTCGGCGCTGACCGGGCTGCTGCTCGGGCTCGGCGGTGTCGCGCTCCTCGTGGGCGGTGTCGGCGTCGGCAACACCATGGTGATCTCGGTGCTCGAACGCCGCCCGGAGATCGGGCTGCGCCGCGCGCTCGGCGCGACCAGCGGGCAGATCCGCGGCCAGTTCGTGGCGGAGTCCCTGCTGCTGTCGGCGCTGGGCGGGCTCGGCGGCACGGTCCTCGGCACGGCGATCACCGGCGGGTACGCGTACGTACGGGGCTGGCCGGTGACAGTGCCGGTGTGGGCGGCGGGCGCGGGGGTCGCCGTCACGCTGGTGATCGGGGCGCTCGCGGGCCTGTATCCGGCGGTACGGGCGGGCAGGCTGGCGCCGACGCAGGCGCTCGCGGGGAGCTGACGGCCGCCGGGGCTCGCGGGGAGCCGGTGTTCCGTCGCGGACGGCCGTCGCCTCGCGGGAAGTTGAGGTTCCGTCACGGCCGGGCGGCGGGCAGCGTCAGGGTGAACGTCGTGCCCGCGCCGACCTCGCTGGTGACCGTGATCGTGCCCTGGTGGTCGAGGACGATCTGCCGGGCGATGGCGAGGCCGAGGCCGCTGCCTCCGGTGGCGCGGCCGCGGGCGGGGTCCGCGCGCCAGAAGCGGTCGAAGAGGTGGGGCAGGTGCGCGGCCGGTATCCCCGTACCGGTGTCGTGGATCTCGACGACGGCCTGGGCGCCGCTCAGGCGGGCGGTGAGGGTGACGGTGCCGCCGGGCGGGGTGGCGCGTACGGCGTTGCCGACGACGTTGCCGGCTACCTGCCGCAGCCGGTCGGGGTCCCCCTCCACCGGCACCGGCTCCGACGCCGCCAACTCCAGGCGAACGCCCGCCTGTTGGGCTTGCGCATAGTGGGCGGTGCGGGTCTGGTCGAGGAGGTCGCGCAGGTCCACGAGGGTGCGGTGGTAGGTCAGGGCTCCGGCCTCGGCGAGCGCGATGTCCTGGAGGTCGTCGACGATGCGCTGCTGGAGCAGGGTCTCCTCGTGCAGGGAGGCGAGCAGTTCGGGGGTGGGGGCGACGATCCCGTCCTGGAGGGCTTCCAGGTAGCCGCGCAGGTTGGCGAGCGGGGTGCGCAGTTCGTGGGCGATGTCGCCGGTCATGCGGCGCTGGCGTTCCTCGGCGGCCTGGAGGGAGTCGGCCATCTTGTTGAAGGTGCGGCCCAGTTCGGCGATCTCGTCGCGGCCCGAGGCGGGCACCCGGCGCTCCAGGTCGCCCGCGCCGAGGCCCCGGGCGGCGTCGGTCAGGGCGCGCACGGGGCGCAGTACGGCACGGCTGAGCAGCAGCGCGGCGAGGACGGCGGCGAGGGCGACCGCCGTGGCGACGGCGGCGGTGGGGGCGACGGGCAGTCCGGCCGGCTGCTCGTCGCGGGCGCCGAGGGTGACTTGGAGGCGGGGCGGGGCGACGCCGGCGGTGCGTTCGTCGAAGACGCGTTGCAGGCAGGCGGCGACGCGGGGGGCCGGCTCGCAGCGGGCGGCGGCGGTGGCGTCCCGGGCGCGGGCCGCGTCGTCCGCGTCGGCGCTCCGCCGGGTGCAGGCGGCGACCGGGTGCGGGGTGCTGACGCGGGGCACGCCCACGGGGTCGGCGCGGGCGGTGACGGGGGCGCCGGCGCGGGTCAGGCAGGCGGCGTACGCGGCGGCGGCCCGGTAGTCGGCGATGGCCGGCACGGTCCGCTTCACGGAGGCCCGGGGCACTTTCTTCGCGGGGAGGCGCAGCCGGGGGCGGGGGTCGGCCAGGACGGGCGGCTGGCCGCTGGCCTCGCGCGGTGTCCGGCCGGCGAGGGCGTCGGAGTCGGCGAGCAGGACGTCGGCCTCCGTGGTGACGCGGATGCGCTGCCCGGTGTCGGCGGCCAGGGCGCGTACAACGGGTTTCACGCCGTCCCAGGTGCCGTGCGTGAACCCGTACGCGGCGAGCCGGTCGGTGATCCGGGAGACGTCCCGGCGGTCCGCTTTGGCGGATTCCTCGACCTGGCTGTTGGCTTGACGCAGCGTCAGCCAGGCGGTCGCCGCCGTGGCGGCCAGGGCGACGAGCATCAGCAGGGCCAGGACGCGGACCCGGAAGCTCACCGGGCGGCCCGGCCGTCGGGCACGAGCCGGTAGCCGCGCCCGTAGACGGTCTCGACGTAGGCGGCGCCCCGGCCCTCGCCGCCGACCGCCTCCAACTTCCTTCGCAGCTTCATGACATGGGCGTCCACCGTGCGTTCCAGGATGTTCTGGTCGAAGCCGAAGACGCGGTCGATGATCTGCGCCCGGGTGAACACCCGGCCGGGCGCCCCCGCGAGTACGCGCAGGATCTCGAACTCCTTGCTGGTCAGCACCACGGGCCGGCCCGCGACCCGGACCTCGAACCGGGCGGCGTCGACCTCCAGGTCCCCCACGGCCACGACGGCGGGCCCCTCCTCGCCCGCCGTCGCCTTCGCGCGGCGCAGCAGGGCGCGGGCGCGGGCGGTCAACTCCCGTGGGCTGTACGGCTTCGTCATGTAGTCGTCGGCGCCGAGGTCGAGGCCGAGGAGCATGTCGTCCTCGGTGGCGCGGGCGGTCAGCAGCAGGATCGGCACCTGTGACTCGGCCCGCAGGACGCGGCACACGTCGAGGCCGTCGACGTTCGGCATCATCACGTCGAGGACGATCAGGTCGGGGCGGGTGGCGCGGGCCCGGTCGATCGCGGAACGCCCGTCGAAGACGGTCTGTACGTCGTTCCCCTCGCGCTCCAGATAGATCTTGATGAGCCGCGCCTGTTTCTCGTCATCCTCCGCGACCAATATACGTGCGCTCAACTCGCCCCCCGCTCCTCCGGTTTCCCGGTCCACCTTATGAACCGGGGTCCGAAAACTCCAGAGCACCCCGGCATGCGGAACAGAACCATCCGTGGAAGAGGTAATTCCAGCGGCGCACTGGATCACGCTTCCGCAGGTCACAGCTCCGGCCATGCTGTCGTAAAACGCCCTGGAGGTTCACCGCCACTGGCCCGATTCCGTCCGCGCTCTTTCTGGCCCGGATCGGAGCACAATTGGCCATCCCGGGGCGGAGCCCTTTCTTCACCCCGCACTCCTCGAAATCGTACGTGGACCGCTCGCGCCGCATTCCGTGCGGGCGGCCACCGCTCACCGACGAGTTACCCGGGCGGTGTTCCGACAGGACGACAACACGAGGGGTTTCCATGAAACGCCGTATCGCAGTTGTACTGCCGACGCTCGCGGCCGTGGCCGCCAGCATCCCGCTCGTCCTCTCCACCACGCCGGCGTCGGCCTCCGCCGCCTGCGGCAAGACGGCCGCCGACAAGGACAGCAGCTCCTGGAACGCGACGGCCGACGGCGCGAATGAGCGCAGCGGTTCGAGCACGGGCTGTGCCATCACCGGCATCGCGTACGCCGGCCACCGCCTCGACTACCACTGCTACACGGTGGCCGGGAACTACACGTGGACGTACCTCAGAAACGACTCCACGGGCACGTACGGCTGGGTCCGCGACGACCTGCTGAGCGACTACGGCAGCGGCGTCCCCTGCGGCTTCTGACAACGGGCCGACCGCTGACCGAGGGCCGGCGCCTGCCACCGCCCACCCATCACCCGGGGTGACCCCCACCGGGGGCGGCCCACCCGGCCGCCCCCGGCTCCGCCCCGGGCCAGGCCGCCGGGCCCGCCTGGGTCTCGCCGTTGAACAGGCAGACCTGCTCCGGGGCGCCGTCACCCGTGTCGAAGAGGCAGCACACCGCTCCGCCGGCGGCGGTGAGGTCGGTGAACGCCTTCCTGATGGCCGCCGACCGGGCGAACAGGCGGCTCATCTCGGAGGTCGCCGCCCAGCACTCGACCGCCGCGTAACCGGGGTGCGGGAGGGACGCGAACCGGACCGTCGCGTAGACGTACCCGATCCGCACACGTCCGTCGGCCTCGATCTCCAGGCCGTTCGTCCGCGCGTAGGCGCGCACCGCGTCGTCGGCGCCGAACATGAGGGACATGTCAAGCCCGAACGTCCGCGCCGTGGAGGCGTCCACCGGCTCGCTCCGGAAACCGGAAGTGAACGGGAGGGTGAGGCTTTCGCCGCCGGGAAGACTGACCCGGAGCGGCGGCACGTCCCGGTCCGGGGCCGCCAGAGCGGCCAGCCCGGCCAGCACACGGCCCACGTCCCGGGGACGCGCATAGATGTCGTACCCATAACTCAGCCCCACACGTCCCCCTACCCCGGAAGGCCCCCCGGAAGGCGAGCGGCAGACGAGTCGGGCTGTACGCCGGGTTCTGTGCCCCGGGACCTCGCGGTCGTCGGGGTCTGCCGTCCGTGATGCGGTTTGGGCCCTTGACCTGGTTCCTTGCACTTCCTGTTGCTTCTCTCGACTTCCCGTGACTTTAGTTTCTCGCTCTCCCCAGGCGCTCCCCACGTCCCCGTCGCTCCCCAGTTTCTCCCCGGGTGGGACGCAGGCTGGCTGCTGTTGTCGCTGGTTGGGGACGTGTCGTCTCATGGGGGGCCTGGGTTGTACGGGGTGCCGTGAGCGCGGGCGGCGCGCTCCTTCTCCGCTTCGAGTTCGAGGACGCAGTGCTCGCAGGCGCGGATTTCTTCTTCGCCGCCGGCGCTGGGGTGGAGGGTCTTGATGTGGGCGGTGGGCTGTTTGCCTTTGGCGGGGTGGCGGAAGCAGATGCCCGGCGCCCAGGTGTAGAGGTCGAGGATCTGCTTGGGGTTCATGGTGTTCTCCTGTGGGTCCTGTGGGTTCGTGTAGCGCAGGTTCCCGGTTGGGGGTGTGGGATGCCCTGGTCAGGGGGCGGTTCACTCTTTCGAGCGAACGTGTGTTCGAGTGGTTGAAACTACCTTGAGCCCTGCGGCATATGCCAGTTAGCCGCAGGGCTGCGTAGTGTGCGCACCCCTCCTTCCATGATCACAGAATGCCTGGTTTACCAGGCTGACTTATGATCATGCAGGTCAGAGCGTTTATCGGGTGTCCGCCCCCACCGATGATGACGACTGGCTGCTTGCCGAGCGGCGCGCTATCGGCGACCGTATTCGGGCGGTACGTCTAGACCGCAACCTGACCCAGGAGCAGGTGCTCCTCGCGGTCCCGTTGAGCCGGAGCGTCTATCAGGAGATCGAATCCGGCCAGGGCAACCCGACGATCAGCACACTGCTGCGGATCGCCCGCGTGCTTAAGGTCCACGTCACAGACTTCCTCCGTTAGCACGGCCGAGCCGCGGCGCCGTGGCGGGGCGGCTGAAAGCTGAGACTAGTTCACCACTGAACGGCCTGGGCGGGAAGCGCGCATCGGGCACGAGCTTCCGTGCGCGGTTCACACCCCGTGCGTTCGCCGCGCCGGCGGGGGTTCGGGGTAGAAGCCTGAGGGGGCACTGTCCTGTCGGGCCGGGCAAGGGTGGTGGACAGGGTGTGCGGGCTCGGGGCCTGACTGCCTGAACAGCTGCCGTACCACGGTCTCATCCGCCGGCATGGGGTTGCCGCACCGATTGCAGCGGGCGACGTCGGCACTCACGGGTGGATGCCGGGGGTGGTGCAGTCCGCCGGTGCGAGGGCTTCGTCGGCGTACACCGCGAGGGCGTGGAGGGTGCGGGCGAGGCTGGCGAGGGTGAGGCAGGCGGCGAGGGGGCTGGGGCTGAGTCCTTCGGCGAGTGCGTGGCGCGCTTCGTGGAGGGCTGTGTCGCGCATGTACCAGGCGCGGGTGCTGCGGCTGAGTGTGTTGGCTTGGGCTGTGACGGCGGGGGTGAGGCGGCGGAGTTCGGCGCGTAGCTGGTGGTCGAGTTGGGTGCGCTGGTTTTGGTCGGGGCTTGTGCGGGGTGCGGCGATGGCTTGGTCGATGAGTTCGTCGAGGGCGGGTTTGGTGGGGTTCGGGTTCGGGGTGGGGTGGTTACCCTCGTGCATGTCGACTCCATCCGGTCGGCCATGCCCCCGGGCCGGTTGGACGGTCGCGGGGGTCTTTGTGTCTGGGATGGTACGCCGACTTGGTACGTGTTAGGTCGTGTTGGGTCGTCCTCGGTCGGCCTATCAGGATCTATGCCCGCTTGGCATGTCCTTTTACGGTCCTAGCATGATCGAGTTGGATCGGGATGGGATGACGCCGTTGTACGTGCAGCTGGCGGATGTGCTGCGGGAGCGGATCAGTGCTGGTGTGGTTCCGGTCGGGCGGCGGCTTCCGTCGCAGTCGGAGCTGGAGGAGGAGACGGGTGGCACGGTGTCGCGTCGGACGATCAAGGCGGCGCTGGAGGTGCTGGCTGCGGAGGGGCTGGTGCAGGGCGTTCGGGGGAAGGGTGTGTTTGTGATCGCGCACCCGGACGGCCGGGCGCCGGGCGCTTGAGCGCATATGCCGTCTTCGGTTGGGTGTGGCTCGTTGTCAGTGGCTGTCCGTAGACTCGTGGCCATGATCCCGATTCGGCCTGCGTGTGGTTCCGTGCGCTCTGCTGAGGAGTTGAACGAGGAGATCCGTTGCCTGATGGCGCGGACTGGTGGGCGGCTGTCCGCGTCGCAGCGTGCCGAGTATGAGGTGCTGGTCGTGGAGTGGGCGGCGGCGGTACGCGGGGAGATCGTGGAGGCGGCGTAGCATCCGCTTTGTGAGTGATGAGCCGACCTCGAACATGATTGACCTGCGGCGTGCTGCGGATGAGGCGCATGCCCGTGTCCGTGAGGTGCAGGAACGATTCGGTCCGCCGACTGTCGAGGGCGGCTGGAGCGCAGAGCAGCACACGGAGTGGCAGGCCGCCTGGGACGCATGGACGGCGGCTGCGATGGCCGCGCAGGTGGCGATCCCGCCAGCGCTGGAGATGACAGTGAAGAAGATCGTGCGGCACCTAGAAACGGAAGCCGAGGCGGCTTGATCACGTTGCGGGTAGCCGCTGAGTGACCCTCTGACCTGCGGCTACGGCCGCCACTCCTCGCGGTAGCCAGGCCGGGCTTCGTACACGGACGCGAAACTCTTCAGCACCGGCTCCAGCACCGCTAGGGCCACCCGCGCCGGGCCACGCAGGAGGTAGTCGGAAGACGCTGCCTCCTCGATGCGCTCGCGCGCCATCGTGAGCACCTGCCGCTTGGCGTCGATCTCGCGCAGCACCCGCGCCGGATCATGCGCGGCAATGTACACGTGCGGCGCATGCGCCTCCTCAACAACGTCCGCGCCCGTGTCGCTGCGCACGGACTCCATGGCCGGGTCGACCGCCCAAGCAGTCCCGTACTGTTCAGCCGCCGCCCGCGCGATCCGCTCGTCCTCGTCGAGCTGGGCGCCAAGCCATTGCACGAGATCGTCCATAGGCCCCTCCAGGTGTGTGCCCTGCTCCCCCGTCGCTGTACAGGGGAGCAGGGCTGAGTGCAGCAAGCACTGACAGGGGTCAGGGTATCGGTGGGGGCTGACAGTCAGGGTTGTTGCGGCCACTCCTGCAAGGTTTCACCGGTCTCGGTGTCGGTGAGGGTGATGTGGGCGTCGGGCTTGCCGTAGTCGCCGATCCAGGTGCGGTATTTGCGGTCTGCGGTTGCGTGCAGGTGCCACCAGCCGGTCATGACGGTGTGGTCGGCGATGGTGAGGGTGAGTTGGTAGCGGCCTGCCCCGGTGGGTGTGTTCACACCCACCATCCTAGAATCGAACTTGTGAACGATCTGCCGCGCGACCTGCCACGCCTCCTCACCCTGAGGACATGGCACGCCATGTGGCTCGACCGCATCGACCAAGCCATCGCCGCCGCCCGGAAACGGGAAGCCGAACAGAAGCAGGCCACCGCCACCCGGCCGCCCGAACCGGACTGGCTGATCGAGCGCGGACTCCAGGGCCGCCACGCCGTGTACGTGCACGTTGGCGGCTGCCACATGGCAGGCAAACGCTCCCGCCCCGCCACCGCCGGCCAGGCGCGGCAGGCGCTCGTCGGCGGGGTCGACGCGTGCACGCACTGCCGCCCCGACACCCCGCTCGGATTGCTGGAGTAGGGTCACGTGGCGAAGCCCCGGCCACTTCACTTGGTCGGGGCTCCGCGCACCTAGCGGCGGATTGCTTCGAGGCAGCCCTGGCACCAGCGCTCGTCCGGCTTGTTGAGGGTCAGTGGAACCTCCTGCTTCGGCGGCGGGAAGACGATGCCCTCAGTGTCGGAGCAGGCGATCGCCTGGAACTCCTCGATCACACGACCGACGGGCTTGTGCCAGACGAGCGATTCCTCGAAGACGGTGGCGCCGTGTACGCGCTCGGGCGTGGCCAGCATGGTCGGTGTCCTCACTTCTCGGCGGTGGCGTAGGAACGGAATCCGATCCGCTCCGCCTCAGCGGCCAGCGTCTCGCGCCATCCGTCCGGCGGCGGGTGCTCCTCGTCCTCACCGTTCCTCGTGTAGAACAGCCACGGCTCCGAGTCGGGGCCGACGGCGATGAACTCGATACCGAGCCGCTCGGCGTCAGCCATCAGGGTGTCCAGGGCGACAGACAGACCACTGCGGATCTTCGCGTCACGTACCGGGTAGCGGGTGTAGAGAGTCCCCTCCGTTGACACTCGTCCGATGTCGGGGTCGTTGTCGGTGAACCCGTCGTCGCGGTAGTCGAGCTTGGCGTGCCAGCCACCGTAGGGCACGCCGTTGATGCGCTCCGCGAATGGTGCCCAGGTGACGGTGATGCCAGTGGACCAGTAGCGGCCCGTCTTGCTGATCATGAGTCTGCCTTCTTGTCGTGGTACTTGCGGATGTGGTTGCGGACGCTTGCCGGGGCCCCGGCGTACTCGCAGTGGGGGCAGATCTTCCAGCTGCCACTGTCCACGGCGGCGTCGAGCACAGACCGGTCGGGGCCGTACCCGTGGTGGTGCAGGAGGCGGGCCACGGAGCTGCCGTAGCGGACGGCAAGGAGCGCGGCTTCGGCGGACTTGTCGTGGCCCCGCGCGAAGAACCTGCCGATCCCCGCAGTGGCCCCGCACCCACACCAGCAGGTGCCGGTCGGGAGGAGGCGTTCGGGTGTCTCTTCTGTCATGCCTTCAAGATAGGCGTTCAAGAACGCCGTTCAAGAAGAACTAGAAAAGATACGCACGCAGCAGCAGGCGGATCAGCGCCGCCCCGGACCGGGCCAGCGTGCGCCGCCGACCGCAATCCCGCAGGCTAGCCGTATGACCAGTGCACCCATAGTCGTGCACCCGCCGCTCGGGACGGGCGGCCGGCGGGTCACCGCGCGCGGGCAGATCCTCGGCCTCGCCCACAGCGACGCGGACGTGATCGAGTTCCTGCGCCGGGCCGGGCTTGAGGACGCGGAGGCGCTGCTGGACGACCCGGCCTGGGTGAAATGGCGGGGCGGGCGCGCACACCACTACGAGGCGGCGTGAGCCGGCCGCGACCACAGGAGCGCGCGGTTACGGTGCCCCGGTCTCAGCGGCGCCACACGTTGACCTTCTCCGTGGCCAACAGCGGGGCACCATCTGGCCCCTTCACATAGGCGGGGATCCACTGCCGCCGCCGAAGCGTGCGGCCCGGACCGTGGGCCTGATCCCGCCAGTGACCGGACACGACCCATCGGTGCCGGTAGTGGCGGCCGTCTCCGCCGGCATCCGGGTCGCGGTCCTGTGGGGCGTACTGGCGGCGCAGGGAGACCAGGGTGACGCCGGAGTCCGGCATGTCGCCGCGGCGGAGCGCGCGGGCCTCGGCCCGGTCTGGCTGCTGGTGGGTGCGGTCGACGAGCTGTGGCTGCTGCATGAGGTGCCAGGCCGCGGCGAGCGCGCCGACGATGGTGCGGGAGGGCTTCATCCCCTCCCGGGTGGGGATGCCGTCGAGCGGGACCGGTTCGGCTGTGACGGGGAGGCGCGCCTCGCGGACTGCGAGGAGGCGGGGCACGCGGGCCGGGTCTGCCCCGGGGACGGCGGCGAATAGTTCCGCGCCGTCCAGGAGGTGCCACACGATGAGCGTGCCGTCCGGTCCGGGCCCCCAGGCGAGCGCCTGCACGGGCGCGGTGAGACCGGGGCCGACGTCGACTTGGCCGAGCCCGCCCTCGAACGTGATGAGCCCGATCGGGGAGGGGCGGTCGGCGGTGGCCCAGCGGGCGGCTGCGAGGCTGCCGCCGGCGTGGGTGGCCAGGGCGGTCATGTCGGCGCTGGCCCAGTACAGGTCGGCGGCCCGCAGGTGGCTGGTGTACAGGTCTGCGACATCGTCGTCGCTGGGCAGCGTGAAGGGGCTGTGGCGGACGTCGAGCGCGTCGAGGCGGCGGAGTGTCTGCGCGCGCAGCTTGGGCAGCGCCCTGGCGTGGAAGGTCACCGGCGGCCGTCGCGGATCTGGTAGATGCGCTCCCTGGACATGCTGGCGGCCTCGGCGATGGCGGTCACGGGCGCCTTCTTGCTGGCGACCGCCGCCCGGATCGTCGCGTTGAACGTCTCGTCGGCCTCCGTCTTGATCCGGTCGCGTTCGGCTCGTGCGTCCCGGATCTCGTCGAGCATGTTCTGGCCGCTGGTGGAGGAGGGCTCGTCGGGGGTCTCGTTGTTGAGCTGGTCGGCGAGAATCTCCCACTGGTCGTCCAGCGGGTAGTTGTCGTCGTCGGTGTCGACGCTGGAGGCGAGGGCGCCGAGGTCGTCCTTCGTGATGGGCGTGAAGTGGTCGCCGCGGTCGATGGTGGCGTTGGGGTTGGGGTCGTCCCAGAGGGCGCGGATCTGGTCGATGGTGACGGTCGCCATGGCGGTGCCTCTCACTCGGCACTACGTGTGTAGCGCGCTTGACACTCACTATGAGCGCCGTGCGCCCGAGCGTCAAGCGCGCTACACATTCGCCGTTGAGCGGCCTCCGGCTCATCCCCGCGACGGAACCCGCGCGGCGAGGTTCGCCAGCAGGTACCTCGCCGTCTCCCGGTCCGGTGCGCGCCCGTCGCGCACGTCGGCGAGCAGCGCCATCAGCTCGTGCGCGTCGTCGAGCGTGAGCGTGGGGAGCAGCGCCGCCGGAGGGTCCGTGGCGGTGGTGTCGTCGTCGAGGTCCATGGCCCGGGTAACGCGGTCAGGGGCGCGCGGGATACGCCCGGCCTACCTGTGGACCCAACAGCTGGTGTGGTTGGTAGCAGGCCCGCCGCCTGAGCGTCTGGTCGTGTCTACGCTGCGGGCATGGCTGTGGATGATCTGGATGATGCTGAGGTGTGGCCGATCCCGCCCGCGTGGCTGGCAGGGTGCGCGACGTGCGTGGCCCTATACGAGCGGATGATCGGTGTTCGGGACGCGGTTGCGGAAGCATCGCTGACCACGAGCGGACTGGATGTCGACCCGTTCGACTCCGTGCTGGTCACGCAGATGCAGCTCGCGCAGCACATGGCCGGCGCGCACGCCGAGCGACTGCCCGCCCTCGATACTGGCTGCCCGAAGTGCGCGGAGCACGAACGGGCCCTCGGGCGGCCGTCGACGTCGGAGGGGGCGCGGGTGCATGGGGCGCGGGCGGCGGCCGAGCATCAGGCCCGCCACCTGATCGTGCCCCGCGCGATGACAGACACCCTGTAGCCGTACTGGGGCACTGGCTAGGCGCTGCGCGTCTTCCCGCTGGTCTTCTTCGCGGGCTTCTTGCTCGCGGTCGTCTTCTTCGAGGCGGGCTTCTTCGCCGTGGTCTTCTTGGCGGCGGTCTTCTTCGCGGTCTTCGGCTTCAGCTCGTGGACGTCCGCGTCGCCGCCGTCACCGCGGGATGCCTTGGCTTTCTGCACGGACTGTTCCAGGGCGGCCATCAGGTCGACGACCGTCCCCGTCGGCGCTTCCTCCGTGTCCGCCTGTGGGGGTTTCTCTCCGGCGGCTTTGGCGTGGATGACGTCTTCGAGGGCGGTCGTGTACCGGTCGGTGGCCCAGTCTGCGTCGGTGATGGGGGCGTCGTGGGTCATGGAGTCGATGAGGGTGATCGCCTCGTCGATCTCCTTGTCGGTGATGTCGACGGGCTTGGGTGCCAGGGTTTCGGGGGGGCGGATCTCGTCGGGCCATTTCATGGCGTGGAGGGCGATCACGTCATCGACGACGCGAAGCAGGCCCAAACGTTCACGGCCGTGCCACGCAAACTTGGCGATGGCCGCCTTGCTGTTCCGCTCCAGGGCCTTCCTGAGCAGGGCATATGGCTTGTTGGCGACCTGACCATCCGCTTCGAGGTAGTAGCCTTCGCCGATGCGGATGGGGTCGATGCTCTCGTAGGGGACGAATGCGACGATCTCGACAGCCTTGGCGGTGGGCAGGGGCATGTCGCGCAGCTCGTCATCCGTCACAGCAACGAGCTGGTCCTTGCTGACTTCGTAGCCCTTGCCGATCTCAGCGTTGCTGACCTCGCGGTCTTCGATCTCGCACACCTTGCGGGTGCGGACACGGCCCATGTCCTCCAGGTGGTACTGGTGGAACCGGATCGAGTGATCCTCTGTGGCAGTCGTGACCTTGATCGGGATCGTGACCAGGCCAAACGAGATAGCACCGGACCAGACAGGACGGGGCATCGCGCGCACCTTCCATCGACAGCCCCGAGAAGGCCAGCCTATGGGCGGCAGCAGTGCTGCGCATGACGGCGGGCTGGAGAGCGCCAGCGATACCCCCAGCGGGCCGCTACTACATCGCCGCCGATCCGAACCGCTGGCAATCTGCCAGCGCTCTGTGCGAGAAGCGGCCGCAGTCGCGCTGTCGGTGCGAAACAGGCGCACGCTAGAGATGGAGATACGAGCCACTGGGAGGCTGCCATGAGTGCGGAAGTTCCCTGGACAGCGGTCATGACCGTGGCCATCGGATCAGCTTCTCTTGCCGCCACTCTGGTCTCGTTCGCTTGGCAGACCGCGATCTGGAAGTGGAGCGGCTCGAAGCCGAGGGTGTCAGCCAGTTCGGGTGCGATCGTCGGGCCCTTCTCAGGGACCCGCTTGGTGGTCCTGCTTGAGGCCCGCAACTCAGGGCGCGGGCCATGCCAGATCACACAAGTCTTCTTCGCAACTTCGAACGAGATGAAGATCGTCGGCCTGCGCCTGGTTGATGGCAGCGACGCCCTGCCAATGACGCTAGAGGGGCAGCATGCTGCCCGATGGATCTTTGATGCCGGTCAGGTTCGAACCACAGCTCAGCAGTTGGGAGCTACCAAGATCTGCCCCGTGGTGGTGAAGGGCTCAGGAAAGCTATGCCGCGGGAAGTGGAGCAGTCTGGACAAGTTGGCACGCTCGAGCGAGTGATCTCACAACCCGATGTCCTCGCTTGCTGCGTCGGTCCACTTGTCGGCTTCGCGAATGTAGCCCCAGAAGGCGGGGCTGTTGTCCGCATGTCCGGACTGGGCACGGATCTTCTCTTCGCGCTTCCCGGCTCGTCGGCTGGTGGTGATGAAGCCGGCTCGCATGCTGTGGCCGGTGAGTCGGACGGCGATGCCTGCGCGTTCGGCGTTGCGGGCGATGATCTCGCGGACGGCTTCCGGGGAGAGTGCGCGGTTGCCGAGGTGCCCCCAGACGTCGATGGGCAGGAAGGCTGGCCCAGCGGAGATGCCTGCCGTGGCGCGCCAGGTGAGCCAGGCGCGGACGGGGCAGGTGTCGGCGTTCTTGCCGTAGTGGACGACGACGTCGCGGGGCGGTCGGCCCTTGACAGCGGGGACGTGGACTTCGAGGCCCTGGCTGACGTGGGCGATGGACTCTGCGCGGAGTTCGGCGACTTCGGCGGAACGCCCGGCGATAGCGAAGGCCATGAGCCACAGTGCGCGATCGCGGAGCCCGGCGAGTCCGTCGGCGACGGCTGCGTTCATCTGCCGTAGCTGATCAGGGGTGACGGCGGCGGCCTTCCCCCGGCCGCGCGCCATGCGTTCGGGGTCGTTCTTCATCGGCTTGAGCGCCTGCCGGGCGGCGACCGTCGCCGCCTTCGGTACCTCGACGCCGAGCCCGCGCGCCGTGACGGTGACCCCGGTGATCCGCCGGTCGATACTTGTCGGCGCGGCAAGCTTGATCGTGTCGAGCCAGACGACGAACCCGACGAGGGTGCCCTTGGTGACGTCGGTCAGCGCGAGCCGGTGGCCGGTCTGTTGGGCGAGCCAGTCGTGGAACTCGGTCCAGAGGTTCCAGTCGTTGGCGTAGCCGCGTTTCGTGTTGTTGGGGCGGATGGCGTCGAGGTGTTGTTCGGCGGCCTGCTCCATCGCGGCGAGGACGGCGAGCGTCGCGGCGTCACGGACGGCGGGGGCGGCCCCCGACCGCTCCGGCGAGAGTGCTGTCATGCGGCCTGCCCTGTCCAGGGCAACGCAAGCCCGTCACCCTCACGCCTCGGCACGATGTGTACGTGCAGATGGAAAACGGTCTGCGTCGCCACCTTGCCGCGCGAGGTGATGACGTTGCACCACTGGGTGGCGGACAGTTGGGCGGCGCGCTTCATCACGGCGGCACTGACGTAAGGATCGTGCCCGAAGTCAGCGACGTGCATCTTCGGCATGACGAGCAGGTGCCCCGCGGTGACGGGGTTCAGTGGGACGATGGCGAGGGCGTCATCCCACTCATGGAAGATCTCGGCGGGGGCGCGCCCGGCGATGATGTCGCAGAAGGCGCACGGCGCGAGCGAGAGGGGCGGCAGCGGCTGTCCGAACTCAGTTTCAGGCATAGCTAATTGTACCGTTCTGTCGCCCGCGATATTGCATGTTATCGAGAGTGCTTCATGGTCAACTCGCGGCGCTTGAGTGACCGTTGTGCGCTACCACTTTGTTCGGATCGGTTAGCCAGCCCCCGCTCGAACAACTTCGGGGCTAGCCTCTCGCCATGGCAGAGCGAGCACCTTTCCACCCCGGCGACGGCCGGCAGCGATACGTCGGCCCCGCGACCGTTGCCCTTCCGGACGGACGGGAGGCTGCGGTCACCGCGTCTCTGGTGCTCCGCTACGACCCGACTCGGACGGACAACCGGGAGTCCGACAAGGACAGCACGTGGGCTGGCAGCATCACGCTCTCCGATCCGTCCAGTGATGTCGACCTGTTCGATGCTGCACCTGGAGTGCTCCGCATGCCGAACGGTCGAGAGAGCGAGTTCATGGCGACCAGCGGCAGCGTTGAAGTCGGCCTCGCAGGCCTGGGACCCGCACCCTTCGTCGAGTCGTGAGCGGAGGGCCGGTGCCCGTCGGCTCCGGCCCTCCTGTCCACTAGCCGCCCTCACGCTCCAGACGGTGGACGCGTCCGACGCGTGGGCTTTACAGGCCGAGCGGCTGCAGTCCAGGGTATCCGCCGCTCCCCTATATACGATCCTGCCGCGGCCTGGTAACGAGCCTGTGACGGTAGTTCACGTTTCCACCACATGCGTCGTACCGTGTTCCGGTAGTTCAATCCTGGGGGGATTCATGCGCGTTCGCGCTACGGCGGCTACGGCTGCCCTGCTACTGGCCGCACTCACCGCATGCGGTGGCGGTGGCGACAACAAGACCGAAGCGAAGCCGGCCGCGAAGGCGTCGGCAGGCAAGGCGTCAGAGAAGAAGGTCGACTGCAACGACGAGAGTCTGTCGCAGGGCGAGTGGATGGAGTCGTGCTCCGACGAGGCAGGCGGCGCCTCCGCCGGCCCCGAGGATGGCTCGGGTACGGGTGGGGACGGGAAGTCGAGCGGGTTCAAGTTCGGCGACACGTTCACCTGGCCCGACGGGGTGAAGGTCACGGTGGTCGAGGCCAAGGTGTTCAAGGACTGGTCGCAGGAGGATCTCGAGACGCCCAATCCGTCGCTGACGGAGTTCCGGCTGAAGCTCAAGTTCACGAACGGCAGCGGCCAGTCGGTGAAGCTGGACGACTTCTCGACGATCGTGGAGGGCGCGGTGAACGGAGGTCAGGCTGCGATAACGGAGTTCTCCCGTGGTGCGGAGCCGTTGGAGGGCCGGCTGGGCGCGGGCGTGTCCGTGACGAAGACGGATGACAACGCGCTCGGCAAGAAGTATGGCCGCAAGATCGTGGTCACCGTGCAGCGTTCCAGCGACAGCTCAGACGAGAATGCGTTCCCTGAGTTCGAGGGCGAGGTCGTCGACTGACGGGCCTGCGTCAGCGTTCCATGATGGTGAGGTAGATGGAGCGTTCGTCGGTGAGGCCGTTGCTGGTGGTGATCTGGCAGGTCATGCGGAGGTTATCGCCTGCTTCGCCGCCCGTGACATGTTGCGTGACGGTGGTGTCGGTGACGAGTGGTTGGCCGATGGCGGTAAGTCCGGGGGCTAGGTGGATGGTGGCGTTGGTGATGGTGTCTCCGGCGAGCCAGGGGGTCCAGTCCCAGGTGTAGTCGAGGAGCGCGCTGGGGTCTTTGGTGAAGGTCACGGCTACCTCACTGTGTGCGTGCGCGGTTCGGCGGGCACGGTGATGCGGCGGATGTCGACACCGATCCGCGCGGTCCGTTCGGGGTTGGGTTTGTGCGTGACGGGTCGGGCGAGCGGGCGGGCCGTGCAGGCGGCTATGGCGGGTGTCAGGACTGTGGTCTTGATGCCCGCCATCGGCCGAGCGGTACCCATGGCTGTGACGGTCGGCAAGGTGCTGGCGGTAGTGAGCGCCTGCACCATCTCGGTGCTGCCGGCCGCGGCGATGACGCCCGCCTTCGCCCCAAGGAGCGCTGTGGCGGTGGCGGTGTCGGCGGCCACCTGGAGGAGCGTCGTCTTCGTCCCGATGACGGACGTCCCCGCCTCGTTGCTGTACGCGGGCGACGGTGTGGCGGTCTTGGCGCCGGCGGCTGCTTGGGCTGTGTCCGTTTCCGTGGCGGCGGCGACCACCGCGGTCTTCTCGCCAGTGGCTTGCTTCCCGGCGGACGACTCCCCCGCCACGGTGATCGGCGTGGTCTTCGCGCCGCCGAGCGTGCGGGATGTCGTTGTGGCGAGGGCGGGGGTGAGGGGTATGACGGTTGCTGTGGTGGCGTCTCCGGCCGCGAAGTCGTCGATGCGGATGCCGTTGACGGCCATGACGCGGAGTCCGACGTTGACGCCTGTGGTGACGCTGGTGTCGGTGATGGTGACGCGTTCGATGCCGTTGACGTAGCCCTTGATGGTCGAGCCGACGGCTTGGATTTTGGCGGTGTCTCCGGGGGTGAGGGGTGCCGGGTAGGTGCCGATGCTGGTGAAGCTGCCGCCGACGACTGCGAAGAGATCCCACGACGAGCCGTTGGTGCGCCAGAGGTAGCCGCTGGTGAGGGTGGTGTTTCCTCGGCACCAGACGCCTTGGCTCGCTGCGATGCTGGTGACGATGGTGGCCTGGGCGTAGTTGTCGTTGCTGTCCATGGCGGTGGCGGCGCGGAGGATGGTGTTGCCGCTGGACGTGTCGGGGGCGAGTTGATGGTTGGTGATGGTCCAGTCGCCGGAGACTTCGACCCAGCCGGGTCCGAGGTCGGTGGTGTCGGGCCGGTTGAAGTCGTCGGTGAAGGTGGCCACGTCAGGCGGCAGAGGTGATGCGGGCGATGTCGGCGACGGTGAGGGTGAACGTGGTTCCGTCGGGTGTCATCGTCACGTCGTGCTTGGTGAGCGGGATGATCGCTGTGTCTGCTGAGCTGGTGTCGGGTTTGTAGCAGATGATGATGGCGCCGATGGCGGGGCCGCTGGTGGTGGGCCAGGTGATGTCGTCGCTGTCGATGGCGACACGGTCGTTGGTGTTGTCGACGGTGACGGTGACGTTGGTGAGGGTTTTGCGGCCGAGGGCCGTCTGTTCGGTCGCTCCGGCCTTCACTGCTGCGAGGGTGGTGTAGTCGCGCATCGTGGCGTCGGTGGGGAGTCCGGCGGCGGCGAGGGGGACGGCGATGAGGGAGTCGGCTGCGGCGGGGAGGTCGCCGTACTGGGCGAGGCGTCCGAGCGCGATGTTGAAGACGATGGCGGCCATGGTTCACTCCGGTTCTTGCTGGTCGTGGACGTGGGCAGCGGTGCCGTGCGGCGTGGGGGTGTCAGGTGTTGCTGTGCTGGTCTCGCTGTGCGCGCAGCAGGAGCCGCGTGCGTTGGATCATGATCGTGGCGATGGCGAGGACGGTGAGGGTGCGGATGCCGCGGAGGACGATGGCGAAGCAGCCGTCAGGGAACAGGCTGACGAGGACGGTGTAGGCGCCGAGGAGTCCGACGGCGGCGGCGAACGCCATGAGGTTGCGGCCGATGTCGGATCGCCACCAGGGGGCCTTCGCGTGGTAGGTGGCCATGAATGTGAGGCAGGCGATAACGGCGAACGTCGACGCTGCCATGTTGATCCACTGGTCGACGCTGATGTCTCTCATGACGGTGCTCCTCGAAATGCCTGCTCTATGCGTTCACGCAGGTGGTTCTCTTGGCGGGCTCGCCGGAGGGGGGCGACGGCCGCGTCGACGCTGGGCTGGCGGGCTTCTGCTGCTCGGCGACCGGTCCGAGACCGTTCGAGGGCGGCCTCGGAGACTCGCAGGTCGGGCTTGTCATGGCCGGTTAGGAGACGCCGGATCCAGGCGATCACCGGGGTTCACCTCCTCCCGGGCTGCTGACGGCGGTGGGGGGAGCGCCGTGAGGAGGTTGCCGCCGAGCTTGGCCATCTCAAGAAGTTCGCCGGTCTGCTCGTGCTCGACCTTGCGGGCGGCCTCGGATTCGAGGAATGCGGCCCGCCAGTTGTCGCGGTCGGCTATCAGATCCTCGTGAGTGCGTCTCGGGATGAGGCGGCCGGTGAGGATGAACAGGACGACGAGGGTAAGGAGTGCGACGGCTCCAGCGTCGGTGGGGTTGACGCCGAATATTTCGCTCACCGGAGCCTCCGCTCGGGGGTGTCAGGCCGCGGTCTTCAGGGGGCTGGACTGTTCGAGCGGCGTCGTCGCCAGTGGCGGGGTGACGATGAACCGTTCGACGACGGCGAGGAGGGCGGCGATGGAGCTCATCCAGAGGGCCTGGCGGTCGGCGGTCCAGTCGAGGCCGAGACCGACGAACAGTGCCATGACGGCCTGGGCGGTCTGGAGGATGGCGGCGGCCCAGGCGCCGTTGTGGGCCATGACAGCGAGGATGAGGCCGACGATCGCGGCGGCGATGGTGTTGATGGCGGTCTGTACGCCGGCAGTGACGTTGAACTCGTAGCCGAGGAGCTTCACGGCGGCGGCGACGAGTCCGAGGATGAGTGCCGGTTCACGGCCGAGGATCTTCACGGGATTCTCCTGTTCAGTGTGCGCGGGCGGGGGCGCTGGCCGGGCGTGTGGTCAGGCGTTCTTCTTCAGTTCGGCGACTGCCTTGGTGAGGGCGTCGACCTGGGCGGAGAGCTTGGAGAGCCTGTCGACGATCTCGGGCAGGTAGCTGGAGGCCTTCCATGTGGGGTTCGTCTTGTGCGTGCTTACCGTCGTCGGGGACGGGATCGCGTCGCGGTTCCACACGGCGTCGTGTACGGCCTTGGCGTCCATGTCGAGTCCTCCGGTCGAGGGGGCGGGCTTCGAGGGCGGCGGGGTGCTGGCGGTTCCGGGGCCGGCGGCGAGGGTCTTCTTCACGTCGGCGCGCACGTCGGGCATGGCCATGATTCGGCCGGGGGCGTATCCGGGGTCCCACTTGTCGCTCGACCATTCGCCGTGTCCGATGACGGACTTCTCGGTCCAGCCGTGGAAGTCGCAGATGGCGGCGGAGAGGGCGAGGCCGGCCTTGTATTGGGCGTCGGTCATCTTGTGGCTGCCGCTGTACTGGATCTCGACGCCGTAGAAGTGGGCGTTGCCGTCGATGCCGTTGCTGTTGCCGCGGGTCGGGTGGAGTTGGCCGGTGTAGTCCTCGTTGATGACGTGCTGGAGGACGGTGGGGTCGCCGCCGCCTGCGTGGTTGGCGCGGCCCCAGCCGACGAGGTAGACGGTGCCGTCGGTGCCGACGCTGAAGTGGCAGAGCGGGCCGGGGAGCGTGGGCAGGCCCTTGTAGAGGGTGCTGACGGCGTAGGTTTTGGCGTCCTTCACGTCGGCGCCGGTGTGGTGCCAGATGAAGCCGTTCATGCCGCCCCAGGGACCACGGCTGTTGCGGTTGTTGGTGGTCCAGCCGGGGATCTCGACGTACTTGATGCGCCACTTCTTGAGCTGCGCGACTGCCTGCGCGGCGGCCATCGGTGTGGCCATGGGCTGCCTCCCGAGGGGGGGACTGGTGCGGCAGTTTCCTTTCCCTGCACAGCACTTGACTTTCGAATCATAGGCCAATACCCGCAACAAGCCTACGATTCATAGGTGCTGGCGTATGCTGCGAGGTGTGGAGGCGGACCGGTCCTACGTCTCCCCTTTGCGGCGGGCCCGGTCGTGCGGGCCCGGCCCGCCGCCCTTCCCCGCACAGCAGCCCGCACCTCGACCGCACCCGGAGGCCCCGCATGCACGATCCGCTGACTGTCGCGTTCGAACTGCGTCGCCCTTGGCCCGAGCGCTCCACCCTCCCCGCCGCAGGTGACCGGTCCGTGCGCTGGCGGATACGCCTCCACCACGACTGCGGGTCCTGGTGTGCCGACGACCCCGCCCACGACGAGGCCGCGTTCCCCTGGTGGAAGCCGGGGAGCTACAGCGCGTTCTGGCGCCTCAACGGGCGGGACTACTACTTCCCATCGCTCGTCACTGTGTGGCACCGCGAGCCTGAGGAGCGGGACAGCCTGACCGTCTGCCAGAAGCGCACCCAGCGCCGAGACGGGACCTGGCGCTACTCAGGGACGTGGCGTTGGCACATCCACCACTGGCGCATCCAGTTCCGCACGTACCAGCGACTGCGGCGCCGCTTCCTCACCCGGTGCGCTTGGTGCGGTGGTCGCGACCGCAAGGGCGACCACGTCAACGTCTCCCACTCGTGGGACAGATCCCGTGCGCCCTGGTGGCAGGGGGAGCCTGGCCTGTTCCACAGGGACTGCTCTTCGATCGAGAACGCTCACTCCACCTGCGCCTGCGCCTGCGAGGAGCCAACCCTGAACAGGCGAGCCTACGGGCAGTGCTCGACCTGTGGCCGGTTCCGTCCCTACGGCTTCACCGACGCCAATCGGGAGCGGGTGAGCAGGTTGCAGAACATCCCGCATGGCGGACGGACTTCCACAAGCCGGGAGGTCACCGATGCTTGATCCGTTCGGTCAGGAGGCGGCGGTCGCCCGCAATGTGAAGGCGGCCAGGAAGTATCACGGGGTCTCGCAGAAGCAGTTGTCGGTGCGCATGGCGGAGGTGGGTTGCCCGATGAGTGAGGCGACGCTCTACCAGTTGGAGAACGGGAAGCGGCGTATCGCAGTCGATGAACTCGCTGCGCTCGCCCATGCCTTCGACATACCGCTGCCGGTGATGCTGGTGGAGCCGTTCATGCCGCGCCCCGCCGAGGTGGCGCGCACTCTCATCGTGGGCCTGGCCGACGAGACGGTTAAGAACGTGCAGGCAACAACCGTGGACACGCGGGACGGCTGGCTGTGGCTGCGGCAGGGGCCCCGCACGGTGTTCGGTGCGCCGCAGGCCGCGGTGAAGTTTGTGGAGGGCGTCGATGAGTGAGGGCCAGAAGGTAGGTCAGCTTCTCGACGCGCTCGGCGTGACGGTCGACCTGGATGACGGCGATATGCCGGTCGATGCGCACGTCCTCATCAAGGTCGTGAAGGCCGACGGCAGTGTCAGTCTCGTGAAGGGGCGCAGCGAATCCCTGGATTGGATCAGCAGTCTCGGCATGCTCACCGCCGCACTCCACATCGAGAACAACGGCTACGTCGACGCCAGCGAAGAGGACGACTGAGACCTTACGGGGAGGGTGACCGTGGACGGCGGTATCGGGGTCGGTGACCTGGTGTGGGTGGAATACGGCGAGGGCGGTGAGAGGCGCCGGTTCACCGCCACCGTCTCCAGGATCACCGAGGACGGGTTCGTCGTCAGCGACCCGACACCCGGCTGGGACAGGCTTCACGGCGAGCCAGCCCCTGCCAACTGGATGCTGAGGCTGATGAATCTGGCCTCGGAGCACGGCGCCGTGAAGCCCAGCTAGGCGCGCACCGCCACGCCCAACTGGGCCCCGTAGGCGACCCGATATTGGTCGGGTGTCCATGAGCGGCCCGCCGCCAGGAAGACGGGGTCGAGGCGTGCGCCGCCCGCCTCGCTGCGGTCGGCGATCAGCACCCAGCCCACCACCACTCCCCCGCCCGGCACATCACCGACCTCACACCCGGCCGGGGCCGTGATCTCCGCGCGCAGCCGCTCGTAGGCGGGCAGCACGCCGCGGATGCTGCCCACCATGGGGGTGGGGGTTTGGATGGGCATCAGCTTGTGAGGAGGGGCAGGATGACGTTGGCCATGGCGGTGAAGCCTGCGTCGGAGAGGTGGACGCTGTCGGTGCCCGCCGCGCCTGTGCCTGCCGATGTGCCCCAGTAGCCGAGGCTGTTCCAGTACTGCCAGGAGTTGCGGCCGATGGCCCACCAGTCGACGAACGCGCACCCGAACGCCTCCGCGAGCGCTCGGCCACGGATCGCGTAGTCCTGGTACTTGTAGTTGGTGACGTCGTGGGTGCCGAGGTGTGGAAGCGCGAGGATGATGTCGCAGTCCCCGACCGCGCTGCCGGTGTCCTTGACGGCCTTCAGCCACTTCGTGACGTTGACGGCCCAGTCGTCACCGGTCGTGTTCGCCGCGGCATCGTTGGGGCCCGCCGTGTAGATCACGAGATCGCCCGGAAAGCTGACACCGCCGTTCCATACGGCGTTGAGGCTGGCCGGCGTCGGGTCCCCGAACGTGGAGGACTTGGCGCCGGCGAGGGCACAGTTGTGGACGACGACGCCGGTCGCGTTCTCGCCGGACACACCGCACACGGACAGGTACTGGCCGGTCGTCGCGGTGCCGACCTTGACGACGACGGTGTGGGTGGTGTTGGACAAGCCGGTGATGGTGGTCGTCTGGATGGCGGCCGTGCCGGACGGCTGTGCGACGGACACGTCGGCGCCACCGTCGATGGAGTACAGCATCGCCGGCCGGGTCCCCGACCCGGTCACTGTGAAGATCTTGACGGTGGTGCCGCGGGCTTTGAACGTGAGTGTGTTGCCGGTGACGTCGCTGTAGAGGTAGTTGGCGCCGGGCCCGTATTTGGAGCCGCCCTGTAGCCAGGTGCCGGTTTGGGTGACGATGGCGCCCGCGGTGGTCCAGGCGGCGAGTGCGGGTGCGTCGCCGGAGGAGAGGATCGCGGACGATAGGGACGTCTGCTGGAGGCCGCTGCCGCCGTCGCCGTACAGGCCCTGGAGGGCGGTGGCGAGTTGGCCGGGCCAGGACTTGGTGCGGGGGTTGGAGGCGTAGAAGCCTTGGGTGGCGCTGCCGCCGAGGGTGACGATGCGGGCGGGGCTTGTGCTTGCTGCGTCGCGCTTCGCTCGCCAGAAGGATCCCCAGCCTGAGGGGACGTAGATGCCGAGGTCGCTGCGGCCGACCTTGAGGTTGTCGCGGGCCATCCTCACGTTCGATACGTCGGACAAATTGCTCGTCTTCTGCATGGCGCCGACGGGCGAGTACAGGGCGTCGGCGGCGGGCTTAGTCAGGAGGGAGCCGCCGCCCGCGACAGTGAGGGCACCGCCCACGGACACGTCACCGGTGACGTTGAGCGGGCCGGTGATGGTGCCGCCGGAGGTGTCGAGCTTGTTGTCGAGGCTGGCGCCGATGTCGGTGGCGGTCATGGCGTAGCGGCGCCCGTACCCGAAATCGACGTACAGCGACGTGGCGCCGTCTGGGCCTATGAAGGCGACGGCGCCGTCTGAGTCAGCGGTGATCTGGGTGATGGGGCTGCCGGTGGTGTCGGTGAGATCGGTGATCTGGGTGCCGCCGGTGGGGGCGGTCCAGACGGTGCCGACCGCGCCGGGGCGGACCAGGAGTTGGTTGCCGACGCGTTCCATGGCGTAGTCGGCGGGGCTGGAGCCGAAGGGGTGTCTCACGGGGCCACCTTTCTGATGAGGCTCAGGCGAGCCAGTAGGAGCCGTCGATGGTGAGGATGTCTCCGGCGCGGAGGTCGAACGGCTTGTTGGTGAGGAGGTTGTACGAGTTGGGTCGGCCGTTGACGTTGTTGCCGTCGGAGGTGGCGTAGCGGAGGCGGCTGATCTTCCCGGTGCCGGAGTCGCTGGTCGGGAACGTCATGGCGTGCCCGACCGCGGAGCCTTCGTCGTTCGCCGAGGTGAAGTTCCACGTGAACAGGGAGCGGTGGGTGATGGTGCAGGGCAGGCCGGGCGGGAGGGTGACCTGGATGGGGTCGACGTAGGCGGGCGGGTTGCCTGCGATCTGCAGTTGGATGGTGAGGTCGACGCGGCGGCCGACGGCCTGGTAGCGGCCGAAGTTGATGGAGCCGCTGCCCCAGTTGATGGTGGTTGTGCCTGCCGTCCACACGGGCGTGTAGGTGGAGTCGTCGACGCCTTGCGTGCCGAGCCACCGCCAGCCCGCACCGTCTCCGACGTACAGCTTGCCTGCCTCGACCAGGAGCTGGCCCTTGGTGGAGGGCGGGCGCGCGTTGGGGCCGGCGGAGGGGATCGCACCGCGGTCGGTGAACCAGCGCTTGTCGATGATGTTGGCGGCGGTGACGACGGATGATCCGGCGGCGACGGTGCACTGAGCGAGGGGGATTTCCCAGGTGCCGTCTTCAACCTGCGTCAGTGACGGGGCCGCTGTACCGCCGGTCTTGTACACGGCCGTGACTTTCTTGGCGGTGGGGTCGGCGCGGAGTATGACGAGGTCAACGCGCGCCGTGCCGCCGGCATTCGCCGGGACCGACAGGTTCTTCGTGGCGTCGTTGAAGTAGTAGTAGCCGGCGACGAACGCCCGGCCGGGGGCGACGGCGACGGTGGTGGTGCCGGAGCCGGTGACGGCGAGGGTGGTGGCGGTGGGGTCGGTGGTGTGGACGCCGTCGAGTCCCCAGCGGCGGGCCATGGCGGACCACTGGGCTTGGGTGGTGATGGGCGCGTTGTCGAACGGCGCGCTGAACTCGGCCATCAGGCGGCCTTCCTTGTCTTGAGGCGCCCGACGTCTTTCTTGACTTGGGCGATGTACGAGTAGATGCGGGCGACGGCTCCGGTGGCGCTGCTGTTGCCGACGGTGGCCTTGGTCGTGGACTCGCTGGCGCTGGAGGTGAGGGTGACTTCCTGGACGACGTCCGTGTACCAGGTCCCGCCGCGAAGCTGTGCGGCGACGGTGTCGCCGACGTTGTAGTCACGGCCGTAGCGGAGCAGCGGCAGGTCGATCGGCGCGATCGACAGTGAGCCCTGCCCTGCGCCGTTGGTGAGGGCTTCGGCTCCGGCTTGGTCCATCTGTGCGGTGAGGTCGACGGATGCGGTGTCGACGGAGGTCTGGTCGACGAACTGCTCGAGGACGAGTCCGGGGAACAGGGGGTCGGTGCGGTCGTAGGTCTTGCAGACGCGCGGGCTGGGTGAGCCTCCGGCGACGACGATCGCCCGGGTGCAGGTGGGCGGCGTCGTCGTGTAGGAGGCGTCGGTGAGGTTGCCGAGGCCAAAGGAGAAGCGGGCGGTGCCGGAGCGGTCGACGGGCTGGAACACCTGGAACTGGAGCGCGGAGCCGACTTGGATGACGCGGAAGCCGAGGCCTGCTGCGGCGGCGATGTCCTGCAGCACGGTGAGGAGGTTGTCGAACTGGTTGACCTCACGGGTCACGGCGGCGCCGCGGACGCCGTTGGTGGCGAGGGTGAGGAGCGGGTGTTTGCGGCTCGCTTGGGCGCCGGGTCCGGCGTTGAGGTTGACGAGGTCGCGCATGCCGGTTTCGGCAGCAGCCGTGTTGATCTTGTAGACGGAGGATCCTTGGGAGCCGATGGCGGCCGTGGGGATGGGCCAGCACGTGTACCGGGCGAGGATCTCGTCGTCGGAGACGGCGCCGATGGTGAGTTTCCCGGTGCCGCCGTCGCTGGCGGAGCGCTGCCAGTCGGGTGTGCGGATCGGCCCGGACAGCACCGTGTCCCCCACCGGGGTTTTGACGATCAGCCCGTTACCTTCGACGAGGAGGGGAGCTGAGGGCGAGTCGGCGGAGATCGTCATCGTCAGGGCGCCGATGGCGTTGTAGCGGGGTACGACGGTGAGGTCGGTGTAGTCGGCGACTTGGCCGAGCCGTTTGAGGTTGGCGTCGCGGACGTAGACGCGGAGCGCGTTGGATGCCATGCGGGTCTCCCTCAGGCGGCCAGGTAGCGGGGCTGGTAGGTCATGGACACCTGCGTGGCCGTGGTCGCTCCGGTGACGGCGAGGTTGAGGGCGTTGTTGCCTTCGACGAGGGGCCAGAGCTCGGAGGCGGTCGACAGGTCTGGCCACAGGTTGGTGATGCCGTTGAGGAGGGCGGTCTGCTGGCGCTGCCGGGTGTCGATGACGACGGTGTCCGACGCGGTCAGTGTGCGTGTGAGAGCGAAGGCTTGGCCGGTCGTGCTGTTGGTCAGGGTGATGGTGGTGGCCGGGCCCTTGATCGTCCAGAGGAGGTAGGCGTCGTCGTCGCCGTCGTTGGTGACGGTGACCTGTCCGAGCACCTGGGAGTCGCCGACGATGAGCGGCAGCACCGGGAAGAACGTGGCGGTGTTTCCCGTCTTCCAGGACAGGGTGACTGGGTCGCCGATCCAGTACGGGGACGGGCAGGCGAACGTGATCGCGTTGATGCACCACCGCTCCCCTGCCGCGTCCAGCGACTCGTCGCCCTCCATCCCGGACGCGTAGTAGGCGCCGATGCTCCGCTGGTCGCCGTCCGGCTGCGTCAGCGTGAGCGTGCCCAAGCCGCGCTTGGGGTTGAGGGAGTGGATGAACGCGCGCCGGCGCTTCAGGTACGCGGCACGCGAGTCGTTGGCCCAGAACGCCAACGGCAGGACGATCTCCTTGCCTTGGGCACGGATGTCGCGGACTGCGTAGCCGTCGATGCCGGGACTCTCGTCCTGCTGGAAGGCGTAGCCGGGCATGTCGAGGCCCTTGGCGCCGGGCTGGAGGAGCCAGCCGTTCTCCCAGTCGGAGAGTGGGGTGGTGATGCCGCGCGCGTCGGTGAACGCGAGCTGCGGCATTTGGTTGATGAGGGCGGGCCACGGTACGCCTACCCAGGGCGGCTGCTCGGGGTCGACGACTCCGGTCGGAGGTACGAGGAGCGGCATGTCAGGTCACCACCGTCCGGTTGAGCATGTCGTCGATTGCGAGGGCGTCGAGGATCGCCTGTCGGGAGGCGACCTCGCGTGTGGTGGCGTAGTGGTTGAGGACGCGCTGGCCGCCTTGGCGGATGTTGGTCTGCTGCTGTACGCGGGTTGTTGTGGTGGCGGCGGTGGCGCGGACGGTGCGGGCCATGGCGAGGACGGCGGCGGATGCCTGTGGGGTGGCTTCGGTGACGCCCTGCGCGAAGCCCTGCGCGGTGAAGGCGCCGATCTCGGCGAACACCCGGCTCGGGCTCTTGATCTTCAGGGCTTTCTTGATGGCCTTCTGGATGGCCTTCGCCAAGGCGCTCATCTTGTCCTCGATCGTCTTCTGCTGGGCCGTGAGGCCCGTGAGGAAGCCCGTGCCTGCCATAGCACCGGAGTCGTACATGGCGTCGGCGGCGTCCTGGCCGAACGACTTCGTCATGGAGGCGATGGATGCCTGGGCCGCGTTGATGTCCTTGAATTCCGTGGGTGTGGCGTCGACGAGGGCCTTGGCGTATGCGGCGCCCTGCTCGGGTCCCATGCTGATGATCTGTTGCAGGAGTTGTTTGTTGAGGCCGCGTGTGGCGAGGGCTTTGAGGTTGGTGCCGAACGTCTTGAGCTGCGCGATCCGTGTCTGCAGTCCTGTGAGGATGCCTGCCGCGCCAAACTGGTTGCCGCCGTTGGGCAGGGAGGCGAGGGAGGTGAACTGGACGGCCTGGGCGGTGGTTTCGGTGGCGAGTTGTTTCGCGGCGCTGATCTTCGCGGCGATCGCGTCGCGCTGCTTGGCGAGGGCCTGGAGCGCCTTGTTCTGGGTGGTGACCTGCTTGAGGAGTTTGTCGTCGAGGGTCGTCTTGACGCCCTTGAACGCGTTCTTGATCGCGGTAGCGACCTTCGTCATCGCAGCATCGATCGCTGCCGCTGTGCCGGTGAGCTGCTTGAGGAAGTCACCGCCGATGCTCGCGGCGATCGGACCGGTGTCGATCTTCTTGCCGCCGACCTTGATGACGCCACCCTTGGCGTATCCGCCCGGCAGACCACGGTGAACCCGCAGCCCGCCGCCCACGATGCCGCCAAGGGCATAGCCGCCCGGACGGTTGTACGCCCGCGACAGCGACCCGTACCTGCTGAGCGCGTACCGCATGGAGGCGTAGATGTTCGCCATGGGGTCGACGGAGACGCCGTACAGGAACGGGCCGGTGCGCTTGTACTTCCCGGCGTATGCCTGGAACGTGCCGCGGATCACCTGCATCAGCCCGACCGACGGGTGGCCGAGCGCCCAGTTGATGTCGTTGGTGTTGACCGCCCTGGGGTTGCCGCCGGACTCCTGGTTCATGCGGCGCAGCGTCAGCGTCACGTTGGACAGGGATTGGTGGACCTCCCCCAGCGCCTGGACGACAACGCCACGCCACCGGCTAACACCCTTGCCGCCGACGTCCGGCGAGTGCAGGTACGGCATCGGGTCGACCGGAGTGCCCTTCTTGCGGGCCTCCAGGTGGAGGTGCGGGCCGGTCACATTGCCGGTCGCGCCGACGGCTCCGACCTTGTCGCCGCGGTTGATGACGTCGCCGGCTTTGGCGACCATGCGGGACATGTGGGCGTAGAGGGAGGCGAGGCCGGCGCCGTGGTTGATGAGGACGTGGTTGCCGTAGGGGCCGCCGCTGGTGGCGGAGGTGACGGTGCCGTTGTCGACGGCGACGACGCGGGTGCCTGTGGCGGCGGGGAAGTCGAGTCCGGTGTGTCGTCCGGATGCCCACATGGGGCCTCTGGTGCCGAAGCGGGTACCGAACGCGGCGTTGACGGGCTTCATCCACCGGCCGGTGCCGCCTGCCTCCGCCTCCTTGCCGCGGATGAAGCCGATGGCCTTGTCGATGAGCGTGTTGGGCAGGCCTGCGACGAGGCCGGGCCACGTCTTCTGATCACTGCCGAGGGCCTTCTTGATGCCGGTCTTGACGGGCTTGAATGCGGTTTCGGCGAGGTCGGCGAGGCCGCCGCGTACTGCGTCGGCGCCGCCTGAGAACGCGGATTTGATGCCGCTGGTGATGTCGCCGACGATGCCGCCTTCGGCGAACCCACGGAATGGGGCGAGGCTGCGGCCTTGCATGGCGGCTTGGTTGACAGCGTGGAGACGGGCGCGTTCGTAGGGGTCCTGCATGGCTTCGGAGACGTAGACGCCTTCGCCGCGGCGCATGGGGACGAGCTGGTCGTCGCCGTCGCGCCATGTGGACCAGCCGGGGAGGATGCCGCCGCGGGCGAAGCCCTTGGGCATGGCCATGGGCTTGAGGTCGGGTACGCCGGGGAGGTGGCCTGCGGTTTTGTTCCAGACGGAGACGATGCCTCGGTTGTAGACGGTGGCGATCCAGAACTTGATGGGTGAGGCGACCTTTTGTTTGATGCCGTCCCAGATGTCGCCGATGCGGTCGCGCATGTCGCGGAAGGCGTCTTTGAGGCCGTTTTTGAAGCGGTCGAAGCCGTCGCGGACTTTGCCCCAGGCGTCGGTGGCGGTGGAGCGGATGCGGCCCCAGAAGCGGTCCCAGATGCGGGAGGCGGCTTCTTTCAGGTTGGTGAAGATGGTGACTGTGCGGTGCCACATGTCGGTGAACCAGCGGGTGGCGCCGCGCACGATGTCGGGGATCGTGGAGTGTCCGAGGAGCTTGTCGTACAGCCAGGAGAAGAACCCGCTGATCTTCTCGACGACCCACTTGACGGCGTCGACGGCGGGCTGGAGTTTCTGCCTCAGGCGGGTCATGAAGTCGACGAGGGCGGTCAGAGCGGGGATCACGACTGCTGTGATCACTGCGGTGGCGAACCGCATGAACAGCAGCTGCAGCTTGAGGATCGGCCCGAGCAGCGGCAGGACGGCGGGGAGAAGCTGCGTGATCAACTGGGTCGACAGCGTCAAGATCTGCGGCAGGAGCGGGGTGAGGGCGACGAGGATTTGAGCGATGGAGTCCGCGAGCTGCACGATCACGGGGATGAGCTGCGGGACGACCGGCATGAGCTGCCGGATCATGTCCATGAACGCGCGGCCCATCTGCGCGCCGACCTCCACCAGCACGCCGACCAGGGCGTCGAGAACAGGCTTGAGGGCGACACCGAGAGTCGTCGCCATCAAGGTGATGAGCGGCGACAGTTCAACGATGCTCGCCACCCACTGATCGAACAGCGGCTGCAACAACGGCAGCGCCTGCGCCACCAGATCACCGATGATCGTCAACAGTGGTGCGAACGCCGTAACCAGCTTCCCGATAGCGATCGCCGCCGTCGTCAACAGCGGGCCCAGAGCTTTAGCGATGGGGGTGAGTGCTGTCCCGAGGGTGTGGAGCAGGTCGTTGATGACGGGGCCGAGGATCTGCGTCAGCCGGATCACGATGGGCGCGAGTGCGGCGAGGACGGGCATGACCGCACGGATCGCCGCGCCGAGCGTACCTGCGAGGAGCCCCGCGACAGCAGAGATCGCCTTGAAGATCTGCGTGAGCGCCTTCTGCACTTCGGGCATGTCGATGACCCGGTGCAGTTCGGCGAGGGCTGAGCCGATGACGCCGAAGAAGTCGCCGCCGCCTGCTGCTGCCGCGCGGAAGATGCCGGTGATGATGCCGCCGAGGTCGGCGAGTGTGTGCCCGAACTTGACGGCGACGTCGAGGGCCGTGTTGATGCTGTCGGTCAAGGTTCCGGTCTGCAGGCTCTTGGCGAGCTTGGCCATGATGCGGTCCATGGCGGAGGCGGCGCCGCTGGTCATGCGGTCGAACGCGGGCTGCGCGGCGATGGAGAGCTGGGCGAGGCCGGTGACGATCTGGGCGGGGATCCGGGCAAGGGTGGTGAGGCTGCCGCGGATGACGTCGAAGACGGTGCCGAGTTGCCCGGTGTGTTCTAGCGCTGCTACGGCCGCGAGCGCGTTCTTGGCCATGAGGTTGAGGGCGCCGGCTGTGCCCACCAGGCCGGCGCGGACGGTCGGCAGTATCTGCGCGCCGACAGTTTGGAGGCGGGCTCCGAGTCCCGCGAACAGCCGGTCCTGCACGTCCAGCCGCATGGCGCGCCAGGCTGGCGCCATCGTTTGAAGTGTGGCTACGAAGACGCGGGCGTTTGGGGAGAGTTTGGCGAGGGCGTTGTCGAGCTTGCTGGTTTGGGTGGTGGCGGTCTGCTGTGCTGCGGCGACGTTGCGGGCGGCGTCAGCGACGGCTTCCTGGGCGTCGCGAACCTGCCGCGCACCTTCGACCTGTGCCTGCACGACACCGCGTTGTGCTTCGGCGAGGGCGCGCTGTCGGTCGGCGACCTGCTGGTCCGCCTGCGACACCTGCTTCTTCGCGTCGAGGACGGTCTTGGAGCCTTCGACGCCCGCTTTGTTGGCGGCGGCGGTGTCCTTGGCCAGCCGCCCCAGCTCGGTGCGCTGCTCGGACAGGGACTGGACGGCGCGGTCGCGGGCGAGTTCGGCCTGCTGGATCTGCAGCTGGGTGGCGGCCGGGTCGTTGCGGGTGCGGGCGAGGTCTTCCTCCGCCTGCTGTACGGCGAGGGTGGCCTCCCGTTCCCCGAGGCGGCCGTCGATGAGCCGGTTGTTCATGTCCTGCAGCTCACGCACGGCCTCGCGGCGGGCCGCTGTCAGGTCCTGTTGTGCTTGGCGTGCGTCGCGCTGGGCGGCGGTGAGGTCGCGTTCGGCGGTGCCGACGGCGCGCTGCGCCTGCCGTACACGGTCCGCGGCCTGCACCTGTGCTTCCTGGAGCGACCGCTGCGCCCGCGCCAGGGACCGCTGTGCGCTCTCCACGCCCTTGGTCGCGGTTGCCGCGGCCTTGGCCTCTCCGGCGGCAGGCTTGAAGGCCTCCTTGATGGCGGCGCCGATACCGATGGTGCCGATCTTGATGGCGGCGAACGCGCCGACCAGCGTGAGGACAGCGGGTGCGGCCGTCGCGGCGAGGGGGCCCAGTTGTGCGAGGGCGCTGCCGAGTGAGCCGATGGCGGGGAGGACGCCGATGATGGCGGAGCCGATGAGGACGATTCGGTTCGAGAAGATGCCGAGTCCGCCGCTGGCGCCGCTGCTGCTCCCGCCGATGCTGCCGAGGGAGCCGGTGAGGGCTGTGAGGCCGCTCGCGCGGACGCGGACGGTGGTGGTGCGGTCTCGGGTCAGGTAGGTGAGGGCCGTGTTCGCGGCCGTGGTGTCGGCGCGCGCCTGCACCGTCATCTGGCGGCGGCGGGTGAGGTTCGCTAGGGAGTCGGCGGCGACACGGGTGTCGACGTCGATGCCGATGCGGACGGTGCGCCGCTGGGTGAGGTTGCGGATCTCGTTCGCGCCGACCCTGGTGTCGACGTTGGCGCGGATCTGTACGACGCGGTCCTTGCACAGCTTGTCGAGCTGCCGTTCAGCGGTCCTGTATGCGCCCTGTTGGATCTTGGGGAGGATGTCGACGGTGCGCTGGCCGAGGAGCTTGCCGAGTTTGGTCTTGGCGCTTGTTTCGTTGACGTCGACTTTGACCTTGACGGTGCGGTCGCGGCTGACGCGGTCTATTGCCTGACCGGCTCTGGAGGTGTCGGCGTCGGCGCGGACCTTTACCTTGCGGTCGCGTGTGAGTTGGTCGAGTTTCTGCTTGGTGTTGGCCCCGTCGACGTCGACTCGGACTTTGATCTTGCGGTCGCGGGTGAGTCGGGTGATGGCGCGGGTTGCTGTTGTGTCGTCGAGCTGGGCTGTGATCTTGACTTTGCGGTCGCGGGTGAGTTTCGTCAGGCCCGCCGTGGCGGCCTTCGCGTCCAGGTCAGCGGTGACCTTCACCCGGCGGGGCGCGGTGAGCTTGTCGAGCCTCGTCTTGGCGCTGGCGACGTCAAGGTCGATCTTGACCTTGACGGTCGGCTTCATCGAGTTGAGGCGGCGTTGGATGGTGTCGCCGATGGTGTCGGCGGCCTTCACGGCGCCGGGGCGTACAGCCTTGGGGAGTTCGGCGAGCATGGTCGGGCCGAAGCGGGACGTGTCCGGGATGAGTGAGACCCGGGTGCGTCCGACCGTGGTGGCTTCGGCCATGCCGCCTCCCCTCCTAGCTGCCTTGTGTTTCGAGCTCTTGGATCCGCTGCTCCCACTCGGCGATCTCGTCCGGATCGGCGGCGGGCTGCTGTGGGCTGTACTGGTTGAGGACGTGCTCGCTGATCGCGGCAGCCGCCTCGTCCTCGGTCGCGTCCGCGGCGAGCGAGGGTGGGCTGATCGCCTTCACGTCCGGGGGCTGCCCCTTGAGGTGCGCGGTCCAGAGGATCCGCACCAGGACGAGCAGGGCGTTGTAGGTGGCGGCTTGCAGGAACGTCTGGCTGTTCCAGCGTTGTTCTTCCTGTTCGCCGCCTGCCGTGGCCGCCTTCGTCGCGGAGTCCTCGGGGAGCGCCATGACCAGGTCGCGGAGCTCGGCCCAGTTCATGGAGCCCTCCCCCCAGGACATGGCCCAGAACTCTTCTAGGCGGCGGCCGGGGTAGTAGCGCTGGATGTCGGCGCGGACGGCCCCTGCATGCTCTTCGAGGAGCTGGAGGAGCCACGCTCTTCCCCCTCGCTGGTGCCGGCCTCATCGGACAACTGCTCGACCAGGTCCTTGAGTTCGCCGACGGTGAGCTGGGCGACGGTCACGAGTTCCTTGAACGCCTCGGGCGGGCTGGCGACGCGCTCCAGGAGTTCGAACTGGTCGGACTCGTTGGAGTCCTGGACGGCGCGGACGAGTTCGACGGGCCAGTAGTCCTGCACGAGGAAGGAGCACGTCTTCTCGACGACGGTGCCGGGGGCCTCGCCGGGGGCTTCGTAGACGACGTCGACCCACTTGATGCCTGCGGCTTGGGCCTGCTGGGCGCGCATCTGCTGGAGGCGGATGATCTTGCGGTTGGGCTTGGACATGGCTGGGGTTCCTTCTGGGCGGGGGTCGGGGGCGGGGGCTTGCAGGTGGTCTGTCGTGCCGCCCCCGCCCGGGGATGTGAGCGCGACAGACCACCAGTCGGGGGTTAGGGGGTGGGGAGTTCGACGTCCGTGATCATGTGCTGGACGGACTGGGCGCCGCCCGGGGCGGCGAGCGCGGTGAAGGTCAAGCCGAAGTTGGAGGAGTCTTCGCTGTTGTGCTTGATGGCTTCGCGGTCGGTGACACCGGCGCGGGCGATCATGATGCGGTGGCGCTTGCCCGACATGATCACGTCGAGGCCGAGGGCGACCTCGACCGTGTCCGACAGCGAGCCACTACCGAAGCTGAGGAACTGCTTCTTCGCAACCGGCGTGGTGACTGCGGCCGTGGACGTCATGGTGGCGACCGCTACCTGGTAGTACAGGGACAGCAGCGGAGCCGACGTCTCGCGGAACGTCAGCTTGAACGTCTGCGTGCGCTTCTTGGCGAGGTCGATGACGGGGGCGTCCTCGCCCCACGCGTCGAGCTGCGTCCGATCCTCCGCCAGCGCCTCTTCGAGGCCGTCGGGGGTCACGAACCCCATGTCGGTGAACGCCGACCCCCAGACCTCTTCGGGGCCGGTGGGAAACGTGGAGCCGACGGGTGCGGTGTACGCCTTGCCACGAATACCAACAATGATCTTGGATGCGTCGCCCACGATGGGCCTCCTAGCTGGTCATCTGGGGTGGGCTGACGCTCATCCCCAAGGTCATGCCGACGCGGGCGACACCCGTGTTCGGTTCTTCGGGTCGGTCTTGCGGGCCGGTCTCCTGACTGATCCCGGAGACGAGCCCCTCGGCGGTGGCCTGACCGGGCAGCAGCTCCCACTCAGCACACACCCGGCGCGCAAGCTGAAGCGCCTCGTGGTCCGAGGGCGCGTAGCAGTCGACGGAGAACCGCGGGTTGTCCCTCACCGCCGGGCCGGCCCAGCCGCGCACGTCCGCGACCCCGCCGATGCGCAGCACCCGCACCACCGGCAGCGCCGCCGTGAAGGCTGCGCCCTCGGGCAGGCGGCCGGTGACGAGGACTTCGGGCATGGCGGCAGCGAGCAGCTGGATGGCGATCTGCTTGCCGTCGGGGAGGACAACCGGTGTGGTCATGGCTAGGCCGTCGCGCCTGCGGTCGTCTTCGCCACGTAGTCCTGCAGCTCCGGCTTGGTCGCCTTGTCGGCCTTCGTCTTGTCCATGCCGAGCTGGATCGCGTGGGCCCGCCAGTCGGCGGTCGGCGCGGACTGGGCCGGTGTTCCGTCTGGGCCCGGCCGGTCAGCGGGGTCCGTGTCCTCGACGGGTACGGCGAAGCCTTCCCAGCGGCGGACCTCGTCGGCCGGGACGTCAACGATGTCGCCGGGGACCTTGCCGTCGCGCCAGAACGTGAGTCGCATCTTCACGGTGTCGCCGTCAGCCATGGCGTCTCCTTGGTTAGTGGTCGCCGCTGGCGGCGTCGAGGGCGGTTGAGAGGGTGTAGCGGGGTGGGTGGATGGAGCGGCCGTGGCGGTCGGTCTGCCGGGTGCCGTGCTCCACGTAGATCGCGTAGTGGGTGTTCGCCTCGACGTGCACGGCGCCGTCGGGGTCGGTGTCGGTGATGCGGGAGATCCGGGACCGGTACAGGCCCGTGTCCACCGGGGCGATGGCCTTGGCGAGGTCGACGACGCGCTCCATGCGCACCTTCAGATCCGCCTGGACGTCGTCCGTGTGCGGCAGCTCGAACTGGATTGCCTCGTCGTCGACTTCGACGTCGATGTGCACGCGCGACGGCATCAGCCAGCCACCTCCCGCAGATCCACGACCTGACCCGACAGGGGCCCCGCCTGCTCGGGGTCGGCAGGCACGCCGTCGACTTCCCAGGTACGGCCCTGCCAGACGACGCGCATCCACTCCGTCACCCGTGGGGCGCGCGGGGGCAGGAACAGGCGGGCCAGGGTGACGGTCTGGTCGCCTGCGTTCTGCGTCTCCGTCGCCCCCGTGATGTCGACAGTGCAGCGGCCCACCATGGTGGGTACGGCATGTGCCCAGTCGCGGGTCTGCTCGTTGTACGGGCCAGCTACGAGGGGTGCTTCGAGGACGGTGACGGTCTGGCGTCCGATGTGGCCCGGCATCAGTCCTCCACCCACACGAACGCCTTGAACAGTCCACTGACCTTCAAGACGTCCGCAGCAGAGGAAGCGAGGCGCAGTGTGGCGCCGGCGCCCTGGCCGACCGTGCGGCGCGTGAACGACCGCTGACCCGTCGACATCGACTGGAGATCGTCCTGGGCGCCGGTCTCGTCGTCGCGGTCGATCAGCCACTGCACCTGCTGCACGCACGCGTTCCGCAGCGTCTCGACGACGTCGGGGTCGTCGGGGTCGTATGCGAGTCCGTACAGGGCCCTGTCGATCGCCGTGGACGCCCGCGTGAGGAGGCGCACAGCGTGCACAGGCGCGGGCTCGGGGGCGAGCCACGCCTCGAGGTCGCTGACGGTCGCATACGGCATCGGCTACTCCCCCACGCCCTGCGAACCCTCGGCGACCTCAACCCACTCCTGCAGGTCGGCCTTCGTCGACGCCTGCGCCTCGTCCTCGGGCATGCCAAGGGAGACGGCGTAGGCGCGCCAGTCGTCGACCCGCGAGTTGGCGTTCGGCCGCTTCACCTCATCCCCGTCGGGTGACCCGGCCGGGTCACCGGCCAGCGGCTCGATGGCACCGTGGTCGGCGGGCTCCTGGGTGTCGTCGACGGACTTGTTCTCGGGGGTGTCGTCCGGGACGGGTACGAGGTGGCCCTTGCTGATCTGCTCGGCGATCTGCGGGGAGTACGGCTCGTCGAGGTGGAGGCGCAGGCCGCCCGCGCCCTGGAACTCGCGGCTCATCAGAGGCCCGCCTTCGGCAGCTTGAGGACGGTGATGGTGCCGGTGAACCCGGACTCGAAGTCGACGTACATCGACGAGCCGCGCTGCTGGAAGCGGGCGCTGGTGAACGGGCCGAGGAACTCGTTGCCCGTGTTCGCGCCGACGGACTGGACGTAGTCGCCGGCCCCGGCGAGCCAGGACTGGCGGCCCGCCCCGGCCTTCACCGTGACGTTCTTCGCTCCGGCCGCCGAGTTGGTGACGCGGAGGACGGTGCGCTCGGGGTCGACACCGTTGATGACGACGCCGTTCGTGACGAGCGTCGCGTCGATCGTGGTCCCGGCCGGGCTGGTGAGATGCCCGTTGGCGACGAGCGGGCTGTACGCAACAGCGGTACGAGGCATGGAAGCTCCCAGGTCAGATAGGGCGAGGGTGACGGATCACGGGGTGACGAAGGCGACCGCGATACCGGTCGGGCGCAGGAGCTTCGCGCCGTACACGTGCAGGCCACGGATGGCGTCGGCGATCGTGTTCTGCAGGCGCAGGGCCTCGGTCTCGAGGATCTGCTCGGCGTAGGTGATCGCACCCGGGTAGCCGGCCTGGATGACCTGCACGCTGCCGGTCGGGTTGGGGGTGTTGTTCGACTCGAGGATGTCGAAGCCGGCGGCGCGGCCGACGATGCCGTTGCGGAGGCCCTGGTCGCTGCCGGAGGCGTCGACGCGGACGAACCGGTCGTCCTTCAGGAGCTGCCCGGTGAACTCGGGGCTGCCGACGATGTAGCGGCCCTGCGTGGGCACGTTGCTGCGGTTGAGCTTGGTGCGCAGCGGCACGAGGACCTTGTCGTAGGCGTCGGCCGCGGTGGTCAGGGACTGTGGGGCGCCGGTGGAGCCGACGGTGTTGCTGGCGGCGACGCCGGTGTACAGGTTGGCGACGAAGCTGTCGGCCTTGTCGCGGAGCCCGTAGGCGGCGTTCTGGGCCATCTTCATCATGGGGTTGAGGAGGGCCTGTGCCTTGTCGACGTCGTCGAGGCGGAACGCGAACGCCTTGGCCTGGTCGATGATCAGGTCGGTTCCGGCGGTCTCGACTTCCTCGTAGTTGAGGGACGACGTCTTGTCGTAGTCGAAGATCGTCGGGTCGCCGATGGTCGTGATGTGGACCGACTGGCCCTGAGTGGAGATCTCGCCCTCGTAGTCGCGGTTGACCAGCGCGGGCTGGGCGTAGACGAGCGAGTTCTCCAGGGCGTCGAGAAGCTGGGCGGACCAGATCTCGGGCTTGAAGTTGTTGATCGACAACGGAGGCTCCTAAAGGGGCGTCAGCCGCTGCCGAGGTAGGCGTTGAGCCTGCCCTCCTGAACGGCCTTGGTGATCTCTGCGGGGGTCATGCGCGCCACGTCCGCCGCGCCCAGTTGCCGCTTGCCTCCCGAAGTCCCGCCCATGTCCGCGCCACCTGCCGGCGCCGTCGGCTTCTCCGGCTCGGGCTTGCGGGCCGCGAGCTTCGAGTTGCCTTCGACCGCCGCCTTCACGGCCTTGCCGACGGCCTCGTCGAAGTCGCCCGCGGTCGGGTCGAGCTTGGAGATGGCGTTGGCGAAGCTGCGTGAGTCGAGGAGTGCGTCGGGGTCACCGCCGTGCCTGGATGCCGTCTTGTAGACGGCGAGTTCGACCTGTGTCTGGCGGGCCTGCGCGCGGGACTCCTTGGTCTCTCCGCGGGCCTCTTCCAGCTGCTTGGCCAACTCTTCGGGGGTGGGCGGCTTCGCTTCGTCGGTCTCCAGCCCGAACGCCGTGGCGACCCGCTTCATGAGGTCGTTCTGGTCGTCCTTGGCCTTCTGTTCCAGGGCTTCGCGCTTGGCCTTCTCGGCTGCGACGTCACCGCGGAGGTTCTCGACGAGGCGCTCGAACTTCGCCGGGTCGAACTCGCCCTCGAACTTCGGGGTCTTCCCCTTGTGTTCGTCGGCCTTCGGCTCGGTCGGTTCGGTGGGCTTGGGGGTTTCGGGTGCGGCCGGCTCTGGCGGAGTCGGTGTGGGTGCCGTCGTGTCGGTCGGGTTGGCCGGCTGGGTGCCGGGGTCCGGGGCCGGGTTGTCGGCGGGGGCGGGGGTCGTCATCGGGAGCCTCCTTGGGCGGCCTGCGCGGGGTGGCGATGCCTTGATCGCTTCGCGTTGGCGTTGATGTTAACCCTGAACCCACTTCAATACTGCACAATCAAAGGCAACAAGGCAAGATTACCTTGGATTCGAAACCGAGAGGGGGGTGTGTGGACAGCAGCCGAATAGCCGACAAGGCACAGCAGCAGCCCGACCGGCTCCGAACCCTCGAACACCGGGCCATCGCCGACGCCACCCGGCCCCTCGCCGCAGCACTCGCCAACGCCCAGACCGCAGCCCTCACCCGGTGGACCCGCGAAACCAGCCGCCAACAGCTCCCCCACCAGCTCGACGCGTTCGTGGACTGGGCGCGATCCCTGATCCGGGACGCGTTCGAGGGCAAGGGCAGGCAGGCGCGCTCTGCTGCCGAGCGGGCCGCCCTGACGGCCGCACAGCAGGGCATCCAGCACGCCTCCCAACTCGCCGCCGCCGCACGCCGACAGCCCGCCCCCGACGTGAAGCCGGAACCCGGCACACAAGCGGATACCGCCGCCGAAGCGATCCCAGGCGCCGTCGACGAAGACCAGGCGCATGCGCTCGCGCTCCTCACTACGGCGACACTCACCGCCACCGGGCTCGCCGGGCTCAACTCCGTGTTCAAACGGGCTCGCCGTGCCGTCGGCCGGATTGCGCGCGGCCTGGCCGTCGCTGTCACTGCGGCTGCCGCGAACGGTGCCCGCCTCGTCGCCCGCGCATTGGGCACGGATGTCCGCCTGCTGTGGGTGGCCGAGGCTGGCGCGTGCCCTGCCTGCCGCGCCTACGCCGGACTCACGGTGAAACCCGGCCGCCTGTTCCCCGCCAGCCTCTCCGTCGACCCTCGAGGCACTGTGTTCCCGACGCCGATCCCGGGCCCGCCTCGCCACCCGCACTGCCGGTGCGCGGTCATCCCCTGGTCGGCGTCATGGCCGGTCGACGGCACCCCGCTCCCAGCCCTGCTGCGCGCCCGCGCCCGCACCCACCGGAGGCCGTAATGGTCGACACCCCCCGCACGAACCGCCACGAACTCATGGGCGAAGCCCGCTGGGACGAACTCCGGCGACTCCACGCCGAAGGCAAGGGCCGCAACCAGATCGCCCGCGAAATGGGCATACAAGGCAGCTGCGTCTCCCGCACCGCCGCCCACCTCGGGCTGACGTTCGACCGCAGCCGGATCGAAGCCGCCACCCGGGCGCGCCTCGCCGACCTCGCCGAGCGCCGCAGCCTCCTCGCCGAAGCACTCCAAAGCGACGCAGAGAAACTCCGCCAGCAGATGTGGGAACCCACCCTCGTCTACGCCTTCGGCGGCAAAGAGAACACCTTCGCCTCCGAACTCCTCAACGAAGCACCCGCAGCCGAGAAGCGCGCCCTCATGGGCACCGCCGGCATGGCCATCGACCGTTCACTCAAGCTCGCCCCCGTCGAAGCCAGCAGCGGCGCAGACGACGCCAAGTCGATGCTCGGCAAGCTCGCCGAAGGCATCGCTGCCATCGTCAACGCGGATGATGCGGCCACCACGTCAGTCCCGCTGGACGAGTGACGCATGCTGAGTGGCGCCGAGTTGGGGATGTCCCGGAAGCAGTTGGACTTCGTTGCGAACAGCACGGCGCGAATCAACATCGCTTCGGGATCGATCCGGGCGGGGAAGACGATCAGCACCCTGCTGCGGTGGCTTATGTATGTGGCCACCGCCCCGATGGGTGGCGAGCTGGCCGTCGTGGCGAAGACGACGAACACGGCTGCCTCGAACGTGTTCATCCCGCTGCAGGACCCCAACTTGTTTGGCCCGCTCGCGCAGCACGTCCACTACACCCGCGGCGCCCCCACGGCCACGATCCTCGGCCGCCCGGTCCGCGTCATCGGCGCCAACGACAGTCGAGCCGAGGAACGCCTGCGTGGCATGACCTGCGCGGGCGCCCTCGTCGATGAGGCGACGCTCGTGCCCCAGGAGTTCTGGACCCAGCTCCTCGGCCGCATGAGCGTTCCTGACGCCAAGCTCTTCGCCTCGACAAACCCCGGCTCGCCGGCGCACTGGTTGAAGCGGGACTTCATCGACCGGCGGGACGAGCTCGGGATCCGCTACTGGCACTACGTCCTCGACGACAATCCGTCCCTCGGAGACGATTACAAGAACGCGATCAAGGCCGAGTTCATTGGTCTCTGGTTCCGTCGCTTCGTGCTCGGTGAGTGGATCGCCGCCGAGGGATCCATCTTCGACATGTGGGACGAGGAGCGTCATGTCGTCGACACGCTCCCCGACATCGCCCGATGGATCGGCGTCGGCGTCGACTACGGGCAGACGAACCCGTTCCACGCCACGCTCCTCGGCCTGGGCCGTGACCGACGCCTCTACCTCGCGTCGGAATGGCGGTACGACGGCCGGCAGCAGCGAAGGCAGCTCACGGACCTGGAGTACTCCGAGCGGATGCGCGCCTGGCTCTCGGACGTGCCGGGGCTGGGTGCGGTCCGTCCGTCGTTCGTGACCGTCGACCCCTCCGCTGCGAGCTTCATCGCCCAGTTGAAGCGGGACAAGCTGACGCCGACGCCGGCGAACAACGCGGTGCTCGACGGTGTGCGCACCATGTCGAGCCTTCTCTCGGCGGGGAAGCTGCGCGTGCATTCCTCGTGCAAGTCGCTGATCGCCGAGATGCCGGGTTACGCGTGGGATGACAAGGCGGCGGAGAAGGGCGAGGACAAGCCCATCAAGGTCGCAGACCACGGCATCGACTCCGCCCGCTATGCCCTGTACACGACTCGTCCCTTGTGGCAGCGCCAGCTCGCCATGGCCGCTTAATCGAGAGAGGACACCCCTCATGCCGCTGCCGACCGTGAACACGCCGTGGCCGCCGCTGGAGTTGGCGATCCCGCATGCCGATATGGACATGTGGCGGGCCTGGTATTCCGGCAACACGGATCATCTGGCGGCGGTGTATGGCGGGGTGGCGAACTACCGCAACAACGGCATCGCGCGCCGCTTCTTCGAGGTCGACCAGCGGCGTGCTGCGAGCGGGGAGCTGCGCACGTTCTGGGGCCAGCAGCCCACCCCCGGCCAGCAGTCCGCGAAGCTGCATGTTCCGATCGCCGCGGACATTGCGGAGATGTCAGCGAACCTGCTGTGGGCGGACGTCCCGCAGGTGACCGTCGACGGCAACTCCACGAACCTGGTGGAGACGACGCAGGCGCAGATCGGCCGCTACCTCGATGACCGCGGGCACGCGAAACTCCGTGAGGCGGCGGAGCTGACGGCCGGCCTGTCCAACTCCTATCTGCGTGTCGTGTGGGACACACGCCTGCGCCCGCGGCCGTGGACGGATGTGCTGGCGGCGGAGGCGGTGGTGCCGACGTGGCGGTGGGGTGCTCTGGCGGAGGCCATCGTGTGGCGGGAGCTGACGCCGTTGGACGACGAGGGCAAGGTGTGGAGGCTGCTGGAGCATCACACGCCGGGCGTCATCGAGTACGGCCTGTACGAGGGAGGTGTCGGCAATCTGGGGATGCGTGCCGACAGTCTCGCCACCCACCCGGACACCGAGTATCTGGCTGCGCGCACCGATGATCAGGGTCGCCAGGATACGGGCATCCCCCGCCTGTTGATCACGCATGTGCCGAACGTGTTGCCGAACCGGGTGTGGGATGGGATTCCGAACACGGCGCCGCTCGGCCGTAGCGACCTATCCGGTGTGGAGCCGTTCATGGACGCCCTCGACGAAACCTGGACGTCTTGGATGCGGGACCTGCGCCTCGGTAAGGCGCGGATCCTGTTGCCCCAGTCGATGCTCGACACCGACGGGCCGGGAACGGGCGGATCCTTCAACCTGGAGAAGGAAGTCAGCGTCGCCCTGAACATGCTCGACGAGGGCGGCAAGGACTCCATCAGCGAGGTGCAGTTCGCTATCCGGGTCGACGAGCACGAGCGGACGACGAAGGCGCTCCGCAAGCAGATCCTGAGCAGCGCCGGCTACAGCGCTCAGTCGTTCGGCGAGGAGGGCACCGTGGCGGTGACGGCGACGGAGGTCGCGGCTCGCAAGGAGGAGTCCCTCGCCACTCGCGGTACGAAGATCCTGTATCAGCGGCCCGCGCTCCTCGACCACCTGACGACGATGATGATGGTCGACGTCGCGCACTGTGGGGCGAAGGGTGTCGACCCTGCCGCCGAGCTGACCGCGTCCTGGCCGCAGGCCGTACAGCCCGACCCAGAGGCGACCGCGCGCACACTCCAACTCCTCGACTCGGCGGGCGCCATCAGCGACTTCATGAAGGTCAAGTGGCGGTCGCCCGAGCTCGACGACGAAGAGGTTGCGGCGGAGGTGCGGCGTATCCGCGACGACCAGCGGGCCGACAGCATCCCGGCCGGCGACCCGTACAACACGGGCGGGGGCATCGACCCGAATGTTGACCAGGCGGCTGGTGACCCGGCGGCGGAGGCTGGCGCGGACGAGGGCCTCGACCAGACAGGTGAGGAAGTGGGCGGGGGCTCGCGCGGTCTGGCGGTCGCCTAGCGGCGGCGGACGCCCTTACGCGCGGGGAGGGTTCGGTAGTCGGTCTTCTTGCCGTAGGTCCGCTTGCGGGCTCGGGCCCAACGGTGGGAGAAGCGCTGCTTGGTGGCGAACATCCACCTCCCATTCGACGCCGGACACGACGCCTGTCTGTGCGCTTGCTGCGAGCGTGGGCGCCCACCCGGCATTCACGAACCGCAGAGCCGACTCGTAGGACGGCCTGTCGTCGCTGCTCTTCACCGCGCCCCAGGCGTAGGCCGGAGAGGCCATCCAGTCGGCGAGTGCTTCTGGGGAGTCGAAGACCGGGCTGATCGGTGATCCCTCCGACACGGTCTCCCACAACTGCCAGCCCTCACCCTTCGGCGGGTCGGTGGGCTCCCATGCTTCGGCCTCGGCCCGCTGCCCTTCGTACTTTTCGGTGCTGCCGTGGCCTTGGCAGGTGGTGCAGGTGTCGGAGACTCCCTCTCGCGCGCACCGGGCCTGGATGACGACGTGGGCGTTGATCGAGTCGTGGCCGAAGCCGCGCAGCGACCACTCGTTGACCTCGACGGCAAAAGGCGTGACCGACGGCTCCTTCGGCTGCCAGCCGTGCTCGCGGCTCCAGGTGTGCGTGAAGTCGTACAGCCGCCCTCCGGCAACGAGCGCGTCGACGTCTTCCTGCGACAGGTGGTGGGACCAGCCCTGGTTGAACAGCTCGGCCAGCCTCCGCGCCTCTCGAACGGTGGCCGCTTCGCCGGTGCCGTAGTACTCGGGCGCGTTGCTGATGTTGCGTTCGGCGAAGGCGCGCACGGCCGGGCTGTCGTGCCGCCAGGGTGTTGATCCGGTGCTGGCGGGGTCGAACGGAACGTGGCCGTACCAGAGGTCGTAGAGGTTCTCGGCGTGTGCCGAGTAGCCCTTCTTGCAGTCCGGGCACGGCTCTTCGTCGAACCGGTCGGGGCTGAGGAAGCCCGCCCACACCTTGTTCAGCGGCCAGTCGAAGTCGACGGGTACACGGCGTACTTCACGTCCCATGGTCAGTTCTCCTTGTTCTGGTCAGCGTGTGCGCGCCGGATCCACGATGCGATGACGGCGACGGTCGACCAGCTCCAGTTGGCGAGCCAGGCGGCGATGCGTTCGTCGTAGTCGCCGAGTTCGACACCGGCTGCGTGGAGGGTGTCGTGAAGGATGGCGAGCTGCTCGTCATCGGGCACGAACCCGCGGGGCGGGGTGCTGATCGGGCCGTCGGGGATACCGAACGGGGTGGTGGTCACGAGTCCTCGCCTCGGTTGATCTTCGGGTTGTGTTCGGAGCAGCGCACGCCAGCGTTCGGAAGCAGTCGCGCGAGACGCGGCCAGCGGGTGAAACGCGTGGCGCACCGGCAGCAGGTGAACACCCAGAAGGAGCGGGCGGGCAACGGCGAGTCCACGACGATGCCGTGGCAAGCCGGGCAGCGGTGAGGCTTGTCAAAGTTCCACCGGACAACCTTCATGGTCAGTCCTCGTCTCGGTTGTTGCACCAGGTGTCCCGGATGGCGATGACTTCGAGCTTCTTGTCGCTGGGGAGTTGATCGAAGAAGCGGGCGTCACCGTAGGCGGCCTTCTTGGCTTCGATGGCGTCTGCCTCGCTGGCGGCGGTGAAGGCGACCCACGCGGCGGTGCACCACGGCTGATCGTTCTTGGGGAATCGGTGCATGGTGCCGTGGTCGAAGCACCAGGCGAAGGTCAGGGCGGTCACGTGGTCTCCTTGCCGGTAGCCCGCCGCTGCCATGTTCCGAGTGCGGCGACGGCGGCTTTCTCGCGGGTAGGTTCGGGCCGGCCGGCCCATGAGGCGTTGTCGGTGAGCCGCCACCGCCAGCCGTTGCGGGCGCCTCCCCGGTAGGCGGGTTCGATGACGGCGAGCAGTGTGCCGCCGGAGATGACATACCAGCGGTGGGTGTCGCGGTGGTCGGGGGCTTTCTCCAGGACGGCGGCGTCGAGGATGGCGCGGGCCCGGGCGGCCGACAGGGGGCGGCGGGTCACGTCTCGTCCCCGATCCTGATCGCCTTGCGGTGGATGGCCTCGTTGAAGGCAGTGAAGGTCACGCCGATGACCAACGCCACGATGATCGTTGTGCGGCTTGCCGGGTCCGAGTCGCCGCCCTGCCAGGTGAGGCAGGCGATGGCGAAGCAGGTCAGGATTCCGGCGGCGAGTATCCCGTCGGTGATGGCGGCGGCGTTTGCCCAGCCCGGCCGGGCTTCGAAGTGAACCTGTCCGTCGATGGCTTCGCGGACGGAGTCGGTCATTGTCTGCTTGTGGACGAGCCGGTAGGTGGCGACGGACAGCAGGGCTGTGACGAGGAAGATGAGCAGCAGGTACGGCTTGTCGATGGAGGCGGCTGCGACGAACGCGAGTCCTCCGATCGCGGCAATACCGTGCAGGGGTCGGCAGAGGCGGTGCGGGCAGGCGCGGGTGGGCTCGTGCGTGGTCATGAGTCCTCGTCCCGGTTCATGGCGGCGTGCTCGATGCCGAGTCGTGCGGCGGTTTCGGCGGGGAAGCCGTAGACAAACTCGCCCGCCTTGACCGTGATGCCGCCCGGTGCTGCGGACGTGATTTCGTACAGGCGGGTGCGGTTCGCAGGGAGCGTGGCGCGCGGGAACTGGACAGAGTCCCCCGCATCGAAACACGTGCCGTCGATCTCCATCACAGGTCAGTCCTCGTCTCGGTCGAAGTAGGCGCGGTCTATCCGCCCGCTCTCGCGGGGGTCGTCTTCCCACCAGCCATACGGCCGGCCAGGCTCAACCAGCTCGGCGGTGGGCGGGGGCGGGGTGCTCATCACGGGCGGCCAGTGCGGGTGTGCTGGCCGGGGGTGGGTTCCTGCGGTTCGGCGTCGGTAGGGACTCGGACGGTGCAGGGGCAGGGCGGCTGGCACACCTCGTTATGGGGCTTCCACTCGTCTCGTGTGCCCGGCAGGATCATGAACGCGACCGTGATCGGCAGCGCGTAGGGGGCGTCGTGGGCGACGGGCCCGAACCACAGGTCGTCTTCATCGACTGAGCAGTCACACCATTCCTCGGTGCAGTCGTCGTCGGGGTTGTGCTCGGCGAGCCTGAGCCACAGGTGCTGCAGCGAGCCCGGCATCACTTCGAGTGGACAGTCTGGAGTCCAGCCGGCGACCGTCTTGTTGAACGTTTCGGCGTGGACATGTCCGGGGTGCATGGCGAGGTCGCTGTCCGCGCAGTACGCCCGAATCGGCTGCTCAGCGAACGCCTCGCCGAGGGCCAGGTAGGTCATGGTGATCTCCAGCGGTGTAGTGGGGTTCAGGGTGGTGGGCGCCTGACGGCGACCGTGTTGAACGCCGCCGCTATCCCCTCTCGTAGCGTTCGGGCATGTTGGTCCAGTCGCGCACGAGGCGCGGGTTGCGGGCGGCGAGCCGCTTGTTGACGGCGGCGATCTGCTGGGCGAGCAGCCAGCGGGCCTCGACGTACTGCCCGCCGGCCAGGTTGTCGCTCGTGTAGCGGCGGCAGGCGTCCCCGGCCATGGTCACGTCAGCGCGCTGCTGGTCGGTCCACTGGCGGGCGGAGAACGAGGCGACCGCGTCAGGGATCGGGACGCTGGTGCGCGGGGCAGAGATCACGACGGGTCCTCGGCGATGCGCTCGGCGTTGGCCATGTCCGTATCGGTCTGCGGGGTACCGCCTCCGTTGACGAGCAGGTAAATCGCGGCCTCTTCCTGCACTGTCGCCACGCGGGCGGTCGCGACAGTCAGGTGGGCGCGGTTCGCGAAGTGCCGCTGCCTGATCAAGGTCAGGCCGCCCCATCGGACGTAAGGCCCGTCGTCGGTGTCTTCGGTGAGGAGCACGTCGGCCGGGTCGAACCAGGAAGCAGGGACTGCCAGGTCGCCGTTGAACCAGGCTCGCGCGGCGCTGATGCGCTGCTGGCCGTCGATGCACGCGTAGATCGGCTCGGCACACTCGGGGGTGGAGCGGTCGTTGAAGATGACGACGCCGGTGGGCGTGCCGGTAAGCCACGATCGGATCAGCGCGATCTGTTGGTCCAGGGTCCAGACCTGGCCGCGCTGGTAGGGCGGGTTGAGGTCGAGACCGAACGACTCGCTGAACGACCGCACGATCTCTCGGGCCTGACGGTCGGCCGTGTTGAGACTGAGGTGTTCCAGCGGGGCGGAAGTCTGGCGAGTCATGAGCTGCTCCTTGCGGCGGGCGGGCGGTTGGCTGTGCGGTGGTTCGACGGGCCCGACTGAGGAGGCCGGGCCTGGGCGGATCAGGCGTCGAGGCGGGCGGCGAGGGCGCGCAGGTCGCCCAGCGTGAGGCCGGTACGGATGCCGTCGCCGTAGATGCCGTTGGTGGCCTCCAGGACCATGCGGTCGTCGGGGGTGTCGGCGTACACCTTCAGCACGTGCGCGAGCGCATCCACGGGAGTGGTGGGCGCGGCGCCGTACTGCTCCATCGCCTCACGGCGGATGCGATCCATGCTTCGAGACATTGCGGTTCTCCTTATGCGGCGAGGGCGAGTTTGGCGGCGGCGAGCTTGTAGGCGGGCTTCCGGGGCCGGTACAGGGCGGCGATGCGGGCGACGGCGGCGCGGGTGTAGCGGACGCAGGCGCGCAGTGCACCCTTTCGGAACGTGCAGCCGGCGATCCCGGTGATTCCGGCCTTGGCGGCGTTCTTGCGGAGGCTGGCGGCGACGGTGCGCGCTTCACGCGGGGCGAGGCCGGCGGCGAGCGCGTGCGTGGCGAGGGTGGCGGGGCCGCGCCGGATGCGGGCCTGCGCGGCGGACTGGATACGGCGGGCCTTCACGGCGGCGCGGCGGATGCGGTTCGAGCTGATCATGCGGGTCCCCCTGGGTGCGAATGTGCTGGAGCGGTGGGCCCGGCCTCCCCCGGTCGGGCCCTGGAATGGGTCAGATGAGGGCGGGGTCGATGTCCTGGTCGTGGGCGTAGGCGGTGGCCTTGGCGACCATGTCGGCGACGCTGCTGTGGTCGTCGGTGTGCCAGCCGGCGAGCGGGGTCCACACGAGGGGCGCGTTGCCGTCGGCGTGGGCGGGGTCGGTGGTGTCGGGGGTGGGGATGCGGAACGTTTCGACGTAGTAGCGGGCCCACCGGTCGTTGGGGTTGTCGGTGGCGACGATGAACAGGTCGCGGACTCGGCGGACGTCGATGAGGCGGGTGCCGGTCGGGATGCCGCCGACCGTGGAGGCGAGGGCCGTGCGGGCGATCGACTCACGGAGCTGGGCGATACGGGCGATGCGGTTCATGACGGTCCCCTCATCAACATGGATAGCAACTGACTAGCGATCACTAGTAGCGCTGGCAACACCTCAGACAGTACCCATGAGGCATCGTGACCGCAACCCGCTTGCGCTACATTGATGTCATGACGTCGACCCCGCCCTCCCTCGAAGACATCACCGCAGCCGGCAACCGCCGACTCCGCGACGCCGACCGCCTGAAGAAGTCCAGCGACGAACTCAAGGAACTGGTCCTCGCCGCACTACGCGACGGAGCCCACCGCCCCACCGAGGTCGCCAAGGCCAGCGGCTGGACAGGCGCCCACGTCCGGAAGATGGCCCGCGACGCCGGCATCGAGCCCGATGAGCGCTACCGCGAGCGCGCCGAGCGCCTCAAGAAGGCGCAGGAGCCGTCTGATGGATGACCTCATGCGGTGGCTGCGCGCCCAGCTCGACGAGGAGCAGGCATGAAGAGCATCGACGAGGTCGACGCGCTCGCGGCCGAAGCCCACGCCGGTCAGGTCGACAAGGTCGGCGTGCCCTACATCGAGCACGTTCGTGCGGTCGCTGCCGGGCTCGCGCCGTTCGGCGACGAACTGGTGATGGCCGGCCTGCTCCACGACATCATCGAAGACACCGACTGGACCGCCGAGCAGTTGCGCGCGGAGGGCGTCGCCGACAGCGTGGTCGCACTCGTAGAGGCAGTCACGAATCAGCGGGGCGTGCCCTACGAGGAGAAAGTGGCCCGTATCACCGGGCAGGGACGCGACGCGGTGCTGCTCAAAATCTCCGACAACGCCCACAACTCCCGCCCTGACCGGGCCGCTCAGCTTCCCGAGGAGAAGCGGACCCGGCTCGCCGCGAAGTATCGGGCTGCCCGCGACATCCTGTGGCCCGCCGTCATCGACCAGGACATCGAAGCGATCATCACGATCGTCAACCCGTCGCTCCTCGACGAGCTTCGAGAGCGGCAAGCCGCGCCCTAGCCAATCCCCCGGTTCCCGCCCCGCTCCCCCATGCGGGGCGTCACACTCGGGTTATGGATGAGGTGGTGTTCATGGTGCGGGCGGCGACGGAGTCGGTGTGCCGGGAGCAGCTCACGCTGATGTGCGAGCGGCTGCGGTTGCAGCCCGCCACGCTGCCCATGGATGCGGCAGGCCGGTGGGTCGCCCGCGCTGTACCCGTGCGCGAACCGGCAGACAGGGAGCGCCCGTGACCCTGCCGCCCACGGCCCGCGGATGCGGACACTAGACACACGATGAAGGCCCCGGCCATGCGGCCGGGGCCTTCTCGTATGGCTGACGGTTGCCGTTGGTTGCGGCGGTCGGCAGACGGGGCGGCTAGTCAGTGTTGGTGGTGCTTCGGCCGCCCCACTTGTTGACGGTCTCGACACGGACCTGCTTCATCTCGACGGGGCCCTGGTAGTGGTGGTGGACTTCCGGCGGGGCGACAGCAGTGACGCGTCTGACGAGGTAGCCGAGTGCTGCGATCAACGCGGTCAGACTCCCGATGCCGCCCGCACACCAGGCGATGACATCAGGGTTGGCGTGCTCCGTGGCGACCATGAACACGGCACCGGCAAGGATCGGCATGCTCACCCCGGCGCCGATGTAGATGGCGACTTTGCCGACCTGTGTCTCGCCTGCGCTCATGGCCGGGGTGCCGGGTTGCTCAACGGGCGGTGGCGGGGTCCGTGGCGCGGGCGGTTGCGTGAGAGGGACGGGCTTGGGGATCGCCTCTTCGACGGCGGCAATGAGCTGGTCGGCGATCTCCTGCGCGGTGGGTTCGCGCCGCCCGTCCGTGATGGTCGGGCGCGGCTCGGGCGCGGGCATGCGGTCTCCTAGGCGGTGTAGATCCAGCGGTCGCCATGGCGGCGGATCGTGAAGTCCGGGCCGGCCAGCTTGAAGGGGCCTTGCGTGCGCACGATTCCGACGCCGAGGGCCTCGATCTTGTTGAGCAGGTCGTTGATCTGTGCGCCGCACTCCTTCGCTTGCGCCATGGCCTTGCGGTACTCCGCGGGGGTTCCGGTGAACATCACTGGCCCTCCGATCCGTTGAAGTCGGCGGCGAGGGCGTCAACGGTGCGCTTGTCGTTGATGCGCTCCACGACCGGGGTGAGGTCGAGTCGGAGGGTCAGGCTGATGGGCGTCTCGCGCTCGCGCTGCATCAGGCTCTGGGAGCCGGGCGCGAGGCTGGCCATGTGAGCGCTGATCATGTCCTTGGCTGCGTCCAGGAACTCGTGGGCCTCGCGGACCGTGGTCGCGGACCACTCGTAGTTCGGGGGGTTGAACTGCACGGCAATTCCTCCGGTATCTGATGGTTTGCGCCAACTGACAGGCAGATTGGTGTCAGGCGGGGGTGTCAGATCGCGCGCGCACGCGCATTGACCTAAGGCGGGGCAGGGTGTCAGCGGTTCTGACACCCCCGCTGACACCCCGATCGAGTGTCAGAGGATGTCAGTGCAGGTCAAGAGGGTGTCAGGAGGCGTTCGTCATCGCCGGGTACAGGAGCTTGTACGTCCCCGGCTCCTCCAACTCCTGCAGGTGCACCCCCTCGTCAGCAAGGTCGGTGAGCTTCGCCGACAGCCAGCTACGAGCGCGCCCATAGCGTCCCGACCTCCCGTGAGGCTGGAAGTGACGAGGACCGACCTCGGTCAGCCCCTGCTGCCGGAACTCATCCAGCATGATGAGCAGTTCAGCCTCGGCTTCAGCCTGGCTCTTCTCCTGGGGCTGCTCCGGCTTGGCGAACCGCCAGACCTGGCCCTGCGGAACAGGAGCGATCTCCAGGTCGGGGTCGACGTCAGGCTCATCACCGTCCGCACCGCCGGGCACGTACTCGTCAACGTCGCGCAGCACCTGTCGGTCGAGGATGGCCTCCTCCTCTCGCTGCTCGTGTTCCTTACTCATCACGGTCTCCTTGGAGTCGATGCTGGTCAGGGCCTGACCGGGCATGTAGATCTTGCGGTTTGCGTATGCCTCGCCAGCGGCGTTCGTGGTGGTGGGACCAGCGGCCGTGGGCACGTAGTGCTGCTCAAGGACGGCCCGAATCTCGTCGTCGGGGATTGGCGACCAGGTACGCGCCTTCATCGCGTAGCGCTCTTCGTCGATGCCGGGAGCGACGAGGTAGTTGTAGCCAGGCTTGCGGTTCTCCCAGGCTTCCGGGCGCGCGCCGGCGTCGCGGACGTCATCGGGGAGTGCCATGTCGGCGGTGGTGGAGCCCTTGACGCCGAATACGAAGGCGCCGCCGAGCTGTTCGCGCACGTCTGTGGGCATGGAGGTGGCGGAGGGGCGCTGCTGGGAGACGATGATGCTGCCGCCTGCGGAGCGCAGTGCCTCGACAACGGCCTCCATCTCGGCGCCGTCACGGAAGAAGCTGGCGGATTCCTCGACCCAGACGATCAGGTACGGCATGCCCAGCTTGTCGAACGCTTCAGGCGTCCAGTTCTTGAACCCGTGACGGCCGAGTTCGTCGGCGCGCGCCTTGATGACCTGCGGCAGTGCATCGATCATCGCGTGGCCGCCCGGCCGGTTCATCTCGGCCCAGTCCAGGTAGGGCAGGAGCGGGCCGAGGGTCTGCATGCCCTTCACTGCGTCGATCGCCCACACGATGCAGTCGCGCCTGGTCAGTGCTTCGATGATGGCCCAGGTCATGCCCGTGGACTTGGCGGAGCCGTTCATGCCGGCGACCAAGAAGTGGGTGGCGTTACGGCGCTGCTTCTCCGAGGCGGGGAACCAGAACTGTTCGATGTCGCCGTCCTCGTAGATGCCAACCTGGACCGGTTCGATGATCGATGCTCCGGGGGCGGACGGGCCGGGGTAGGGGGCGCCGTCGACGAGCATGTCCTTGGGGACGAACACGAACTCGCCTGCGGAGGCGTCCTCCGGGTCGGGCACGATCCGGATGCTGTTGGGGGAAATCCCCAGCTCACTGGCAATGTTGTTGATCCGGTTGCCCAGGTCAGCGTTGGTGAGTTCACCACCTGCCAGCTTGTAGGGGGCGGTGACCTTGTTCGGCTCGACCTTCGGTTCGCCGCGCAGGGCGGCCTTGGCCTTGCCGAGCGACTTCACCAGCAGCCCCGTTTCAGCGGCCCCCTGCTCGCCAGTCTTGGCATCGGGGTTGACGCGCAGGGCCTGCCGGATGTTCCAGCCGCCAGCCGCGACCATCCCGCCAATGGCCCAGGTGGAGGCGAGGAACGGGCTGAAGGGATCGGTCACGGTGGCGATGACCAGGTAGGAGGTGCCGGCGGCGGTCGAGAGGGTGGCGTGGAGACGGCGGGGCTTCGTTGTGCCATCGCCTGCCCACCAGGTGGTGGCGGTCAACGCCACTGAGGCGATCGCAAGCCCGGCGCCGGCACCAGCGGACTGGCCCCACAAGGCGTGCATGCCGATACTGGCGGGCATGGTGGCGGCCATGCCGTACCAGGGCCGGAGGCGGGGATGCTTAGCCGCCTTCCAGAGGTCGGTTTTGAGGGTGTCAGCCACGGTGTCAGCTCCGGGTGTCAGCGAGTGTCAGTGCAGGTGAGAGGGGTGTCAGCGGTTCGCGGCTATCGCCAGGTAGATCAGGAAGAGGACGGCTGCCGCTGCTAGGCCGTCCCGCACGAGGACGGCGTACTGGCGGTTCAGCCACAGCGCGAACACGCACGCTGCGGCTGCCGCTACCAGCAGATCGATCACAGACCGTTCTTCCAGACCTTGTACTGCCGACCCCGCGGCGGGGTGCGCGGGGTGCCGTGCGGTCGGCCGCTGCTGATCTGCGCCAGCTCGGCCTCGAACTCGCGGGTGAAGGAGGCGTACAGGGCTGCTGCCTGCTTGGCGATCAGCTTCTCTGCGGCGGCGATCCGCCTCAGGTGCCGGGCAACCTTCCGTGCGCGCCCCCGCGATCCGGACATCGATCCGTGCACGTCGGGGATGTTCCGGAGGGTGGACTCCAGCACTTCGGCGTCCAGGGCCCGCTCGACAGCCTTCGGGCGGGCGTCCTTGCGCAGGTGCTCGCAGTAGGCGCGAATGTCCTCGTCGCTGGTGAACCCGGACCCTGGTGTCCCGTGCCGGCTTGCTGCGCCCCCTCCGCTGCCGCCTTGCACGACGGTCGTCTTGCTGTAGCTGAAGGAGAGCGGGGGCAGTGACGGCATGTCGGGCACGAGGGACAGCTTGTTGATGTTGACCTTGCCGGAGAACTTGTTGCTGCTGCCGTTGGCAGGGGCGGGGGCCGCGTTCGACGGCGGGTAGTTCGGCGGGGGCGGAACGCGGTTCCCGGTGTGCTGGGCACCGTTGATGCGGGTGCTGTTCCGCCGGTTGATTGATCCGACGTCGGCCATGTGGTCGCCTCCTGGGCGTTCGTGCGGCATGAGCCGCGAGTGGGTCAGGATCCGGTGAGCGGGGTGATGTTGTCGGAGCCGAGCGCAGCGAGGTGCGGCTCCTTCTGTTCGATCTCGCCGCGGAGCTTGTTGGCGTACTGGCGGGAGTCGTACTTGGAGTTGATCCGCTTGAGTTCGGCGGTGAGTTCGCCTTCGAGGGGACGCCGGCCGAGGCTGTCGTATAGCGCCCTGAGGGCGTCCCTGGCTTCGGCGCGGGTGGCGCCCTCGGGGCGCTTCTTGTTGGCTTTCTTGGGGCGCCCTGTGGCGGGGTGCTTGCTCGCCTTCGTGGCGCTTTCCTGGGCGCTCTCGTGGCGGCCAAGGGCGTCACTCGGTGGCGTCTTCGTGGCGGGTCCAGGGCGCTTTTCGTGGCGCATGGCCGGGCGCTCTGTGGCGGCTGCCGTGGCGCCTTGCGTGGCGGCAATCTGCGCACGTCGCAGCGCCTCCTGAAACGCCACGCCGGTGTCGTACAGGTCGAGCGGCATCAGCTCGATCTCCGTCGCCAACTGCTTCCATCCGGAGCTCTTGCGGGTGCGGGCCCGACGGGTCTTGTACTTCGCCTGGAGCTGGCGGATGTAGACGAGCCGCTGGCCTTCGTCCTCGATCGCCTGGTTCAGATCGCGGACCGTCCATACGTGCTGGCGTCGCCACAGCCGGGACGTCGACCGGAATGCCAGCGCCCAACGGATCAGCTTCGGTGTCTGCGTGTGCTCCTTCGCCTCGATCTCCGCGAGACGGCCGATCGCGTGCCGGGCGGCCTCGACGACGATGACGAAGAGGACAGGCATTGCCATGTGGAGGCCGACACCGATCGGGTCGGGCCACGACGCGGCGGCGTTGAACCACACAGTGGCGCCGGTGAGAATCCACGCGGCGTGACGCAGCATCGGCAGCGGCATCCGCAGATACGTCATGAGGAGGTCGAGGGCGAGGAGCACCCCGATGCCTGCATCGACTCCGATGGGCAGCACGTCGGCGAAGTCACCGAAGCCCTTGGCGCGGGCGAGATCCCGGACCGCACCGTAGGAGCCGGTGAAGCCGATCGCGGCGATGACCGCCGCACCAAGAATGATCAGGACGATGAGGGCTCGGTGCGTCACGCTCAGCCTCACCGCATTCGGCTTCGCAGGCCGCGCCTGCTTGCGGGCCTGCTTCGCCTCAGCCTTCAGCTTCCGGCGGTGCAGCTTCCTGGCCGTGCGCGTCGATGCGTCGGCGAGTGTCTGCTCCGCGGCGGCGCGCAACTCGGCAGCCGCCGACTTCAACACCTCTCCTTCCTCGCGGAACTGGCGGCCGGCAGCAACATCGGTGACGGCCTGCTGCTGCAGCTCCTTCGCGTTCGCCGTGGCCTGCTCGATGCGGGCCTCCGCGTACCGGTTCGCGTCCGCCGTGAGCCGGGCGGCAGCCTGCCGGGCGGCGTCGAGTAGACGCTCGGCCTCGTCCTTGGCCTGCTGAAGGATGCGGCCCGACTCGGCGAGGCTCTTGTCGATCGTCTGCGTGTACCGAGTGTGGGCTTCGTTGGCTACCCGCTGAGCGTCGGCGACAGCCTGCTCACGAATCTCCTCGGCTCGCGCCTGGGCGGCCTTCTCGGTACGCTGCGCGGCCAGTTCGGCCTGTGCCTGACGGTCGACGGCGTGCCCTTCAGCGTCCGCGCGCAACCGTTCGGCCGCCGCTCGGGCGGAGACGGTGATCTGCTCCGCCTCGTCGGCCGCCTCGCGGCGCAGCTGCTCAGCCGCACGCTCGGCTCTGGCACGGAACTCGTCGCCCTGCTCGTTGGCTTCGCGGGCCTTGTCGGACGCGTCTGCGAGCGCTGCAGCGATGATGGAGTCTGCCTTGGCTCGCGCATCAGCGAGCAGCGCCTCCGCCGCGGCTGCGGCGGCCTGTGCTTGGACGGGCGCAACGGTCGTATTGCCGGGGCCAGGGTTGGTTGTGGCCGCCGCGGGGGTGCGGCGGGGTTGCTGGTTCTTGCGGCGAGCGGCCACAGCGGTGTCCTTCCGAGGGTTAGCGGTAGGCGCGGACGAGGTAGCTAGTCCGCGCGCAGTGGAGGAGCGACACGAGCAGGCCGGCCCCGAGCACCACCGAGCCCGCAGGAGCGGTGAGCAGCCAGCCCAGCGCCGACAGCATCGTGGTGACGAGTTCGGGGCGGGCGAGCGTGAACAGGACGGCGAAGATCAGCGCGACCAAGGTCGAGGGACGAAGGCGACCCATCACCGAGCCTCCTCGGCCGGGCTGGGCATGGCCATGCAGGTGCGGGCATGGCTGGCGGCTGCGTCAAGGGCGCTATCGCGGAACGTCCGTGGCTCCTCAGCGACCTGCCTTCCGCACGGGCCACAGACCGCTCGGGACATGCAGCCACCATCAACGGTGATCTCGTCGATCACATCGACCGAGGCGCGCAGGTCGTTGAAGCGCACCCCGTAGGCGGTCACGATCCGAGCCGTCACGCCCGCGGGGAGCGGGCCGGCAGGAATGAGAGCTGTCGACTGAGTGGCGGTAGCGATGTCGGCGAGCGCAGTGGCGATGGCTGCCAGCGAGTAGGAGTCGGCCTCTTCGCGGTGGCAGGGCGACGTGTCACCGAGCGCGCCCCTCTTCAGGAGGTGCTCGGCGGACTGGATGTGTTCGGCGGCGGTCATCAGGCGGCGCCCCGGGTGACGGCGACGTGGAGGTCGAGGCAGTCGGCCGCCCAGTCCAGGTGGATCGGGCACGTGAGTCGCTGATCGGCCGGGACCGCGTACCGGTCTTCCCGGTACAGGGCCCGCGTCAACGGGTCACCGAACAGGTCGGAGGCGTCGATCACAGTCGACTCGCGGGCCACACGACCCAGCTCGGTACGGGACAGGTCGGCATCGAACACGAACGGAGACATAGCAGTGCCCTTTCAGCGGTGAGTGGGGTCAAGCAATGGGGCGATTGGCGGGGAGCCGCCCAACGGCAGGGGGGAACCGTTGGGCGACTTCCGACCAACCGGGGCCCGAGTAGGGATTCCGGTCAGCCACCGGCAGAACCGGAGACTGGTGTGGGAAGTCGCGGGCGGGGAGGCCGTGGGGGAACGTCAACTCCCCACCCGCGACGCCTAAGGGATGGCACTAAGCCGGCGCCACCGTGGGGGCCTGGAGCGCCTTGTCGAGGGCCGGCCACAGGCGATCGTTACGGCCCGACACGTGATCGACGATCGCCAACTGCCAGCAGTCCACAACCTCCGCCATCGCCGCCGAGCCGATCCCCCGCCACGTCCACCTACGGTCACGCGGCGACAACTCACGCCCAAACGACGTCACGACCACACCGTCCCGGAACGTTGCCGGAGTGTCATGCGTCCACAACCCCAACCGCGGATGCACACACATCGCCTCCAGGCCCACAGCACGGGCGGCAGCACGAATCCGGAACAACAGCCCCTCGTCCCCGATGAGCCCGGCAACAGCAGCCCGCTGCACCCAGCGCGCCCCATCGAACCCAACCTCGTCACAGCCCGGCTGCGAATCCGTCGTCACAAACCCCGCACGATTCAAGCGAGCCAACAACGGGACCAAGTCCGCCGTCTCCTCGTCCGGCCCGCACCCCGGCATGTAACCCGGCCACAAGGACAGGTCACCCTCCAACCAGAGAGCCATCAGGCCACCCAGATCAGACAGAGACTGAGCGGCAGCCCAGCGCCGACGGTCCGCGCGAATCCGGCGGAAACGAGACCACCTCACAACGCCACCGCCGACCGCACCACAACCCGACCACGGACATGAGACGCAGCCTCATGCCCAGCCCGGTCAGCCGACGACATCGACAACGCCGCCTCAACACGAGCCAACGCATCCACCGCGACAGACGGAAGGGGGAAAGTCGGGAGCTCCGACGGGAGCGGGACGGACTTCGGGGCGGGGGTGGGGGTTGCCGTGGCCATCAGGCCACCTCCTCTTCGAGGGCGAGCAGCGCCTCGACGGCACTCCTCGGGATTCGGATCGCTCCCCCACGCCGGCTGTCGCCTTCGGCTCGCGGCTGCCCGTACCGAATCGCCGGGAGGTCACCGTTGGAGATCCAGCGGTAGACCGTCGGCTCGGAGACCCGCAGCTCAAATGCGGTCTCCTTCACGGTCAGCAGCTTCTGAGCCGCAGGCAGCATCGGGCTCTCCAATCCAGGAGTCGGGGGCGGGAACACCAACGACTGTGACAGGTCTATTGAGACCTTGCAAGGTTCTCACTTGAACGGGTCGCTCTCGACAGCCCCACCAGCCCGGCTGACGTGGGCTTATGGTGGGAGAAATTGCTGAAGGACTCTTGAGAAGTTGCGCGGGAGAGGAGTGGAGATGACCCAGGACCGGTGGATCGGCTCATCGGCGCCATACATCGCCGGCAGCCAGGGAGACACGTGGGCTAAAGAGGCCGCCACCCGAGGACAGTCGGGGACGCATCGCATCCTGGGCGCCGGCCGGGAGCCCGCTCCACGTGCCGTAGCCGAGAACCTGAACCTGGCACCCGGGGAACAGGTCGCCGCCCGCCACCGGCTCGTACTGCTCGACGGGCAGCCGATCCAGTACGAGACCTCGTACTGGCCTGCCGACATCGGGGGCGACACCCCCCTAGAGAGGCCCAGCAAGATCAAAGGCGGCGCCGTCGGACTACTGGCCGAGCTCGGCTACACGCCGCACCAGGTCGACGAGGACGTACAGACCCGGCGGCCGACAAGGGACGAGGCCGAGGCGCTCCAGCTCGCCGACAACAGCGAGTGGATTCTGACCCTCACCCGCACGATCACCAACAGCAGCGGGCGCCCCTACGAGGTGTCCGTCATGGTCAGCCCCGGCCGCATTGGGCGGCACCACTACTCAATGAAGGTCGACTGACATGACAGACAGCCCGGACGAGAAAGAGAAGCCGATCTGGCCCGTACAGGACCAGATCGCCGCCTACCTGCGTGACGGCATCCTGGACGGCGACTTCCCCCCAGGCGAGCCACTCCCCTCCAGCCGGAAGATCACCGAACAGTTCGGCGCCGCCGCCCAGACCATCAAGAACGCCATGGCGATCCTGGAACGCGAGGGCCTCGTCTACACCCGCCGCGGCGCTGGGATCTACGCCCGCGAGCACCGGCAGCGCACCATGACGCCCGCCGAGTACAAGAACCCGCCCGCCGACGGCGGGAAGTACCAGTGGATCAGCTCCGCCGAACGCAAGGGTCTCGCCGGCCGGTCCGAGCTCCTTAACGTCGAGGAGGTTGTCCCGCCGTTCCTGGTGCGCGAGGCATTCGGCCTTGAGCCCGAGGGCAAGGCGCAGCTTCGCCGCCAGGTGCTCTATCTCGACGATGAGCCTTGCGAGTTGGTCGAGGTCTACTTCCCGCTTGAGCTCGCCCAGGGCACGCCGATCGCCGAGAAGCGCCGCATCAAGGGCGGCGCCGGCCGAGTCCTCACGGAGGCGGGCTGGCCGCCACTTCGCTGCGTGGACAAGGTGGCGGCGCGGTGGCCGACCCCGCAGCAGCAGGAGGCGCTGCAGATGCCGACGAAGCTGCCGGTGCTGCGCCAGTTCCGGGTGACGTACAGCGTGGATGACCGGCCGATCCAAGCAGAGTTCATGATCAAGGCGGGGCACCTGTACGAGCTTGAGTACGAGTTCTGACCTGCGAATCAGATAGGGCCCCGGCGCTCTCGCGTCGGGCCCCTATCTGATTCGCAGCCAACGAGAGCGTTGCCAACTACTCAACAAACCTCTTACAGTCGTTCCCGATGGTGGCTGACGCCACACGCACCGTTAGGAGCGGCATGCTCGTACCCAATGACCGCACCGCGCTTGATCACCCTCATGATGGGGCCGCCCGCTGCGGCACCCACCTGCAATACGAGATGGAATGCGCCGAGTTCGAAGCGCTACGCGCCAGATCCGCCGGCCACTGCGAAGTGTGCGGCGTCGACGCCGCAGAGACCGCCCTTGGGCGGCTCATCATCGACCACGACCATCGCTACGGGAACGCCGCCGTTCGCGGCCTGATCTGCTCATCCTGCAACTCCCTGCTCGGCGCACTGGAGACAGGACCATCCGTTGCCAGCCCTGCCGAGCGACAGCGCTTCAACACCTACTTGCGCCGCGCATGGTTCTTGCAGGTCGCACGCTGGGGGCGCATGCACAGCCCTCACGTGGCAATCGAAGCCGAGGAGCGAACCCTTCTCGGCGCCGTCCTACGCTCGGGCTTCGTGCGCGCTCTAACAGCAGCGACCGAACAGCAGCCATCGGTGGACCTAGCCCCCGTCCTGGCGCCAGGCCCGATACGTCACCGGGCACGCGTGACACACACGATCGCCGAGACGGAGGATTTCCACGTGGAACTGCGGCTCCTCTGCACCAAGCAGAGGCGGATCGACTTCCAGGCGGTGGCGTGCCACAGCAACGGCCGCCCCTTCCACTTCGAGTCCGCAGCCAAGGCAGCTACTCATGTGCGAGCGGTGCGTCAAGGACTGCACCAGACCCGACGGGGCACCCCGTGACCGTCTTCGCTCCACGCCTGCTGCACGTGATCGACTCTCGGCTTCTTCGGCTGACCTGCTGCGTTACGGCCGGTGGCCTCTTCGATGCCGCGGCCGCGAGGTCCGCGCAGCCCCGAGTCGGCCGGATCACGGAACGTCGACTTCTCGGCGCGACCCCAAAGACCGTCACTGCGCGCCACCTTCGAAGCGCCATCGCAACACCGTTTACTTCCGGCCAGGTTGTCGGCATCCCCCATCAGGGCCTCTGGCTACAAGATCGGCCCTAGGTGCATCCCGCCGGGAGGGAAAACCGAGGTCCGAGGATTGTGACTTAGCAGGTCACGGCCTAGGCCAGTTGGTTTTCTTCCCTGCCTCGCAAGTACCGGATCCGATCGCAAGCGTTGTGTCTCATAGGCGCCACCCCGGTAGGTTCCACGGCAAGCGAAGGCCCGGTGCGCGAACACCGGGCCAGTTTGACCAGGAGCGCGAACCCGCTGGTCACAGATCCATCCACCCTGCGAAGAGATGAGGTATCTGAATGTCTGCCACTCTAACGCATCACGAGTTGTGCGTTCCTGGGCCCGAGCCCCGCTCGTGGTCGTTTGTCGACCGGGGCACGGGCGAGCGGCAGCAGTACACGTGCATGTCGGGATGCGCCCTTGACCACAGCGGCGACATGGCGTCGCCGACGGCGCGTGAGGACATCTGGTGCTGGCTCTGGGATGACGCGTTGACTCTGCCGGTGAATGAGGACGGCCGGGCTGAGGAGTTGCGGGTCCTATCCACGGTGATCAAGGTGGAGCCGTGGTCGCCGAAGATCGCGGAGCGGCTGCCGTATGCGGTGGTCGAGCTGGTCGACGACCACTACATCGACGGCCTCGACCCGGACGGCCTGGAGACGGTCATCAACACACTGGCCGACCGCGTGGAGCAGCTGCGGGAGACTCAGCGCCGACTTGCTGCGGTGCGGGCGGAGTGGATGGCGCGGGCGGTTAGCGGCCCGGAGGGGGGCGCCTGATGCCCGCGCGCGTGAATCTGGATGCTGCTCGCCGAGTCTGCGAGTCGGTCGATGGCGGCTTGCAGGCGGGTTCTTCGGTGGTGGAGGTGCGGGTTCGCGGTGTGCGGGCTGCACTGTCGGTTCGGTTGAACGCAGCAGAGGTCGAGCGCCGTGCCCGGCAGCGTGTGTCTCCTGTGTTGGATGTGTCGGTGCTGGATCGTCTGATGCGGTTGCCTGCCGGTCTGCCCGTGCCTGTGGCGTCGTTGACGTTGATGGAGCGGCGGCTGCTGCGGCGCTGTCCGTCGGGCGTGGTGGAGTGGTCGGGTGGCTGTGTGACGCGCCGCTTGGTGCGTCCGCTGACGGTGGATCTGTCTGTGGTGCGGATGTTGCGGCCGGCTCGTGGCGGGCTTGTTCGGGCGGGCCGGTTTGGCGCGTATTGCCGGTCGGTGGTGTGGCTGGATGGCGTGGCCGGGGGTTCGGAGGTGCTGGTGATGGAGGCTGCTGTGTACGGCTTGGGTGTTGTGCAGGCGTCTGGTGGCGGGGGCCCGGTTGTGTTGGTGGCGCCTCGGTCTGGGGCGCGGTTCGGGCACACGCCTGCGGGTTGGCGGTTCGCCGAGCAGGTGTACGCGGAGTTGGCTGACCCTACGAGGGCGCTCGCAGCCGCCGCCTAGCCCCCACGCTTCTGCGTCAACGCCCCCGCGCCCTGTATGGGCTGCGGGGGCGTTGTCATGCTTCGAAGTAGGCGACGGTGACGATGGTGCGGCGGACGGTCATGGTGTAGATGATCCGCACTGTGGTTCCTGGCGCCCGGTATTCCCACATGATGCCGCCGTGCTCGGGTTTGATTCGCATGATGCCGATGGTGGGGTCGGCTGCGATGGCGGAGAGGGCGCGGTCTACGTCGATGACTTCGACGGGGGTGAATTGGCGGGCCTGCCGGGCGGCGACGTCACTGTAGATGATGCGGGTGCCTGGGCTGCGGTGCTTCGCCATGGTCTGGGATTATGCCGCGCTGTGCCCGACGTCGATGCCGTGTTTGGCGTACAGGTCGACGCGGAGGTTTTCCCAGTCGGTGACGGGGGTGCTGCCGTCGCGGATGCCGGTCCAGTAGTCGACGAGGTCCTGGTTACCGTTTTCGAGGGCAGCCTGAATGGTCTCGTTGAGGTCGGCGAGCTCGTCGTCGGTCCATCGCTGGTTGCTCATCGTGCCTCCGCTGATCACAGGCTGACTCTGGCAGCGTAACGGGTATCAAGTCGGTATCAGAACCCTTCCCGGCCAGCCGCGGTGTCTAGGTCCGTGACCCCGGCCCCGGCCTGCCGTTACCCCGGCATGAACGTCGACGATGACACGACCGCCGTGGACCCGCCGGCCCCGCTCCTCCCGCTGCTGTCCCTCCCGGAGGCGCAGGCCCTGCTGCCGTTGTTGGCGGCGGTGCGGGATGGCGGCCAGCCGGATCGGGCGACGGCACGCTGGCTGCTGGGGAACCTGGCTGCCCGCGTGCCGTCGCGGGGAGGGTGAGGCGCCCCGACCGCGTGGTCGGGGCGCTGTCGCGCGTTACTTGCGGGTGAGGGCGGCGAGGAGGGCCGCGATGGCTGCGATCCAGTCGGGGCTCGCTCCGGCGCACGCGAGCACGATCACGGTGATCGTGACGGTGATGACGATGACGTGCCACTCGTTCGCGCCGTGTGCCTGGCCGTCGTTGGGGGCATGCACACATGGAGGTACGGTCACGTACTTCTCCTTCCAGGGTTCCTGGTGGGTTGGCCCCTGGTGCAGGCAGGTTGGGAAGCCGGTAGTCCTGCACCGGGGGCCTCGGCGTGTTGCCGTGGAGTGTCCATACCCAGACTGGCGTCACGGAGCCGTGACCTAACCCACGGTGCAGTGGCATGGGGGGCGCACGGATTTACGGCGCCTGCCGATGTACCGGTGTCGTGCGCCGGTTCGTGCGAATTGCCGGGGTGTCCTTGAGTTGGCCGGCGCGTTGGGCGACGGCGTGTTGGGCGTTAGCGGCTTTGCAGGCGCCGCAGGCTGGTTCGTGGCGGCGGAGGTGGCGGAGGTAGGCGGCCCGCGTTCCGCAGTCGGGGTGGGTGCCGATGAGGCCGCGGGTAGTCGCTACGTGTACGGCGTGGGTGATGGAGCGGGCTTCTAGCTTGCGTGCTGCGCGTAGTGCCATCTTGCTGATGCTCTTCTCCTGGTAGCCGAGGAGGCGGGCTGTGTGTGCGTAGGTGTAGCCGTGGGCGGAGTGCCGGAGGACGGCGAGTTCGGCGGTGGTGAGGGGGCGGCCGGCGAGGTTGAGGGTCATCGTGTCCTCCGTTCGGCTGCGGTTCGGATGCGGCCTCGGTGGTCGACGATGCCGTCGGCTTGGGCGAGGAGTTCGAGGGCGCGGCGGAGGACGCTGTCGCGGGGTTCGCGTTGGGCGGTGAACGCGGCGAGGATGCGGGCGGAGCGTTCGTCGGGCTGCCAGCGGATCGGCGGGCGGGTCATGACGGGACGCCGTTGATCGCTCGGGCGACGGCGAGGGCGTGGGGGAAGTTCTCGCAGGCGACCGTCGATCCGTCGCCGGTCTGCGCGGCCACATCGTCGGCGTGCAGGCGGGCTTCCTCATCCAGCCAGGTGGCCAGCGGCTCGCGTGCAGCCACAAGTCCGGCCACGGCGGGCGTCATTGTCACGGCGCCGGAAAGGCGGGCGGTGCGCAGGTTGTCGGCTGCGGCAGTGATCTCTTCGGCGGGTGTCATAGGTATTCCTCGCTGGGGTGGATGGTTTCGATGCGGGCGTTGTCCGGGACGCGTTGGCCGAGGGGGTCGGGATGCCCCCACAGGCTGAAGTCGCTGGGCTCCCAGCCGGGATCGCAGTCGGACGGCCAGCGTGACGGCGGGCGGTCGCTCATGACGCCTTCGGCCGGTCGCGCCATGCGGCGGGGTCGTGCTTGTGGTCGCGGTCGGGTACGACGATGTGGTCGCCGCGCAGGTCGTAGCCGATGACTTGCCCGGGGCGAAGGTGCGGGTTGCCTGCGGAGGTGCCCGTGCAGTCGTCTGCGGGGCCGCAGGGGTCGCCTTGGTGGCGGCCGTGCTGGCAGCGGTCGAGGTCGGCGAGGATCGCGGCGAGCTTCTCGGAGTCCTGGCCGCCAACCACGGCGGACTCAGTTCGCGTCAGGGCGTGTTCAATGCCCTGGATTGCGGTGGTGACCTTGGCGTGCAGCGGCGAGTAGAACACCTCGCTGGCACAGTGGAGTGCGGCATTCATCTGGGCGTGGGCGGACAGGTGGGACTGGGCGTCGATGAGGGCGAGGCGGGCCTTCTCCAGCTCGCGCCGCAGGTCGGTGACGGTGGGGTCGTTCATGGTGTGTCTCCTTGCGGTGGGGTGGGGCGGCGGGCGACACCGCCGCCCCCGGGGCGGGCTAGAGGTTCTGTGAGATCACGCGCGCCAGCTGCACGACCCAGCGGTCACGGTCTTCCTGTGTGGCATTCGGGCTGAAGGCGAAATGCAGCCGCACGAACGGCTCTTCGGGGTCGCCCGGACCTGTCCCCTGCGCGCCGAGCTGGAAGGTGTGCTCGGTCGGCTCCAGCCCGTCGGCGCCGAGGTTCACGGCCCAGTCGGACAGCTCAGCGGCGCCCTGGATCAGGCTGTGGATCTTCCTCTGCGCTTCGCCGAATTGCTCCCGGTCGAGGGCTTCATCCCATGTGGAGCCGGAGTCCTCGATGCCGTCGGGGTCGTTGTCGTCGGTCGAGTCGATGAAGGTGTATTCCATCTGCTCGCCGACGCCCATGAAGTCGGGGTCGTCGGTGAGGACGCTGTGCTGGCGGGCCGCCTCGGCGCGGAGGTCTTCGTCGGTGTACGGGCGTTCGGGCATGTGGTGCTCCTTCGTGGTGTGGAGTGGGCGGCCGTGCTCGTGGTCACGAGGTCGGGCGGGTGCACGCGTCGTGTCGGTGGCAGCGGCACTTGCCGCAGGCCGCGCACAGCTCGATGGCCTCGGTGTCGCAGTGGCCGCAGCCGCCGGTGAGGGCGATCTCAAGGCTGTCGACGAACGCGGCTCGCTGCGCCTCCACGGCGGTCAGGCGGGCGGGGCAGAATTGGGCGCCCTTGCCGCCTTTGGTGAGGCCGAGGTACAGGAAGTCGCCGCAGGTCATGTCCTTGCTGGTCCGGAAGAAGCAGTCCGCCAGCTCCGGGCGGCCGAGGTCTTCAAGGACGGGCTTCAGGTGCGGGATGGCGTGCCGGGCCACGGTGCGCGCGGCCTCGGTCGGGTCGGCCCAGTCGACGGTGAGGGGCGGTACCGGGTAGTGGTCGCCGACCTTGCCGAACTCGATGCGGTAGGAGGTCATCGCCGCGCCTCCTCGGCCTCGGCGCGGGACGCGTCGGCGATCACCTGCAACTGGGCGATCAGCCGCTGGAGGTCGTCGACCGGCAGGCTGGATCCGTTGTGGTCGGTGCGGAAGTAGATGCCGGGCTTGTTGCCCGCGAGCAGGGCGGTTGCGATCAGCAGCCGGTCCCCGTCCTCGTCGGTGTGAGCGAACCGGGACTCGTGGGCCGGGACGCCAGCGGGCGCCAGGATGGTGACGATGTCGGTGGCCGGACGGTCGGTCATTAGAGGCTCCAAAGGGTGGGTTGGTGTTCGGTCAGGGGCAGTTCGGTCTGCCCTGGAATGACGGCGACGGGATAGCTGCTCGCCGTTCCTGGTGTGGGGTGGTTCGGGGTGGGGGTGAGGCGCTTCTCGCAGACCGGGCCGAGACCCGACGGCGTGGGGTGTTTCAGCCGGCGGCGGCAGGCGGCACAGCGTGGGGTCATGTGCGGCTCCAGGCAGTCGAGTTGAGGACTGGGAGCCCGAGAAGCCGTAGACGGCCGCCAGGAGGCCCGGGAGGGCCCGGGTGAACCTGGGAGGCGGCGGGCGCCCGCGAGGCCGTCAGACGCCCACACAGGCCCCCGCACGGGCCAGGCGGGCGCGACCCACCCAACCACCGGTCACCCGCAAACCCAGCACGGCACATCACGCGGCCTCCTCGGACCGGCCCACCTGGCGCGGCAGTTGGATGACGGCGGCTTCCTCGCACTGGGGGCAGGTGCAGCGGCCGTGGGTGGGCGTGGGCCCGGTGGCGGCGGTGCCGATGGGCCAGCCCCCTTTGTGGGCGATGCGGTACGCGGGGGCAGCCGGCTCGGCGGCGGGCTCGGCTTGGGGCTTGGGGGCCCGGCCGGTGAGGGACAGGAGGTAGGCGGCGAGGTCGCCTTGTTCGCGGAGCGCCGTGATGTCGGCGATGTCGATGCTCATCAGGCGGCTGCCATGTCGATGAAGCGGGCGTAGTGGAGTTGCGCGGCGGCGGTGACGGTGGCGGTGGGCCCGTTGCGGTGCTTGCCGACGATCAGGTCGGCTTCGCCGGCGCGCGCGGATTCCTTGTCGTAGGCGTCTTCGCGGTGGAGCAGGATGACGATGTCGGCGTCCTGCTCGATCGCCCCGGACTCACGGAGGTCGGAGACTTGGGGTTTCTTTTCGACACGCTGCTCGGGGCCCCGGTTGAGCTGGCAGAGGACGACGACGGCGATGTTGAAGTCTTTGGCGAGGAGCTTGAGGCCGCGGGAGAGGTCGGCGACAGCTTGCTGCCGGTTGTCTGCGCGGCCGACTTGCATGAGCTGCAGGTAGTCGATGATCACGAGTCGGAGGTTCTGGGTGCGGACGAGGTTCCGGACTCGGGCTCGGAGGGTGGCGAGTGTGAGGAGGGCGCTGTCGTTGATGAAGAGCGGCGCGCTGGCGATGGCTTGTTGGACGCGGGTGGCGCCGCGGGCGAGGTCGGTGTCGGAGACGATGCCTTGCCGCAGGTGGTGGAGGGGGATGCGGGCTTCGGCGCACAGGATCCGGTCGGACAGGTCGGCTTTGCTCATTTCGAGGGATTCGATGAGCGTCGTGATGTTGTTCTTGATGGCGGCGCCGCGGGCGAAGTCCTGGGCGAGCGTGGATTTGCCCATGGCGGGCCGGGCGCCGATGACGATCATCTGGCCTTGGGTGAAGCCGCCGGACAGGAGTGCGTCGAGGTCAATGAAGCCGGTGGGGATGCGGTCTTCGTTGCTGGGCGGGGTGACGGCGCGGACGAGGCTGTCGCCGACGAGGTCGCCGATCGGCGACAGGTCGGTGTCGTCGGTGGGGCGGACGACGCCGTCGAGGTCGGCCTGGAGTTGGGCGATGTCGGCGGTTTCGTCGAAGGCGGGCGAGCTGCCCTTCAGCACTGCCGTGTGGCCGAGGGCGACGACGCGCGCGGCGACGGCCTTCTTGGTGACGCGTCGGGCGTACCAGGCGGCGCCTCCGGGGTGGGCTTCGTTGGTGAGTTGCATGAGCGCGTCGGGGGTGGGGACACGGCTGGGCATGCGGCCGTCGGCATGCCAGGTTTCGAGCTGCCGGTGGACGGCGAGGTGCTTCAACTCTCCGTCGCGGAAGTGAGTGCGGAGCTCTTCGACGGCGTACCAGGTCCAGCGGAGCCAGTCGATGGTGATGTCGGCGGGGTCGAAGCCTTCGCCAGCGAGGTCGTCGATGCAGTCGGGCTGCATGATCGCGGTCGCGGCGAGGACGCGTTCGGCTTCGAGATCACAGGGCCGCTCGGGCATACCCGGCTCCGTGGCCGGCGTGGCTTCGTCGGGGGCCCAGAGGTCGGTGGTGGTCACGCGGCGGTCCTCCGGCGGTCGTCGCCCTTGATAGCGATGCGCTGGCACATTTCGCGGAGTCGGGAGGTGACGCGGCCACCGAGGCGCTCGCGGAGCTGTGCGGCATCCGCGTTGGACGTGAGGAGGGTTGGCAGGTGGTGTTCGTACCGGTGGTTGATGAGCCGGAAGTTGACTTCTTCGGTGAACTCGGTGGGCTTCCGTTCGGCGCCGAGGTCGTCGACGAGGAGGAGCGGGGCGTCGCGGTACTTGCGGAACTCGGCTTCGCTGTCGATGCCGTGGCGGGGGCGGAGCGCGGCGTACAGGTCGGCGGCGGTGGTGACCTGCCAGCGGGCCACGGCGCCGGACACGGCGAGGGCTCGGGCGGCACCGAACGCCTCGTAGGTCTTCCCGGTGCCGGTCGGGCCGAGGAGGAGCAGGGACGGGCCGTTGGCGACGGTGGCGATCGGGGCGTCGCGCTCGGTCTGTGCCTGGCGGGCGCCGGCGACGAGCTGGTCGATCCACTGGTGGAGTTCCGGCAGGGTGGGGATGGCGTTCCGGAAGTGGAACGGCACGATGGCGGCGACGTCCAGGTACGTGTTCCGGGCGACGTTCGCGGTGGAGTGCGCGTCGAAGTCGTTGGTGTTGAACCACTCCTGCTCGAGGCCGCGGGCGGCGAGGAGCGGGGCGAGGTCGTGGCCGCGGAGGTTGTTCGGCGGGATGTACTGCATCAGAGATCCTCGTCGTAGACGGATTGGTCGGTGGGGTTGCGGTAGGGCTGGAAGCCCCCGGCGACGGCGCGGAGTTGGGGCCGCGCAGTGTTGGCGGCGGGGATGGGCGGGAGTTCGCCCCAGCCCTTGAGGAAGTAGTTGGCGGACTCAACGTCGGTGCGTGAGGCGGCCTTGAGGGCGTGGTCGACCATGGCGGGGACACCGCTCTTACTGATCATGGCGAGCACGGGGAACCAGGCGTTGCCCTTGAAGGGCCAGCGGACGTAGACGCCGGCGGCGGTGATGGCGTCGACGAGGGGGCGCGCGGCTTCGGGGATGCCGTCGCTGGTGGGGGGCTGCTGCGTCCGCTCCCTCTTGCTTGCTAGAGGGGTAGTAGTTGAGGGGTTAGTAGGGGTAGGGGTCCCGGATTCCCTGACACTGACGTCCCGGATTCCCTGACACTGAGACGGGTCAGTGTCCGCGTTTTCCTGACACTGAGGCTCGGGGTCAGTGTCAGGAGTTTCGGGACGCTGACGGGCGTCAGTGTCAGGAGTTCCGGGACTCTGAGGCGGGGCGTCAGTGTCTGGGATTCCCTGACACTGAGACTCGGGGAACTTGGCGATCTTGTACTTGGCGGTGCCGTTCTTCTGGCCGGCCGTCAGCTTCTCGAGCACACCCTTGGCGGTCAGTGACTTGAGGACCGCGTACAGCTGGGAGCGGCTGACCTTGGCGCCTCGGAGCACCTCAGGCCGCTCGACGCTGTTCCACGTGATGCGGGTGTCCTCGTTGGCGTCCTCGGCCAGGACGACGAGGAGGAGCTTCTCCCTGTGCGTCAGGGCCTCGGGTGCGCTGTTGAGCACCTCGACGATCAGGCGGATTCCCACGGCTGTCTTCTCTCATCGGGCTTGCTGAAAGGGCTGGCGCGTTGGCGGGGCGACCTTCCGGTGCCATACTACTTTAAAGATTGGCAAGAATGGAAAGGTTGACCATGACTTACACTCTCGACATGGCCGCTGAACTGGAACCCCGCATCGCCGAGGACGGCGTCCAGGAAGTGCCGCTCACGAAGGCCCGCGCTCTGCTCACTCGTCTGATCGAGCAGGTGCGGGAAGACGGGCTGGTCAGCGCGCTGACCGTCCGCAACCGGCGCAAGGTCGTCCTCGTCACGCCGGACACCTACGAGACCGCCAAGTCCGACCGCCGCATGGTCGAGGCGTTCCACCTCACGGCCGGCGCTCGGCCTCAGCCCGAGACCACGAAGCAGTTCCTCGAGCAGATGGCGAAGGCGCTCATGGAGATCGAGGAGCGCGACGCCGCCGCGGCCAAGCGGTTCCAGGACTACGAGCCGTAGTTCTCGCATCTCCTTCTCCCCTCCCGGGCCCCGCTTGCGGGGCCCCTTGTCGTGTGCGGCTATGGCTTGCTGGTGAGGTGCCATCCGCGGCAGGCGGGGCATTGGTAGGCGCGGGTTTCTCGGCGTCTCCAGCTGGTGCGTTCTTTGAGGACGGCGAGGGCGAGCTGGGCGCCGATGCGGTCTCGGTAGCGGCGTTTCCCGGTGAGGCAGACTCGGGAGCGATGCCCGGTCACGCTGCGACCGCGAGTTCGGGGCCGGGTTCGGTGTGGCGGTCGATCTCTTCGCCGGTGATGGCTTCGACGAGGGCGCAGACGAGGATCTCTGCGGCGTTGGGGGTGACGGCGTTGCCGTACTGACGGACCTTCTCGCGCTTGTTACCGAGGACGATGTAGTCGTCGCCGAAGCTCATGGCCCGCCCGATCTCGTGCGGCTCGAGCATCCTGAACAGGACGTCGTTGATGTCGATGTCGCCCTTGACGAGCGCGTACCGGTCGCGGGTGGTGAGGGCGCCGATCGGGTCGTTGACCGACCTGGGGGCGCCGTTGCCGTAGTACGGGACGAGCATGTGCTCCCAGGTGAGGAGCGACTGGTGTCCGGCCGTCGTCATCGTGCGGAACGGCTCGGCCGGCGTCGTGCAGTGCTCGCCGCCGTCGCCCTTGCTGCCGTTGTTCCGCATCACCATCGCGGGCATGACGAGGCCGTGGTGGTTTCCGGAGGCGGTGACGGTCGCGAGGGACTCTGACACGGAGCGGGCGACGCTGCCGCCGCCACGGAGTTCGGCGATGAACGGCAGCCACGCGAGTCCGGTTTCATTGCGGGTGGTCATGGTCCGCAGCGGGCCGAGAGCGGAGGCAGCGTCCTTCCCGTCGCGTCCTTCGACCGGGACCATGAGCGGCGGGACCATGAGGGCGTCGTTCTCGCGGGTGGTGCGGGCGGGCATCGGCTCGGCGATGCTGACGGCCGAGTCGCGCCAGGTGCCGCCGGCGGGGACCATCATCGGGACGGGGCGGGAGAACTTCTTGAGTCCGGCCTCGATGCGCTTGATGGTCTTGTCGGCGAGCGGCTTGGCCCGGTCGCCGATGCGCTGGCCGGGGATGGACCAGTCGATCGCCGCGGCGGCGGGCAGTGCCTCGGGTTCGACGATCTGGTTCCGGCAGGTCGTGTTCGGGCACCGGTACACGTACTGCTGGCGGTAGCGGCCCATGTCGCGGCCGGGCTGCTTGAACACCTGCATGGCCTGGACATACTTGTCGCAGCCGGAGCACCAGGCGCGGGGCCGCAGCCACTTGTCCCAGTCCGGGGTGCGGCCGAGCGACTTGTGCCAGTAGGCGACGTAGAGGCGGTCGCGGGATTGCGGCGCGGCGTGGACGGCCCGCGGGTTGGCGTGCATGGAGTTGAGGGCGATGATCCGCGTCCAGTAGTCCATCTTGTGGATCTCGCCGATCCAGCGGTCCCACTGGTCCCAGGCGCGGACGTCGACGACGTTCTCGACGATGCCCGCCTTGACGAGCTGGCCACGTTCCATGACGCCGCGCAGGTACAGGGGCACCTCCTCCATGAGCGCGCGGGACTCTTCCTCTGCGGTCGGCTCGTCGTCCTCTTCGTCGAGGCCGGCGAGGAGGTCGAGGAGGCTGCCCTGCATGGCGTTCTGGAAGTCACGCTTCCTACCCTTGGCGACGGACCAGTTGGTGCACTCCGGGGAGGCCCAGAAGATGTCGGTGACGGGCCAGTCCCAGACGGGGGCCTTGCGGATGTCGCCCTGGTAGTGCGACGTCTCGGGGAAGTTCTCGGCGTGGGAGGCGATGGCGAGCTTCCAGTGGTTCGCCGCGCGCTCGACCCGGACGCCGGGGACGGCGTGCACGCCCTGGCTGCTTCCGCCGGCGCCGCAGAACCAATCCATCACGGAGAGCGCGTCGTTGTCGTTGCGGTACATCAGGCGGCTTCCTTCACGGTGGTGGGGTCGGGGTGGCGGACGAGGACCTGCTGGAGGTGTTGCTTGGTGACGCGAAGGCGCTCGGCGGTCTGGGTGACGTCAAGGCCGGAGACGCGCATGAGTTCGCGGGCGTCGGTGGCGAGGTCGGCTTCGCGGCGGGAGGCGGCGGAGCGGGCGGCGAGCTGGAGGCGTGCGCGCTCCTGGCCGTCAAGGTTGGCGTGGGCGGCCATCCACTCGTCGTGGGCCGCCTGACAGCGGGCGCAGATCGCGATCCGCTGCTGCCGGTGGAGCCAGAAGCCGTGGTCCGTACCGCAGTGACCAGTCCAGTCGGGGACACAGTTGGGGTCATCGATGTCGTCCCAGGCCCCGAGCGGCGCCCACCCCATCTGCAAGGCACGACGACGGGCGGCCACGCTGGGCCCCTGGCCAGCTCGTCGCGTGAGTTCGGTGACGGCTTTCCGGATCGCCTCGTCGGTGCGGGCGCAGGCGGTGGGGTACTTACCGCCCGCGAAGTCCGTGATGAGCGCCTCGCTGAGCTTCGCGATGGAGGTGATGGCCTGCGGCCCGTAGCCGGCCAGGTAAAGGCCGCGGATTCGGCGGACAGTGCCCGTCGCGGGACGGTCCGCACGGTCGTCGAAGTCTCCGACCCGCACGGCGAGGATGCGTTCGCCTTGCGCTCGGAGCACACCGGCCCCGACGTTCCTGGTGATTCGACTGATCGTGGACTGTGCGACGTTGGCCCGGCGGGCGATGTTGTTCTGGCTCATGCCTGCCTGCTGGCACTTCGCGACGTGCGCAACGACTCGGTCCATCTCCTCTGCGGTGAGGGTCGGCGGCTTGCCCGCAAGGCGCAGAAGCTGACGACGCTGGCCGGCCTTCGTCCACCCGCGAACGCAGGCCTTGCACCGGCAGGGCTGGCGTGTCTTCGTCCCCTTGTAGCGGCCCTCGCTTCCGTGGGGCGGCAGCGGTTTGGTGGTGGTCATGGCTTCTCCTTCCGGGGCTGGATGTCGGCGATGGTTTGGTTGGCGCGGGTGAACGACTGGGTGATGGCGTGTGTGGCGCGGCGGAGGACCGCGAGGGCGGCCCAGGCGAGGAGGCCGGTGAGGGCGATCGCGGAGCTGATCCACAGCCAGGTGGCGATGTCGAGGAGGGTGGCGACGCGGGCGTTGAGGTTGAGGAGGTCGTCCTTCATGCGGCGGCCCTCCTTGCGGCGGCGGTGCCTTTCCAGGTGCGGACTCCGCTGTGGTGGGTGGTGGGTCGGTTGGAGCAGGCCCAGCCGGCGGTGCGGATGTAGCCCTCGTCGCGGAGGAGGGTCATGAGTCGGCCCCAGTGGGCTTGGGGGTTGGGGGGTGCGGGGAGGTCGTGGGCGTCGGCGATCTCGTAGGTGGTGAAGGTGTGGCCGGTCGCGGCGGCGGCTATGAACTTGGGCCAGACTTCGTCGAGCCAGGTTTCGTAGTCGTCGGCCTGCCGGTGCACGCGGGTCGTGCGCGGGGTGGGGATGCTGCCGTCGAGGGCGGGCTGCACAGTCGCGGTCATGGCGTGCTCCCTGCTGGGTGTGGTGTGCTGAGGTTCCGAGCCGCCCCGCCTTGCCCGCGGGGCGGCTCATGCGTGTGCGGGTCAGGCGACGAGTTCGCCTTCGATGGGGGCTTCGTCGTCGGGGTCGTAGTCGTCGAGGGCGTTGGCGGTGGGCGGGAGCGGCGGGGCGTCGGCGAGGCTGGGGGTCTCGGCGGAGACTTCGGCCTGGGCGCGGAGCTGCTCACGCATGTACTCGGCGGAGGTCGGCACCCACTTGGCGAGCTGCCGGACTGCGGACTTGAGCCACATGGATTCCTCGTTGGTGTTCCACGGGCTGTACTCGGAGTTCTTGGAGTCCGACTTGGCGCGGATCTCCATGACGCGCGCCTTGTTGAGGACGACGACCTTGGAGACGGCGCCGTCCTTCATGACGGCGTAGGCGTACACGCCGACGAGGGGGCCGCGGTCGGCGCCGAACCAGTCGATTTCGTGGACGGGCTTGGCGTCGCGACCGGGCACGTAGCGGAAGACGTCGTTGGCGCGGACGGATTCGACGATGACGGTGGAGGCGGCGCCGGCGCGGTAGATGAGTTCGACGATGCCCTGGTAGCCGACGATCCCCTGGATGACCTTGCGGCCGCCCTTCTTGCGGGGGGTGAGGTAGAACTGCTCGGTTCCGGGTTCGAGTCCGAGGCGGGCGGCGGTCTTGAGTTCGCGGAGGAAGACGCCGACGTCGTTGGCTGCAGCCTGTTCGAGGTCGCGGTTGCCGCGGATGGCGCCGACGGCGAGACGGATCCACTGGTCGGCGTTGACGTGGGAGGGGACGAGGGCGGCGTATTCGCTGCGGTAGGTCTCGATCTGGGCGGCGGGGCCCTGGTCGCGGGTGGCGATGGCGTTGCTGATCTGGCTCACTTGAATTCTCCGAGGTGGGTGCGGGCGAGGTCGTGGGCGTGCTCGATGAGGGCTTCGGACGCTCCGGTCTCCTTGATGGATCCGGCGCGGGCGACCGCTCGACCGCACGTCTCGACGAAGTAGGCGAGGACGCGGACGACTTCGGCTGGCAGCTGGACCGGCTTCTGGAGCTGCTCGGCGATCTCGGCCTGTTTGTTCAGGTCGGCTGCTGTGATCAGGAGTTGCTCGGCTTCCGTCATGAGACGGCTGCCTTCTGCTTGTACGGGTTGAGCGACTTGGTGGTGCCGTCGGGCTTGGCGATGCGGTAGGCGATGCGCTGCTCGCCGACGACGGCGCGCCGGCCGGTTCCGATGTGGTCGAGGACGATGCCCTTGGCGGCGGTGAGTTCGGCGTCGGCGGCCTTGGCGGCGTCTTGCGCGGCCTGGTAGCGGGCTGCGTCTCCGGCGGGGATCTGTACGTCGATGTCGTCGAAGTGGTCGGGCTGGACACGGATGGTCTTGTAGGTGTCGTCGGCGCCGTCAATGGGTGGGCGGATGCCGTCCGTGACTTCGGTGAGGAAGTGGGCGGCGGCGTCGCGGAGGAGGTTCGCTTCGGCCTCGTCGTAGTCGACGACGTATTCGCGGTAGTCCCAGCCGCCGATGAGGACGGCGATGTGACAGCGGGAGAGGCCCAACGTGTCTAGCTGCCACTGGACTTGGCACCGGTAGTGGATGGGGATCTCGTCGGAGTTTGCCGGTCCCCACTCGTCTCCGAACGGGGAGGTCTTCACCTCGAGGAGCGCGTCGGCCTTGTGGGGGATCTCAAATTCGTTGGCGGGCTGCTGGTAGACGAGCCGGTCGGGGGTGGCGCGCTGCCATTCCCGGTCGCGGTGTCGCCAGGTTCCGGCGGGCGCGGCGAGGAATCCCGGGTGCTCTTCCTCCCACTTGAGGGCGACGGGGTCCTCAAGGCGGTTGCCCCACTCGATCGCGGGGGTCATCTCGAAGGGCGGGGTGTCGAGTCCGGCCTTCTTGTGCCAGAGGGTGAAGCGGCTCATCCACGGGGAGAGGCCGACAACTGCGGCGATCTCGGTGGCGGTGATGGTGAGTCCGCCACGGGCCTCGTTCCATCCGGCGGTGCCCGGCGTGAAGCGGCCCAGTAGCACGCCGCCGGGCGCGGTAGTCGTGCGTTCTGTGGTGCTTTCGGTGCTCATGCGATCTCCATGAAGGTGTGCTGAGGGAGGGGCCAGGCCCCGGAAGGGGGGTGGGGGCCTGGCCCCGGAGGTGCCGCGGAGCGTGGGGGTGGGCTCGACGCGGCGGGTCTTCGGCTGCGGGGTGATCAGCGGGTGATGAGGAGTCCGCTGGTCGCCTCAGCGAGGCGGTCGTAGTAGGCGCTGAGGTTGAAGTCCGGGTCGCTGCGGAGGTCTTCGGCGCTGCGGGTCCAGTCGGCGAAGCCGGCGACTTCGTGGGCAGCGTTGACGGCTTCGTCTTGGGTGGTGAAGGCGGCCATGGCGAGCCCGGAGTGGTGGCCGAGCCGCCAGGGGTGGGTGTCGTCGTCGCCGTGGCCGCGGAGCTCTTCGGGCTGCTCGTACACGTGCAGTCCGGGGATGGGCTCGACTGCGAGGACGAGGACGGGTGTGGCCGCCTGGCGGACCTTCACCTCGTAGGTGGCTGCGTTCACGGGGTCTCCCTGTGGGATGCTGTTCGCGGATCCCAGGTCGTTAGTGGCGGCCTGGGGTTCTTGTTTTGGCCGCCGCCCCTGCCGGCCGGTGGCATCCGGTGGGGCGGCAGAGTCAGGCGGCGGGGCGGTGGTGGGGGTTGGCGGTGGCGCCGCTCGTGTTGATGCGGGTCACACTGCTGAGGAGTCCGAGGTTGGCGGCGTCGCGGAGGGTGCGGACGTTGGTGCCTGCGGGTGCGGTGGCCTGGTCTTCGATGGCGGTGGTGTCGCGTTCCATCGGCGGGACGGTGACCGCGTTGGCGTTGGCTTCGGCCGCCCGGTGTGGGGCGAGTTCGGCGTGCAGGGCGCGGACTTCCGAGGCGAGCTGGTCGCGTTCCTCCGTCAGCTCGTCCTTGTCGGCCTGCAACTGCACGACCAACTCCTCAGCCGCCCCTTGGCTGGTGCGGGCGACGGTGAGGTCGTTGCGGAGGAGGGCGATCTCGTCTCCGGCACGGTGGTAGTCGGTGAGCAGGCGTCGGTTCTCGTCGCGGAGTTCAGCGACCTTGTCGACCGCGCGCCGGGTGCCGGTCCCGCGGAGGTTGAGGATGCTCACGGCTGCTCCTGCATGAGGTCGTCGGGGATGTCGATGAGTCCGGCGAGGATCGAGGCGATGAAGTCGGGGTCGGTGGCCCAGCGGGGCGGGGCCGGCTTCGGGACGAGGTTGAGGGCGCGCAGGAGGGCGGGGGCGACGACTACGGGCTGGTTGGGGATCAGGCTCATCACGCCACCTCGGGGAGGTGTGCGAGGCGGGCGTGGCGGATCTTGTCGTCGCGGATGCGGGCCAGGGCTTCGATGATTTCGTCGATGCGGTCGGTGGGGGTTTCGGTGAGGCTGATGTACAGCTCGTGGCCGGTGTAGTCGCCGAGGATGAGGGCTTGGCTGGGTTCGCCGGTGTGGGGGGCGCGGGCGAAGTGGGCTCGGACTGGCCCGTCGTTGAGGGTGAAGGTGATCCCTCCGAGGATCCGCGCGCTCACGAGGCGGCTCCGGTTTCACGCTCAGCCTTGAGGCGGGCGATCTCGGCGCGGGCCTCAGCAAGCTCGTCAGCTGCGGTGCGCTGCTCGTCGGCTCGCGCCGCGATCTCGTCACGCCAGGCAGCCACTGCCTTGGCGAACCGGTCAGCGACCTTCAGCTGCTCGTCGACACGGAGCTTCGCGTCGAGCTGGAAGGTGACGTACCCGGACCGGTGCTGGCCTTCAGGCTCGACATAGAGCACCGGGTGCACGGCCGCGTTGCCATGGACGTGGGTTGTCTTGCCCAGGAAGAACGTGGCGGTGTAGGCGCTCATCGGGTGCCTCCGGGGGTCCAGTCGGGGTAGGTGTCGGCGGTGGAGATCGGGGCGTCAGGGTGGGTGATCAGCCACTCGTCGAGGTGGTAGGCGAGCGCGTCGGACGGCGAGTGCGTGCGGGCGGCGGCCTCCAGGAGGATCGCGGCCGGCTCCACAACAGCGAGCGGTACGTCCAGGGCGGCGATCGAGCGGGGACGGGCCGGGGCGGTCATGATGCGGCTCCCGCCAGCGAGGCGAGGGCGTCAGCCCAGGCAGCGTCATCGCCGAGTCCTACGTACCGGACCTCAACGCGGGCTCCGAAGTCGGTGAGCGCCTTCCTTGCCTCGAACGAACCGGCGGGCGCATAGGCGTTGGCCTGGCTGTCGTCTCGAACAGAGGCGCGGGTGATGTAGCTGATTGCGCCTGCTGCGCTCGTCGACGAGTTGTACTCGCCTGCCTCGACCCACTCGCCAGGGTTGGAGCGGCACTCGGCCGCGACAGCGAAGTGGTCGACACGGTTTGCGCGCATCACGACGCACCGCCGGGGAGCTGCTCGTCAGAGGTGATGTTGCGGATCGACTGGATGTCGGACTCGTTGGCGTACATGACGAGCGTCCAGCGGCCGTCGATCTCGGCGTGGAACATGACGCGCGTGGTGCGGGTCAGGAAGTTCGGCACGATCACCTGGTGTGCGGCGATCTGCTCCACGTGACCGGACTTCCACGTGACCTCGTACAGGTCAGGCGCGCCACGGTCGGTTGAGGTCTGAGAGGATTGAGGCACGTGCTGCCCCTTTCGTTTCGTGTTTCGGGTGGGGTGGTGCGTTGAGGTCGCTGTCGGCGGCCTCGCAAGGCCCTGCTGCCGGTGTGTGAGAGCCCGGCAGTGGGGCCGTTTTGCTGCCGTCAGGCAGCGCGGCTGGTGCGGGGGGTGCGCGGCTCAGCGGGGCGCATCTCGGCGACGTTGTCGTCGGGGGCCAGCTCGCTGTCGATGTGGGCCTTGATCTCATCGATCTTGTAGATGAGGCGGCCTCGGTAGCGGGTGGGCTTGGGGCCCTTGTTGTTGTGGTGGTAGTTCCACAGGGTTTTGCGCTGGATGCTCATGAGGGCGGCGGCTTCGTCGCTCCACACGTAGCCGGGCGGGGGCGGCGGTGGGGCGGTGGCGGTGCGGGGCATCGCTCTCCTTAGGGCGGGTTGCTTTCGTTGTCGGGTTGTCCCTTTTTCGGGGACGAGGGGGGTGCGAAGAGGACGAGGATGGCGACGCCGAGGGCGTCGGCCATGTGGTGCGCTTCGCGCATGTCGAGGGTTTCGCGTTGTCCGGCGATGAGTCGCCCGATTTGGGAGCGGGATATGCCGGTTTCGTCGGCGAGGGTGCGGATGGTGTAGGACTGGCCGCGACCTGGGGCTTTCATGATTTTCTTGAGGAGTTCGGGGTCCCTCAGGGTGTAGCGCACGCTCAACTGGATCCCCCTGTCGCAAGGTGCCTTCCACTGCCCTCAAGTTAATCTCAGAGGGTCAGTCTGTCAACAGAAAAGGGACAGCAGGGCGTCGCGTATCGGCAAAGGTTCTGGCTGGATAGCATCGATCTGTAGACGGTTCGTCCCCGAGCGCGGATGGTTGTAGGGACTGACCTGCTACTTTCCTCAGGCCATGCGCAACTCACAGAGACAGTCGGTGGAGAAGTGAACCGAGAGGAAGACGAGATGACGACTGCGGCCTCGGCAGAAGCTGACGCGGCCGAGTCCCGGATGGGCGCACTGTCTCAGCTCATCGCGGAAGCCAACGAAGGCGGCATCACGTACCAGCAGATGTCCGACGCCGGCATCGACGAAGCAACCGGCCAGCACCTGCCAAGGCAGTACTTCCAGAAGCTCGTGAAGACCCCGCAGGCGAAGGCACCGACGATGACCCAGCTGAAAGCGATCGCTGAGGCCATCAACGTCCCCCTACTCCGCGTGAAGCAGGCTGCCGCGTCACAGTGGCTGGAATACGAGGCCACCGAGCTCTCCGGCTACGACGAAGAGGTGCGCATCATCGTCGGCCATCTGGCGGGCAAGTCGAAGGCTGACCTGCTGCGGTGGCGGTTGATGATCGAAGCGGAGGAGCGGGCTCGCCGCCAGAGCGAGCAGTAGCGGTCTGCTGCGGGGTGCGCAGCGGCTGTCTGTAAATGTCTCTTAGTGGACATTCTTTGAACTCATTGTCGATGCCTACGGGTAGTCGTACTCTTCCACGACGGTGCACTTTCGTCCGCTCTTGCCCAAGTGCACCATCAGCGGGGAGGTATGAGTGCTGACCGTCATCTATGAACTGGTTGAGTCCACTGCCACGGGCAGGCTGGCGCACTATCGGGAAGACCGGGGCCAGGTCCGCGTCGCGGTCGCCGATGGGTATCGCGCTCCCGATCTCATCGGCGATCTCAACCAGGGTATGCAGGACTTCCTCGACCGGTCCGAGTGGTTCCAGCTGTGGGGGCAGGGCATCATCGGCCGCACGGGTGGGGGTATCTCTCTCGACGTTCGGTTCGAGCTTGCCGACCTGGAGCCGGGTGACTACGTACAGATCAACGAGTCCAAGGGGCTCGTCCGGATCGAAGTCGAACGCACCGCCACCACAGAGCAGTTGGTGTTGGCGATCAACCCGGCGATCGTGCGGTTCCTCTCCGGCGGCCAGTGGTTCCAGTTGTTCGGCGGGGAGATAGTCGACATGAGCCCCCCGGATAGCATGAGCACAGTCTGAGTCGATCTCTTCGGGGGCACTGATGGCGGGCTACATCGAGGACCGTTGGTACACGAAGAAGCCCGACCCGGAGACGGGGAAGCGCCGTAAGACGGCCCGCTACGGCCAGGGGAAAAGGTGGCGGGTCGCTGGCGTGCCTGGCGTGCGTGACCGGTCGTTCACGCGTGAGGCGGACGCGAAGACGTGGTTGAAGGAGTCGGCGACCGACTCCTCCCGCGGCACGTTCTACGACCCGAGACTCGGCGAGATGACTCTGCGGGAGTACGTGGAGGAGCACTATTGGCCGAACCTGCGTAAGCCGCCCGGCACGAAGCAGTCGATGAAGCCGAGGATCTTCAATCACATTCTTCCCCACGCGGGGCACCTGCCGCTGAACCGGATCGGCAGCGACGAGGTCCTCGCGTGGCAGACGAAGGCTGAGCAGAGCCTCGAAGTCTCCACGTTGGCGACGACGTGGAGGCACTTCTCGTCCATCATGCAGGCCGCTCACAAGGCCAAGCGGATCCCAGCGAATCCGTTCCGCGACGAGGACCTGAAGGCGCCGACGGTGCCCAAGTCGAAGGCCAAGGCTTGGACGCCTGAGACGGTCATCGCTGTACGCGCCGAGCTCCCGGACCGCTACCGGATCCTCCTGGACCTCGGCCTCGCGGCCGGCCTGCGGCAGGGCGAAGCATTTGGGTTCTCTCCGGACGACATTGACGGCGACGAGATCAGCGTGGTGCGGCAGGTGGTCCGCATCCACTCCCGGCTCGGGTTCGCGCCGCCGAAGGGCAACAAGGAGCGAACGGCGCCGTGCCCGCCGGCACTGGCCCGGGCGGTGAAGGAGTACGCGAACCTGTTCCCGACGGTGGAGGTGACGTTGCCCTGGGTGGATCCTGATCGGCCCAACGTGGCGTGGGAGGACCGGCCGCTCAAGACGGTGCGACTGCTGGTCACAACGATCCGCACCTCGGGTAAGAGCGGTGGAGCGATGAACCGCACTTACTTCGATGACCGCATCTGGAAGCCGGCGCTGGCCGCTGCAGGCGTGATCCCTCAGCCTGAGGTGGAAGTCGTCGGGCGGCGGCCGGGTAAGGGTCCGGTGAAGCGGGTGAAGTGGGCGATGCCGCGCGAGGAGGGGTTCCACGTCACCCGTCATACGTTCGCGTCGATCGTGTTGCAGGCCGGTGAGACGATTACGCAGTTGGCGGCGTGGTTGGGGCACAGTGATCCGGCGTTCACGCTGCGGACCTATGTGCACTTCATGCCGAAGTCGGGGAGCAGGGGCCTGTCTGCGCTCGGTGAGTGGGTGACTCCGGGCGGGGAGCTCTCTGCGGCTGCTGGATCTCCCCAGATTCTCCCCGGCGCAAGATCATCCGAGGATGTTGGGGCTGTCACAGCAGGTCAGTAGCCTGGGCGGCAGACGAGTCGGGCTGTACGCCGGGTTCTGTGCCCCGGGACCTCGCGGTCGTCGGGGTGACGGCCATCCATCTAGGGCCGGCGTTGCCGCCGGCCTCGTGCGGTCTACCCGCGGACTCGGGCGGGCAGCCCTCGAACGTCCGCGCAGGGCACCCGTGAGGGCGCCCCTCTTGACCTTGCTCCAGGTGGGGTTTACCTAGCCGCCTGAGTCACCTCAGGCGCTGGTGGTCTCTTACACCACCGTTTCACCCTTACCGAGGGCCTTGCGGTCCCCGGCGGTCTGTTTTCTGTGGCACTGTCCCGCGGGTCACCCCGGGTGGCCGTTAGCCACCACCTTGCCCTGTGGAGCCCGGACGTTCCTCGGGAGCGCCCCGAAGGGTGCCCACGCGGCCGTCCGCCCGGCTCGTCTGCCGTACGGCCATCCTACCGGTCCGCGCGGACGGCGGACGCCGCCACCAGCTGGGCCTGCTCCGGGCGCCCGCGCGGCCCGCCGAGGCGTACCGGGAGCACGATGTGCGGCCCCCGGCCGGATCCGGCGACTGACCGAGCTGGGCCTCGACCTGCACGCGGCGGCGACCGCGCGGCCGCATCTTGTGACGGGGAGTGTGCTGCGGGTGCGGTACGGGGTGCGGGTGGACCTGGGGATTCCGTTGGAGCGGATCGCGGTGGTGCGGCGCGAGGAGCGGTACACGCATGCCCCGGCCGACGGCGAACTCCCGCTGGACGTCGGCGCACAGACCAGCCTGACCGTCGAACTGACCGCGCCCGTACGGTACTTGCCGCTGCTCGGGACGCCCCGCGAGATACGGCTCGTACGGCTGTACGCGCAGGACCCGGACGGGCTGGCGGAGTTGCTCCGGGAGCGGGTCAGGCGGGCGCGAAGCGGACCTGCGGCTGTGCCGGGTCCGCCTGCGTGAGCCGTACCCGCAGCCGCTCGCCGAGGGGCAGCGGGCCGGGGCCGCCCTCGATCCGGGCGACGACGGCGGGGTCGGTCAACTGCACGGTTCCGGAGCTCTGTTGGTTCTCCTTGACGTCCACCACGACCGCGTCGAAGAGGTCGCCGACGCGGTGCTGGAGCAGGGCCGCCTCGACGGTGTCGACGCAGGCGCGCTCGACGGTGTTGGCGCGGCGGGTCCCCTCGGCCATCTCGCCGGGCAGGGCGTCGAGCGCGTCCAGGACCCACGCGGGCGGGGTCTGTCCTGCGCACGCGGCGAGGCACAGTTCGGAGGCGTAGCGGTCGACGAGGCGGCGCAGCGGGGCCGTGCAGTGGGTGTAGGGGGCGGCGACGGCGGCGTGCGTGGCCGGGTCGGGGCGGTGGCCGCCGGTGAAGACGGTGTACCCGGCGCCGCGCAGCAGGGTCGTGCACTCCTGGAGGAACGCGGCATGGTGCGGGAGCGCCGGGTCGAGGGAGCGGACGAGCGCGGAGTAGGACTGGTGGGGCGGCCAGTCGATGCGCAGGGCATGCGCGGTGCGGCGCAGCCGGCCGACCGCGCCGTCGGGGGCTGTGGGCAGCGTGCGCAGCACTCCCGTACCGGCTGTGAGCATGAGGTCGGCGGCGGCCATGCCGGTGAGCAGGCTGATCTGGGCGTTCCAGGAGTCGGCGGGCAGCGGGGCGCGGTAGCGCAGGGCGTAGCGGCCGTCGTCGGCGACGATCTCCTGCTCGGGCACGTCGAGGGAGATACCGCCGCGCGCGGCTTCGAGCGCTTCGCGCAGCCGGCCGATCTCGGCGAGCAGGGCGACGGGCTCCTCGGCGGTGCCGGAGTCGATGGCGTGCTGGACGCCCGCGTAGTCGAGCTTGGCGCGGCTGCGGACCAGGGCGCGGACGGCCTCGGTGGTCTCGGCGCGGCCCTCGGCGTCGAGGTCGACGGTCCAGACGACGGCCGGGCGGTCCTCGCCGGGGAGCAGGCTCGCGGCGCCCTCGCTGAGGACGGTCGGGTGCAGGGGCACCTTCTCGTCGGGGAAGTAGAGGGTGGTGACGCGGCGGTGGGCCTCGGTGTCGAGCGGGCCGCCGGGGGTGACGAACGCGGCGACGTCGGCGATGGCGTACCGCACGCGGTAGCCGCCGCCCGGGCGGCGCGCGAGGTGCATGGCCTGGTCGAGATCGGTGGAGGTGGGCGGGTCCACGGTGAAGAAGGGGACGTCACGGGCGTCGCGGCCGGGCAGCCGGGGCGAGGCGGCGGCGACCCGCTCGGCCTCGGCGAGCACGGCGTCGGGGAACGGTCCCGGCACGCCGAGCCGGGTCCGCAGGTCGCGCAGCACGGCGCCGAGCGGGGCCTGTGCTGCGCCGGTCACGCGCAGGTGGCGGCGGGGCATGCGTCGAGCGTAGGGCGCGGGCGCGGTGTCGGCACGCCGTACGCTGGTGCGTCGATCAGCCTGTTGTGCCGTACGTGTGTGAGGAGCTTCCCGTGCTTGTGCTGTTGCCGCCGTCGGAGGGTAAGGCCGCTTCCGGGCGCGGGGCGCCGCTGAAGCCCGAGGGGCTGTCGCTGCCGGGGCTCGCGGGGGCGCGGGCGGCGGTCCTCGACGAGCTGGTCGAGCTGTGCGCGGCGGACGAGGAGAAGGCGCGCGAGGTACTGGGGCTGAGCGAGGGGCTGCGCGGCGAGGTCGCCAAGAACGCGGAGCTGCGCACGGCGGGGGCCCGGCCGGCCGGGGAGATCTATACGGGGGTGCTGTACGACGCGCTGGACCTCGGGTCGCTGGACGCGGCGGCGAAACGGCGGGCGGCACGGTCGCTGCTGGTGTTCTCGGGGCTGTGGGGCGCGGTGCGGGTCACGGACCGCATCCCGTCGTACCGCTGCTCGATGGGCGTGAAGCTGCCGGGGCTCGGGGCGCTGGGGGCGTTCTGGCGGGGGCCGATGGCGGAGGTCATGCCGGAGGTCGCCGACGGGGGGCTGGTGCTTGATCTGCGGTCGGCGGCGTATGCGGGGGCGTGGAAGCCGGTGGGGGAGGTCGCGGAGCGGACGGCGACGGTACGGGTGTTGCACGCGCCTACGCGGAAGGTCGTGTCGCACTTCAACAAGGCGACCAAGGGGCGGATCGTGCGGGCCCTGCTTGATTCGGGGGCGGGGCCGTCTACTCCGGGGGAGTTGGTGGGGGTGCTGCGGGAACTCGGGTACGTGGTGGAGTCCACGCCCCCTACGAAGCGGGGTCGCCCCCACGCCCTGGACATCCTGGTGACCGAGGTCCACTGACCCCTCCTCAATCGCCGGAGGGGCTTGATCTACCGGCGCTGAGCCCAGCCCCTCCAGGGGCGCGGGGAACTGCGCGACCAGCCACGACGCACCCGGCACTCTGGGGCTCCGCCCCAGCCCCCGCTCCTCAATCGCCGGAGGGGCTGGATGTTTGGCGCTGAGGCCAGCCCCCCAGGGGCGCGGGGAACTGCGCGATCAGCCACGACGCACCCCGCACTCCACACTCAGCCATTGCAGACCATGCAACGCCCTTTGCGCATGATGGACCTGCCGGAGAATATAGACGCATGCCCTCCACTGAATCCGTGTTGGATCTCGCCCCCGTCATCCCCGTCGTGGTCATCGAGCACGCCCAGGACGCCGTCCCCCTCGCCCGAGCCCTGGTCACCGGCGGCCTCCCCGCCATCGAGGTCACCTTGCGCACCGACGCCGCGCTCGACGCGATCCGCGCCATCGCGGCCGAGGTCCCGGAGGCCGTCGTCGGCGCCGGCACCCTCCTCTCCCCCGCCCACGTCACCGCCGCCGTCAACGCCGGCGCCCGCTTCCTCGTGAGCCCCGGCTGGACGGACACGCTGCTCACGGCGATGCGGGAGTCGGGCGTGCCGTTCCTGCCCGGGGTCTCGACGACGTCGGAGGTCGTGGCGCTGCTGGAGCGAGGCGTGCGCGAGATGAAGTTCTTCCCGGCGCAGGCCGCGGGCGGCACCGCCTACCTGAAGTCGCTGGCCGGCCCGCTCCCCCAGGCCCGTTTCTGCCCGACGGGCGGCATCTCGCTCGCGTCGGCACCGGAGTACCTGGCACTGAAGAACGTCGGCTGCGTCGGCGGCAGTTGGATGCTCCCGGCGGACGCGATCGCCGCCCGCGACTGGACCCGCGTGGAGTCCCTGGCCCGCGAAGCGGCGACCCTGGCGGGCTGAAAGCCAGCCCCACATCAGCACACCAGCCCCCGCCCCCACCCCCGCCGGCAGCGGCCCTCAGCGCAGATGAGCCGTCTCGTTGAGGAAGCGGAGCGTCGCGTTCCCGTCGGCGTAGTACGCCACGGCCGACAGCGACGCCGCCGCCAGGTCCATCTGGAACAGCGCCCGCGGCGGCGCCCCGAGCGCCAGCCGTACCAGCGTCTTGATCGGCGTGACATGGCTGACCAGCAGCACCGTACGGCCGCGATACGCGGCGGTGAGCCGGTCGCGCGCGGCGGCGACCCGCTCGGCGACCGCCGCGAAGCTCTCGCCGCCGCCGGTGGGGGCGGCCTCGTGGTCGGCGAGCCAGGCGTTCATGTCGTCGGGGTGGCGGTCCCGTACCTCCTTGAAGGTCAGGCCCTCCCACGCGCCGAAGTCCGTCTCGCGCAGCCCGTCGTCCACCGCGACGCCGAGGCCGAGGCGGGCGGCGACGGTGTCGGCGGTGGCGCGGCAGCGGCGCAGCGGTGAGGTGACGACCGCCTCGACCGTGCCGAGCGCGGCCAGCGCCTCGGCGGCCCGGGCGGCCTGCCACCGCCCGCGCTCGGACAGCTCGGGGTCGCCGCCGCCGCTCCCGGAGAACCGGCGTTCGGGCGTCAGCGCGGTCTCCCCGTGCCGCAGCAGCACGAAGGCCGCCGGGGCGGAGAGGTCCGGCGGCGGCGCGGTGTCCGCCCGCGTAGCGGCGGAGGGCGCCACCGTACCGGCCCCGCCTACAGCCCGGACTCGGCGGTGCGCACGAGGATGCGGCGGCAGTTCTCGCAGCGCACGACGGTGTCGGGGGCGGCGGAGCGGATCTCGTTCAGCTCGGTGATGGCGAGCTCCTGGCGGCAGCCGTCGCAGCGGCGCTGGTACAGCTTGGCCGCGCCGATGCCGCCCTGCTGCGCGCGCAGCTTGTCGTACAGCTTGAGCAGGTCGGCGGGGAGGGTCCCGGCGACGACCTCGCGCTCCTTGGTGACGGAGGCGGCCTCGGCGTCGAGCGTGCCGGCCGCCTCGTCGCGGCGCGCGGTCGCGTCGTCGATCTTGGCCTGGACGGAGGCGAGGCGCTCGGCCAGCTCACCGACGCGCTCCTGGGCGGACTCGCGGCGCTCCATGACCTCGAGGACGACGTCTTCGAGGTCGCCCTGGCGCTTGGCGAGGGAGGCGATCTCCTTCTGAAGGTTCTCCAGGTCCTTGGGCGAGGTGACCGCGCCGGAGTCCAGGCGCTGCTGGTCGCGGGCGGCGCGCTGGCGGACCTGGTCGACGTCCTGCTCGGCCTTGGTCTGCTCGCGGGCGCAGTCGCTCTCCTCGGTGGTCGCGGCGACGTGCAGGTCGCGGAGCTGCGTGAGGTCCTTGGTCAGCGACTCGATCTCGGCGTGCTCGGGCAGCGACTTCTTCTTGTGCGCGAGCTGCTGGAGGCGTACGTCCAGGTCCTGGACGTCGAGAAGACGGATCTGGTCGGCGGGCGCGGCGTTCAGTTGGGGGCTCCAAAAGTAGACATGGGTGCGGGGGCGGACGCCGCGTGGGCGGTCCAGGGGTCGGTGACCGTACGGGAGACGTGGACCCGCAGGTCCCATCCCTCGCGGTCGGAGATCTCGTCGAGCTGGGCGGCCGCCAGCTCGCACCAGGGCCATTCGGTGGCCCAGTGTGCGGCGTCGAGGAGGGCGAGCGGGCTCTGTTCGGTGGCCTCGCTCGCCGGGTGGTGCCGCAGGTCGGCGGTGAGGAACGCGTCGACGCCGGCCGCGCGGACGTCCGCGAAGAGGCTGTCGCCGCTGCCGCCGGAGACGGCGAGGGTGCGGACGGTCGCGTCGAGGTCGCCGGCCACGCGGATGCCCTGCGCGGTGGCGGGCAGCCGCTGGGCGGCGCGGTCGGCGAGGTCGCGCAGGGTCAGCGGGTGCTCCAGCTCGCAGATCCGGCCGAGGCCGCGCCGCCCGGCCGGGTCGCTCGCGTCCGGTACGAGGGGGCGTACGACGCGGACGCCGAGGGCGCCGGCGAGGGCGTCGGAGACACCGGGGTCGGCCTTGTCGGCGTTGGTGTGGGCGACGTGCAGCGCGATGTCGTTCTTGATGAGCGTGTGCACGGCGCGGCCCTTGAAGGTGGAGGCCGCGACGGTCGTCGTCCCGCGCAGATAGAGCGGGTGGTGGGTGACGAGCAGGTCGGCGCCGATCCGGACCGCCTCGTCGACGATCTCCTGGACCGGGTCGACAGCGAACAGAACCCGGCCGACCTCGGCGTCCGGGTCCCCGGCGACCGTGCCGACCGCGTCCCAGCCCTCGGCGAGGGAGGGCGGCCAGAGGGCGTCGAGCGCGGCGGTGACTTCAGACAGGCGGGGCACGCAGACAGGTTACCTGCGTGCGGGCCCCCGCCCCCAAGCCCGGGTGGGCCAGGAAGCGGGGGCGGGTGTCACTTGGTGAGGTCGGCGCGCAGATCGTGCAGGACCTCGTTCGCGGCGGTGACGCCGAGGCCGAGGTACCAGGTCTCGTCGGGGACGTCCTTGGCGTGCCCGTCCTTGACGGCGCGCAGCTTCTTCCACAGCGGGTTGCTCTCGGCGCCGGCGCGCTGGGTCTTCTTGGCGTCGCCGTAGACGCCGGTGAAGATCCAGTCGGCGTCGGCGGCGTCGATCTTCTCCGGGCTGATCTCGGTGGCGAGGTCGTCGACCTGCTGGTTCTTGGGGCGCGGGATGCGGGCGTCGTCGAGGATGGTGCCGATGAAGGACGCCTTCGCGTACAGGCGGATGCGGTCGGGCAGGTAGCGGAGCATGGTGACGGTGGGGGCCTTGCCGCCGTGGGCCTTCTTCACGTCGGCGCCGAGCTGCTTGACGTCCTTCTCGTACGCGGCGAGCTTCGCCTTCGCCTCGGCGCTCTTGTCGAGGGCGGAGGCGTTGAGCAGGTAGTTCTCCTTCCACGTGAAGCCGGGGCGGATGGAGAAGACGGTGGGGGCGATCTTGGAGAGCTGCGGGTAGAGCTTGGCCGCGCGCAGCTCGCTGCCGAGGATGAGGTCGGGGTGGAGGTTCGCGATGGCCTCCATGTTGAGGGCGTTGATCGTGCCCACGTTCTTCGGGTGGCCCGCGTCCTTCTTCAGGTACGAGGGCAGCGACTCGTCGCCCTCGGTGGGGGCCCAGCCGACGGGCTTGACGCCGAGGGAGACGACGTTGTCCAGCTCGCCGACGTCGAGAACGACGACGCGCTGCGGCTTCTTCGGCAGCTTGGTGGTGCCCATGGCGTGCGTGATGGTGCGCGGGAAGGTGCCGTCGGCGGCCTTCGTGCCCATCTTCGCCGTCTCCTCGGCGGCCTTGGAGAAGTCGTCGCCGCCCTGGGCGACGGACTTGGAGCCGGTGCCGTTGTCGGTCTTGGCGCCGCCGCCCGCGTCGCCCGACCCCGAGCCGCAGGCGGTGAGGGCGAGGGCGGCGGCCACCGTGGTGGCGGCGGCCGCGAGGCGGGTGCGGTGGCGTGGCGACATCGGCGGGCTCCAGCTTCGGTACGCGCGGGCGGGCACACCGGGGTGGTGTGACAGCCGGCACACAAGGATTGGTTAGGCAAACCTAACATCACAGGGCGACTCCCCCGCCGACGGGCCTCTCCCGTCACGTCCGCCCCAGCGGCACTCCCCCGCCCCTCGCCGCCTCGGCAGCACACCCGACACGTTCCGCTCAGCGCTTTCCGGCCACGGCCACCCTTTGGTGTGAAGCGGGGGGCGGGCTGTGCCACGGAGGTACGTGCGAAAACTAGCTTCGGGGGGACAGAAGCGGAGGTGGAAGATCCCCATGACGGCCTTGGCCACCGAGCCCGCCGCTGCGGCGCGGCCCGAAGAACCGCCGTTGCCCGCCTGTGTGATCACGGCGGACGCGTCCTACGCGGCGCGCCTCGCGCACGACGGGTCGGACCCCGGGTCCTGGTACCCCGAGCGCTGGACGCTGGACGGACCCGAGCCGTACGCGGTGCCGCTCCCCGCCCACCAGCCCGAGGAGCCCGGTACGCCGGTGCTGCCGCTGTCCGACGGGCGGGTCCTGGTGCGGCGCCGCGCGGACGGGCGGCACCTGTTCGCGCTGCTGTACCCGACCGGCCCCGACACGGGCGAGGTCCCGCTGGGCGCCGTGGAGTGCGGTGAGCTGACACTGCTGCCGCCCGCGCCGGACGGCCGCAGCGCGTACGCGCTCGCCCCGGGCGACACGTCGACGGGCGTATGGCGGGTGGCGGGCGGCTCGTGCGGCCCCGAGCATGTGGCGCAGGTGCCGGGGCGCTGCTCGGGCGGGGTCTGGCTGGACGGCGCGGGGCGGCTGCTCGCCCTGGACCGGGCGCCCGCGGGCGGCGGACCGGTGAAGACCGTGGTGGTCGATCTCGGCCGGGGCGGCGCGGTCTCGCCGCTGTTGCAGATCACGGAGGAGAGCGAGGACCGGCTGCTTCTCGCGGACCGGGACAGCGGCCTGATCCTGGTCGCGTCCGACGCGCCGAGCCCGGGTGAACCGCGCCTCGGCTGGGGCGTGCTCGACAGTACGCTGCCGCTCCGCTTCCCGCAGGCGCTGCGGCTCGCGGGGTGCGCGCTGACGCCGTTCGCCGTGCAGCCGGGGCAGACGCTGATGCCGGAGAGCTGCGCGGTGGCGCTGCGGGTGCGGAGCGCGACGGGCGGGGCGTCGTGGGTCGGGCTGTGGCGCCCTTCGGAGGGGCGGCTGCATCAACTGCCCGCGCCCGCCGGGTGGTTGGAGGGGGCCGGGTTCTGGTCGCGGGACGGGGTGCTGGCACTGCCCTGTGTGACCCCGCAGACACCGTGCGCGCTCGCCCGGGTGGCCGCGCCCGAGCCGGCGGAGCCCGCTCCGAAGCCGCCCGCCGAGCCGGAGGCGCCGGCCGCGCCGCGCCCGGTGCCGCTGGGGCAGGCACCCCTCGGCGGGCGCGGGGCGGGCCGTTAGACTCGCCCGGCGAAAGAGAAGGATCATGTACGTGTTTACGGGGTGAGTTTTCCGATGACGGGAAGCAACGGGACGAACGGCGGCACGGACACGGCGGAGCGCGAGCGCGCTGCCGCCGGTCACGGGCGGCACAGGGGCGCGGTGGTCGTGGCCAGCGCGCCGGAGGAGCAGCGGGAGCCGCGCGGCCGGCACCGTGGGCCTCGCGCCGAGGAGCAGTAGGCACCTCTCTGGCGTGAACAGCCAAAAGGACCCGGCGACTTGGGGTTTCCCCCGGTCGCCGGGTCCTTCTGTGTTCGCCCACCAACCGGGCGTCTGTGGGTCAGGCTCCGTCGTGCTTGAGCCCGAGGATCTCCGCCGCCGCGAACGTCTCGTGCGCGGGACGGCCCTTGTAGTGCGGGGTAAGAAGCTCGTCGAGTTCATCGTACGTGAAATGGTCCTTGGATGTGTCGAACTTCGCCTGAATTCGCGGACGTTCGACGATGGCGACCATGCCGCCGTGGACGACGAGGAGCTGTCCGTTGATGTGCGCCGCCGCCGGGGAGGCCAGATAGCCGACAAGCGGGGCGACGTGTTCCGGGGAGAGCGGGTCGAGTCCTTCGTCCGGCTGGGCGAACCCGGCGAACACGTCCTCCGTCATCCGGGTACGGGCCCGGGGGCAGATGACGTTGGCGGTGACGCCGTACTTGGCGAGGGCCAGCGCGGTGGAGGTGGTGAGGCCGACGATGCCGCCCTTCGCCGCCGCGTAGTTGGGCTGGCCGGCCGAGCCCGCGAGGAACGCCTCGGAGGACGTGTTGACGATCCGTCCGTAGACGGGGGTGCCGCTCGCCTTCGCGCGTTCGCGCCAGTGGCGGGCCGCGCAGTGCGTGGTGTTGAAGTGGCCCTTGAGGTGGACGCGGATGACGGAGTCCCACTCGTCCTCCGTCATGGAGAAGATCATGCGGTCGCGCAGGATGCCGGCGTTGTTGACGAGGACGTCGAGCCCGCCGTACGTGTCTGTCGCCAGGGCGATCAACTGCTCGGCCTGCGCGTGGTCGGCTACGTCGCCGGTGTGGGCGGTGGCGGTGCCGCCTGCCTCCCTGATCTCCTCGGCGACCTGTTCGGCGGGGGTGGTGTCGGCTGCGCCGGTGCCGTCTCGGGTGGGCTGGCCGTAGTCGTTGACGATGACGTTCGCGCCGAGGCGGGCCAGTTCCAGGGCTTCGGCCCGGCCCAGCCCTCGTCCGGCGCCGGTCACGACTGCCGTCCGGCCCTTGAGCGGCTTCTCCTCCATAGGGGGCTCCTTCCATCGGGGGGTTGGTTTTCAGGGGGTGTGCCGGGTGCGGGTCTCGTCGTGGCCGCTCGCGCAGTTCCCCGCGCCCCTTACGGGGCTGCTAACCCCGGCACTTCTCAGGCGCCCCGCCGCCTTGGGCAGTCTGCCGCCTGGGGCGGCACGGGTGGGCAAGGCGGCACCCCAGCGCCGGGTGCGTGAACGTTGTGCTTCGGGTGCAGCCCCGGTGGGGCTTCTCGCGCAGTTCCCCGCGCCCCTCAGGGGGCTGGCCTCACCGCCAACATCCAGCCCCTCCGGCGATTGAGGAGCGGTGGTGTCATAGTTCGACGCAGGTTCTCAGGGCCGCGCCCGACCTCATCTGGGCCAGCGCCTCGTTGATGTCGGCCAAAGACACCCGGTGCGTGATGAGCGACGCCAGATCGATCCGCCCCGCCCGCCAGAGCGCGATCGCCCGCTCATACGACCGCAGCACATCCCCACCCCCGTACATGGACGGAAGAATCCGCTTCTCGTCGAAGAACAGCTCGAACATGTTGAGCTGGAGGAAGTCGTCCAGCGCCCCCGCCCCGACGACGACAAGCGTCCCCCCGCGCCGGGTCGTCTCGTACGCCGTACGCGCCGTACCGGACTTCCCGACGACCTCGAAGACGTAGTCGAACCCCTCACCGGAGGTGACCCGCTGCTTGGCGTCGGCGAGCCCGTCGGGCCCCACCGCCTCCGTCGCCCCGAACCGCAGCGCCGCCTCCCGCCGCGAGGCGACCGGATCCACGGCGACGATCTGCGCCGCCCCCTTGAGCCGCGCGCCCTGGATCGCGGAGATGCCGACCCCACCGCACCCGATGACCGCGACCGACGAACCCGCTTGCACATCCGCTGTGTTGATGGCCGCGCCGAGCCCGGTCGTGACGCCGCAGCCGATGAGCGCGGCGATGTCGAAGGGCACGTCGTCGGGGATCGGCACCGCGCACCCGGCGTCCACCACGACCTCCTCGGTGAACGTACCGGTGCCCGCGAAGCCGAAGACGTCACCGCCGGGCCGCTTGAAGTTGGGCGTGCCCGCGTTCATGAACCCGGCGAGGCAGAGCTGGGTCTGCCCGCGCTTGCAGGCGGCGCAGGTCCCGCAGGCGGGCAGCCAGCACACGAGCACGCGCTGACCGACCGTCAGGCCCGTGACGCCGTCGCCCACTTCGAGGATCTCGCCGGAGCCCTCGTGGCCGGGGACGAACGGCGCGGGCTGCGGCAGCACCCCGCTCATCGCGGAGACATCGGAGTGGCACAGGCCCGTGGCGCGGACGCGGATGCGGACCTTGCCGGGGCCGAAGCCGACCGCCTCGACGTCGTCGAGCACCTCCAGCTTGTCCTGGCCTATCTCGTGCAGTACGGCTGCTCGCATGGCGTGCGGCTCCTTCGCGGAGGTCAGCGGATGATCAAGAAGGGGGGCGACGACGGCAGGCGGCTCAGGTGTGGTCGACGACCGTGTCCGCGAGGACCGGCGCCTCCTCGCGCTCCACGGCACTGACGGTCACCTGCACCCGCCCCGGCTCCAGCCGCCACATGCGTACGCGCAGGGTCTCGCCGGGGAAGACGACGCCCGCGAAACGCGTGCTGTAGCGGGTGACGCGGGAGACGTCACCGTCGAGGAGGGTGTCCGCGACGGCCTTGAGGGTCATGCCGTAACTGCACAGGCCGTGCAGGATGGGCCGGTCGAACCCGGCGAGCTTGGCGAACTCGGGGTCGGCGTGCAGCGGGTTCCAGTCGCCGGAGAGCCGGTACAGGAGCGCCTGGTCCTCGCGGATGACCCGGTCGACGGTCCTGTCGGGGTCGCGGCCGGGCACCTCCAGCCGTTCGGACGGCCCGCGTTCACCGCCGAAGCCACCCTCTCCCCGTACGAAGATCTGCGCGTCGCTCGTCCACAACGGGCCCTCGGCGTCGGCGACTTCGGTGCGCAGGACGAGGACGGCGGCCTTGGTCTTGTCGTAGACGGCGGCGACCCGGGAGGTGCTGGTGGCGCTGCCGGACACGGGGATCGGGCGGTGCAGTTCGATGCTCTGGCCGCCGTGCAGGACGTGCGCGAGGTTCACGTCGATGCCGGGGGCGGAGAGGCCGCCGACGACGCCCATGCCGGCGCCCGCGACGGTGGCGAAGCTGGGCAGGACGTGGAGCTTGGACTCCAGGGTGTAGCGCAGTTCGTCGGGGTCGGTGGCGGGGGTGCCGGCGCCGAGGCCCAGGTGGTAGAGCTGGACGTCCTTGTGGTCCCAGGTGATCTCGGCGGACCGGGGCTCGGCGGCTGTGGCCTTCGCTGCGTCGATGGGCATGGGCGCAAACGCTCCTAGGGCTGATCAAGACCTCGGCGCGGCCGTCCGCACCGTCGGTCGCGCCGAGGTCGTCCGTGGGCCGGTTCTAGAACCTGTTCCATTCCGTCCGGCGTCGTCCATGTATAGCCAAGCACGGTCGGCTTGGGAAGGGCCGCGACCGGGTTTCCTGACGGTACGTCAGAAAGCCTCCGCCGTACCGCCGCCCGGCCATGACATTTGTCCTGCGCAGGACCGGACAAGCGCATCTGCCGCCGGCCCCTCCCCCGCCCGTAGCGTCGTGGTCATGACGACGAAGACAGCGGGCGACGACCCCGGCACGACCGCGCCGGCCGTCTCCTTCACGGGGGCGGTCAAGACGTTCGGGCAGGTCAGGGCGGTCAACGGCCTGGATCTGACCATCGCGCCCGGCGAGACCGTGGCGCTGCTCGGCCGTAACGGCGCGGGCAAGTCCACCACCATCTCCCTGCTCCTCGGCCTGGACGAGCCGACCGAGGGCCGGGTCGAACTCTTCGGTACGCGGCCGCAGGCGGCGGTGCGCGCGGGCCGGGTCGGCGCGATGCTCCAGGAGGGGCGCGCGGTGCCCCGGGTGACCGTCGCCGAACTGGTCGGCTTCGTGGCCCGCCGCTACCCCGCCCCGATGGACGTGCGGGAGGCGCTGCGGCTCGCGGGCATCGAGGAGCTGGCCGGGCGGCGCGTGGACAAGCTGTCCGGCGGCCAGACGCAGCGGGTGCGGTTCGCGGTGGCGCTCGCCGGCGACCCGGACCTGATCGTGCTGGACGAGCCGACGGCGGCGCTCGACGTGGAGGCGCGGCACGCGTTCTGGGCGTCGATGCGCGGTTACGCGCGGCGCGGGCACACCGTGCTGTTCTCCACGCACTATCTGGAGGAGGCCGACGCGCACGCCGACCGGATCGTGGTGATCGACCACGGGTCGGTCGTCGCCGACGGCACGGGCGAGGAGCTGCGCCGCGCCGCGGGCGGCCACCACGTCTCCTTCGACCTCGCGGGCCGGCCCACGGACGGGCTGTCCCTGCTGCCCGGCGTGGAGTCCGCGGAGGTGCGGGGCGACCGCGCCCACCTGCGCTCGCGTGACGCGGACGCGACGGTCATGGCGCTGGCCGCCCTGGACGCCGTACGGAATCTGGAGGTCCACCCGGCCTCCCTCGACGACGCCTTCATGGCGCTGACCGCGGACCCCCGCGACCTGGAGCGTGTGTGATGTGGGACTACCTGCGGCTCGAAGTGCGCCGGACGCTGCGCGACGCGCGGTTCATCTTCGGCGCGGTGGCGATGCCGGTCCTGATGTACCTGCTGTTCACCAACCTCGGTGACGTCAGCGGGCAGTTCAAGACCGCGTCCATGATCGGCATGGCGGCGTACGGGGCGCTGGGCGCCGCCCTCAACACGGCGGGCGGGGTCGCGGAGGACCGGGCGATCGGCTGGCTGCGGCAGTTGCGGATCACGCCGATGTCGGCGGCGGCCGGGGTCGTGGGGCGGGCGCTGACGGGGGCGGTGACGGTGCTGCCCGCGGTGCTCACGGTGATGCTCGCGGGGGCGCTCGTCAACGGCGTACGGATGGACGCGTGGAAGTGGCCGGTGATCGCGGTGCTGCTGTGGCTCGGCTCGCTGCCCTTCACGATGCTCGGCCTCGGCAACGGCTACCGCATGACCTCGCAGGCCATGGGCGGCATCAACATGCTCGGCTACCTCGGGCTCGCGGTCCTCGGCGGCCTGTGGTTCCCGGTGGCGCTGTTCCCGCACTGGCTCCAGCGGGTGTCGTCGCTGACGCCGACCAACCGGTTCGCGCAGCTCGGCACGGCCGTCGCGGACGGTCACGCGCCCTCGCTCACCTCGGTGGGCGTCATCCTGGCCTGGTCGCTGGTCTTCGGCTCGTACGCCGTGATCTCCTACCGCAAGGCCGCGCGGACCATCTGACGAGAGCGAGACGGACCATGTCCTGGTGGAACGGCGTGAGGTGCCGGGTGGACGCGTGGCGGGACGCCCGTCGGCGGTGGAAGGCGGAGCACGAGCGGGTCAAGGCCGAGCGGCGGGCGCGCGGCGAGCACGGCCGCCCCGCCGAAGAACTGGGGCCGCCGCCCAGCGGGTTCGCGCTGCTGCCCTGGCTGTTGATGGGCCTCGGCGCGCTGTCCAACGTGATCCAGGGCAAGGGCGGCAACCCGTGGATCGGCGCGGCGGGCCTGCTGACCTTCAACTCCCTCTATATCTATGTGGTGTTCCGCGCCTTCGACAAAAAGGCGCGGAACGCGCGGTCCACGCGCGGGGCGGTCGTCGTGATGACGCTGCTCACGTGCGGGCTCGCGGGCGGGTACGGGGGGAGCTGGATGGCGTTCTTCCCGCTGCTGGGGCTGGCGGTCGGGGCGGTGGCGCGGGGCCCGTACCTCGGCAAGGTCGGTCTGTCGCTGACCGTGCTCGCGGGGGTGGTGGCGGGGCTGCGCGACGGCTGGGACGCGATCGGGGTCGCGTACGGCACGTTCCTGTCCACGATGGTGACGGCGGCGATCCTCTCGCTGTCCGAGGCGGTACGGGAACTGCGGGACGCCCGCGAGGAGTTGGCGCGGCGCGCGGTCGAGAAGGAACGGCTGCGGTTCTCCCGCGACCTGCATGACCTGCTCGGGCACACGCTGTCGGTGATCGTCGTGAAGTCGGAGGCGGCGCGGCGGCTCGCCCCGCGCAGCATGGACGCGGCGCTGGAGCAGGTGTCCGATATCGAGGCGGTGGGGCGGCAGGCGCTCACCGAGATCCGTGAGGCGGTCACCGGGTACCGGGAGGGCAGCCTCGACACGGAGCTGGACCGGGCCCGTTCCGCGCTGACCGCCGCCGGCGTGGAGCCCGTGGTGCGGCGGTCGGGGCCGCCGCTGTCCGCGCAGACGGAGGCGCTGCTCGGCTGGGTCGTCCGGGAGGCGGTCACGAACGTGGTCCGCCACGGGGGGTCTGCGACGCGGTGCGTGATCTCCCTGCGGGGCGGGGCCGAGCGGGTGGTGCTCCGGGTGGAGGACGACGGGGGCCCTTCCGGGGGTACGGGGTCTGGGGGTACGGGGCTGAAGGGCCTCAGGGAGCGCTTGGCGGCGGCATCCGGCTCGTTGACGGCGGGCCCGACCCCCCAAGGCGGCTTCACAGTCCAGGCCGAACTCCCCACGGCCCCCGCCCCGGCGCCGACTACGGTCCGCGCAGTTCCCCGTGCCCCTGAGTGAGCGGGCCCCTCCGTGATCGCTCCCCTCACCTCTCGCCGTGGTTGCTCGCGCAGTTCCCCGCGCCCCTGAGGAGTTCTCCGGGTGAGGCCCGCTGCCCTGAACGTCGCGCAGTTCCCCGCGCCCCTGAGTGAGCGGGGCTTCGCCCCAGCTCCCCAGGGGTGGAGGTGGCGACGCAGTCGCCCCTCCAGAGGCGCGGGGAACTGCGCGACCAGCCCACCACCCGGCGAAAGACGAATGACGACCCCCAGGGGCAGCGCCCCGACAGGGGCGCGGGGAACTGCGCAATCAGCCCGGCACCGGGTGAAAGGCAACCGACAACCCCAAGGGGCAGCGGCAGCTAAAGGCGTTCCGTGGGGGCGAGGCGGGCCATGAGGACTTCGTCCCGCCAGGAGTCTCCCCACCGCTCCGACTCCCGCCGAACCCCCTCCACCACGAACCCCGCTTTCTCATACACCCGCCGCGCCCGCACATTGTCCGCGTACACCTGCAACTGCACCCGGTGCAGCCCGAGCCCCGAGAACGCGTACTCCGTGATCATCCGTACCGCTTCCGTACCGATGCCCCGCCCCCGCCCCCGAGCCCCGATCAACGTACGGAACGTGACCCGCCGGTGCTCGGGCTCCCACTCGTTGAGGACGACCTCGCCGACGAGTTCCCCGGTCTCGCGGACCGTCACCCCGAGATCGAGCCGGTCCGCCTGCGCGGAGCGCGACCCGTACCAGGCGCGCAACTGCTCGGCGGTGAACGCCGCCCCGCCGGTGAACCTCCGTACCTCCGGCTCGTCGATGATCCCCGCCATGACCTCCGCGTCCGCCTCCGTGAACGGCCGCAGCACGGCCAGCTCCCCCGTCAGCACGGGCTTGACGGCGAACGGCGTGGGCGTGGAAGGAGAGGAAGGTGTCGTGGCCATGGGCGGAGTCTGGGCCGGGGCGCGCGCGTGGGCAAGCGATTATAGGGGAGGACAGAGACCTAGGACTCGGGGTGTATCGGGTGTCGCGGCCATATTCGGATGTACGGGGTGGTGGGGGTCTGCGACCATGACAGGTATGCCGCTGACGAGCCCCGCTTCCGACACCGCGATACGCCCCGCCCGCCCCACCCCCACCCCGCCCGCCTGGCTGATCGTGGCCGTGGCCTGCGCGGGCCAGTTCCTCGTGGTCCTCGACGTCTCCGTCGTGAACGTCGCGCTGCCCTCCATGCGCGCCGACCTGGGCCTGAGCGCGTCGGGCCTGCAGTGGGTGGTGAACGCGTACTCGATCGCGTTCGCCGGTTTCATGCTGCTGGGCGGCAGGGCCGGTGACCTCTTCGGCCGCAAACGGATGTTCCTGGTGGGCCTCGGCCTGTTCACGCTGGCCTCGCTCGCGGGCGGGCTCGCGCAGGCCGACTGGCAGTTGCTCGCGGCCCGCGCCGTGCAGGGCCTCGGCGCCGCCGTCCTCGCGCCGTCCACGCTGACGATCCTCACCTCGGCCGTCCCTGAGGGCCCCGCGCGGGCCCGCGCCATCGCCACCTGGACCGCGGTCGGCGCGGGCGGCGGCGCGGCGGGCGGCCTCGTCGGCGGCGTCCTCACCGAGGGCCTGAACTGGCGCTGGGTCCTCCTGATCAACGTCCCGCTCGGCGCCGTCGTCCTCGCCGCGGCCGCCCGCTGGATCCGCGAGTCCCGCGCCGAGGGCGAGCGCCGCCTCGATCTGCCGGGCGCGCTGCTGGTCACGGCGGGTACGGCGATGCTCGCGTACGCCATCGTGCAGACGGAGGCCGCGGGCTGGGGCGCGAGCGCGACGCTCGTCCCGATGGGTGTGGCGCTGGCGCTGATCGTCGGGTTCCTCGCGGTGGAGGCGCGTACGCGGCTGCCGCTGATGCCACTGACACTGTTCCGGGTGCGGTCGGTGGCGGCGGCGAACGCGGCGATGTTCGTGTGCGGCATGGGCAGCTTCGCCATGTGGTTCTTCATGACCCTGTACGCGCAGAACGTCCTCGGCTACTCCCCCATCGAGGCCGGCCTCGCCCTCGTGCCCAGCTCCCTCGCCGTCGTCGCCGGCTCCAAGCTCGCCCCGCGCCTGATGCCCCGCTTCGGCGGGCGGAACGTCGCGGTGGGCGGTGTCCTGCTGACCGCCGTCGGCTTCCTGTGGCAGTCCACGATGACCGCCGACGGCACGTACGTACTGACGATCATGCTGCCGGGGATCTTGATGATGGCGGGCGCCGGGTTCGCCATGACGCCGCTGGCCTCGCTCGCCACGACCGGCGCGGCGGCGCGGGACGCGGGGCTCGTCTCCGGCCTGATCAACACGTCCCGCACGCTGGGCGGCGCGCTCGGCCTGTCCATCCTGTCGACGGTCGCCGCCGGCCGCTCGGACGGCTCCGCGTCACCGGAGGCGCTGACGCGCGGTTACGCGGCGGCCTTCCAGGTCGGCGCGGGGATCCTGGTGGCGGCGGTGCTGGTGCTGCTGCTGTGGATGCCGCGCCGCCGTCACCGTACGGAGGTGTGAGCGCGGGCGGCTCTCACAGCCAGCCCTGCCGGCGGGCGGCCCGCATCGCCTCGGTGCGGTTGCGGGTGCCGGTCTTGCCGATCGCGGAGGACAGGTAGTTGCGTACCGTCGACTCGGAGAGGTGCAGGCGGCCCGCGATGTCGGCGATCGTGGCGCCGTCCGCCGACGCGCGCAGGGCGTCCGCCTCGCGGGCCGTGAGCGGGCTCGGGCCCGCGGACAGCGCGGCGGCGGCGAGCGCGGGGTCGACGACCGTCTCTCCGCGGAGCACCTTGCGGATGGCGTCGGCGAGGTCCTCCACCGGGCCGTCCTTCACGAGGAAGCCGGCGGCTCCCGCCTCCATCGCCCGCCGCAGATAGCCTGGCCGGCCGAACGTCGTCAGGATCAGCACCCGGCACTCCGGGACCTCCTCGCGCAGGTCGGCGGCGGCGTCCAGGCCGCTGCGGGCGGGGAGTTCGATGTCCAGGAGTGCTACGTCGGGGCGGCACTCCAGGGCCTTCGGGACGATGGCGTCGCCGGTCGCCACCTGGGCGACGACCTCCAGGTCGGGTTCCAGGTTCAGGAGCAGGGCCAGGGCGCCGCGCATCATGCCCTGGTCTTCTGCGAGCAGGACGCGGATGGCTTTGCGGGGGCGCGCGGTTTCTGGCATCTCGTTCACGCCCCGAGAGTAAGCGCTGACCGCGCCCTTGACCCGCCCATCACCGGTGCCGCGACCAGTGCCTCCCGTGCAGTTCCCCGCGCCCCTATCGGGACACACCCGTGCCTCCTCACCTGCGGCCCGGTGGGGGCTGGTCGCGCAGTTCCCCGCGCCCCTGAAGCATGCACTGCGTGCAGCTTCCCCTTGGAGGAAGCGGGACTCCGCCCCAGCTTCCCGGCGGGGGCGGCGACGAAGTCGCCCCTCCCGCTGCCCCAGGGGGGAGGTGGCGACGCAGTCGCCCCTCCAGGGGCGCGGGGAACTGCGCGACCAGCCACGACGAGAGTCGAGGAGCCCCACCGGCAGAACCACCCACCCGGTGGCGCCGAGGTCCAAGCGGCCTCCGCCAGAGAGCTCCCCAGGGGCGCGGGGAACTGCGCAATCAACCCGGGGTACAACCGGCCCGCGCCGGACGGCTCACCTCACCGTCACTTCCTCAGGATCGTGACGACCGCCGCGCCGCCGAGGCCGATGTTGTGGGCCAGAGCGACCCGCGCCCCGGACACCTGACGCCCGCCGGCGGAGCCCCGAAGCTGCCACGTCAGCTCCGCGACCTGCGCCACCCCCGTCGCCCCCAGCGGATGCCCCTTGGAGATCAGCCCCCCGGACGGATTGACGACCCACCGCCCGCCGTACGTCGTCCCCCCGGATTCGACGAGCCGCCCGCTCTCCCCCTCCCCGCACATCCCGAGCGCCTCGTACGTCAGCAACTCATTGACGGAGAAGCAGTCGTGCAGCTCGATGACGTCCACGTCGTCGATGCCGAGCCCGGCCGCCTCGTACGCCCGCCGCGCCGCACCCCGCGACATCGGCTGCCCGACGACGTCGACGCAGGACCCGGACGCGAAGGACTCCCCCGTGTCCGTCGTCATCGTCTGCGCGACGATCTCGACGGCGCGTTCCCGAAGCCCCCGCCGCTCGGCGAACCGTTCGGAGACGACGAGGGCCGCGGCGGCGCCGTCCGACGTGGGCGAGCACTGGAGTTTGGTGAGGGGGCTGTGGACGGTCCGCGCGGCGAGGATCTCCTCGACGGTGTAGGCGTCCTGGAACTGGGCGTACGGGTTGGCCACCGAGTGCCGGTGGTTCTTCGCGGCGACGGCGGCGAGCTGCGCCTCGGTCGTGCCGTACTTCTCCATGTGCTCGCGGGCGGCGTCGCCGAAGATCTGGGCGGTGGGCGGGGTCATCTCGAAACCGTGCCGGGCGGCCATGATCCCGTAGTGCCGGGCGACGGGCGAGGCCGCGAAGTCGCCCCCGGCGTCCGCGCCCCCGCCGAGCGCGCCCTTCTTCATCTTCTCGAAGCCGACCGCGAGCACGCAGTCGGCCGCGCCACCGTCGACGAACTGCCGGGCCATCATGAGCGCGGTGGAGCCGGTGGCGCAGTTGTTGTTGACGTTGTAGACGGGGATACCGGTCAACCCGAGCTGGTAGACGGCCCGTTGGCCCGCCGTGGACGGCTGGAAGCAGTAGCCGACGGCGGCCTGTTCGACATCCTCGTAGGCGAGGCCCGCGTCGGCGAGCGCGGCGGTGCCGGCCTCCTCGACCATGTCCCAGTACTGCCAGTCGCGGCTCTCGGGCTTCTCGAACTTGGTCATGCCGACACCGGCGATGTACGACTTCATGGCTCACGCCCTCCTGCCACTACCCGACCTGACGGACCGTCAGATAGTGGCAGGGCGCGGCGGCTAACGGAAGGCCGCGTGCCCGGTGAGTGCCTGACCGAGCGCGAGCGTGTGCATCTCGGACGTGCCCTCGTACGTGAGGACGGACTCCAGGTTGTTGGCGTGCCGGATGACCGGGTACTCCAGGGAGATCCCGTTCGCCCCGAGGATCGTGCGGGCGGTGCGGCAGATCTCGATGGCCTCGCGCACGTTGTTGAGCTTGCCGAAGCTGATCTGCGCGGGGTGCACCCCGGCGTCGGAGTCCTTCAGCGCGGACAGGTGCAGCGCGGTCAGGGTCGCCTTGTGCAGTTCGAGCGCCATGTCCACGAGCTTGGCCTGCGTGAGCTGGAACGCGGCGATCGGCTTGCCGAACTGCTCCCGCGCGAGGGCGTAGTCACGGGCCGCCTGCCACGCGGAGCGCGCCGCGCCGGTGACGCCCCACACGATCCCGTACCGCGCCTCGTTCAGACAGGTCAGCGGCGCGCCGACGCCCCGCGCGCCCGGCAGCAGCGCCGCGCCGGGCAACCGCACGCCGTCCAGGACGAGTTCGCTGGTGACCGACGCGCGCAGCGACATCTTGTGCTTGATGACGGGCGCCGAGAAGCCGGGCGTGTCGGTCGGTACGACGAAGCCGCGTACGCCCTCGTCGGTCTGCGCCCATACGACGGCGACGGCGGCGACGGAACCGTTGGTGATCCACATCTTGCGGCCGTCGAGGATCCAGTCGGAGCCGTCGCGGCGGGCCCGGGTCGTCATGGACGCGGGGTCGGAGCCGTGGTCGGGCTCGGTCAGGCCGAAGCAGCCGATGGCCTCGCCGGCCGCCATGCGCGGCAGCCACTCCTGCTTCTGCTCCTCGGAGCCGAACCGGTGGAGGGCGAACATGGCGAGCGAGCCCTGCACCGAGACGAACGAGCGCAGCCCGGAGTCCGTGGCCTCCAGTTCACGGCAGGCGACACCGTAGGCGCGGGCGGACATGCCGGCGCAGCCGTAGCCGTCGAGGTGCATGCCGAGCAGGCCCATCTTGCCGAAGTCGCGTGCGAGTTCGGCGAGGGCGGGGAGTTCGCCGCGCTCGAACCAGTCGGCGATGTGCGGCTCGACCTTGTCGTCGAGGTACTGGCGGACCGTGTCGCGCACGGCACGCTCCTCGTCGCTCAGCAGCGCTTCGAGGCCCAGCGGGTCGGTCGGGTCGAGAGCGGGGAACGGCATCGGTGTCAGGCTCCTTGCGGGTGCGGGTGCGGGTTCGGGTTCGGGTGCGGGTGCGGGTGCGCGTACAGGTACAGGTACGGGTACGTGTCGGATGCGGGGGCGGATGTGGTTACGTCGAGGCCGGGGCGGGCGGGGCGGTCAGGAGGCGGGCCGTCTCCTCCTCCCCGTACCCGAGTTCGGCCAGGATCTCGCGGCTGTGCGCGCCGAGGCCCGGGGGCGCGCTGCGTACGGCCGGGCGCCGCCCGTCGAAGGTGACGGGGAACGCGACCTGGCGCAGCGGGGCGGCGCCGGGGCGTGCGACGGAGGCGACCATGCCGAGCGCCTCGGTCTGGGGGCAGGCGTAGACCTCGTCCAGGGAGCGGATCGCGGCGACGGGCACGCCGAGCGGCTTGAGCAGGGCGATCCAGTGGGCGACGGGCGCGTCGACGAGGACGGCGGAGAGTTTGGCGTTGAGGGCGTCGCGGTGGCGGACGCGGTCGCGGTTGGCGGTGAAGCGGGGGTCGTCGGCCCACTCGGGGTGGCCGAGGGCGCCGGCGAGCCGCCGGAACAGGGCGTCGTTGCCGACGGCGATCACGAAGTGCCCGTCGGCCGCCGGGTACGCCTGGTACGGGACGAGGCTCGGGTGGCCCGAGCCGAGGCGGGCGGGGCGCTCGCCGGTGGCGAAGTGGCCGGTGGCCCAGTTGACGTGCAGGGCGAGCTGGGACTCGTACAGGGACGTGGTGACGCACTGGCCGCGTCCAGTGCGGGCGCGCTCCACGAGGGCGGCGACGACGCCGACCAGGCCGAACAGGGCGGCGCCGAGGTCGCCCATCGCGTACCCGGCCTTGACGGGCGGGCCGTCCGGTTCGCCGGTCAGGGACATGAGGCCGGCGCTGGCCTGGGCGACCATGTCGTAGCCGGGTTCGTCGCGCAGCGGGCCGGTGTCGCCGAACGCGGAGATGTGCAGGGTGACGAGGCGCGGGTAGCGGGCGGTCAGCTCGCGGGGGTCGAAGAGGCGGGCGAGGGAGGAGCCGGGGCGGAAGTTCTCCACGAGGACGTCGGCGTCGGCGAGCATCCGGTGCACGGCGTCCTGGCCGGCCGGGGACTTCAGGTCGAGGGTCACGGAGCGCTTGTTGCGGTTGGCGGCCAGGTAGTAGGTCGCGTCGTCGCCGTCGAAGGGCGGGCCCCAGGCGCGGGTCGGGTCGCCGCCCTCGGGGTGCTCGACCTTGATGACGTCGGCGCCGAGGTCCGCGAGGGACATGGTGACGTACGGGCCGGCGAGGATCTTGGAGAGGTCGACGACCCTCGTTCCGGCCAGCGGGGCGGGGCTGCTGCTGTCCATGACCATGCGCTTCACTCTGCCCCGGCCCATTAGGTGCTGTCCAAGACCGATTCCGGCCGTGATTGAGACGTCAGCCGTCTCAATCGCCGGTCATTCGCCGGGGTCGGGAGCGTCGGGCGGGGTCGGCAGGACTTCCTCGGCCACGTCGAGTACGGCGCGCAGGGCGGCGGAACGGTTGCCGGTGCGCCAGGCGAGGGCGATGGGCAGCACGGGCACGCCGTCGCCGGTGAGCGGGCGGAACACGACGTGCTCCAGATGGATGTTGCGCGCCGACTCGACGACGACGGCGACCCCGACACCGGCCCCGACGAGCGCCAGCATGTTGTACGAGTCCGGGGCCTCCTGCGCGATGCGGGGCGCGAACCCGGCGTCGTGGCACGCCTGCACCATCGCCTCGCGCACCGCCGACTCGCGGGCGAGCGGGAACGTGACGATGGGCTCCCCCGCCAACTCCCGTACGTGTACCTCGTCCTGGGCGGCGAGAGGGTGGCTGTCGGGCAGGGCCAGCACGAGGTGTTCCATGCGGACGACGCGGGCGGTGGTGCCGCGCCGGACGGGGAGCGCGACGAAGCCGACGTCGAGGGTGCCCTCGGTGAGCCGGCGCAGGCCCTCGCCGGTGTAGGTCTGGCCCTCAAGGACGAGTTCGATGCCGGGCAGCCGGGAGGTGACCGCGCGGGTCAGCAGCGGCAGGGCGGAGTAACTGCTGGCGCCCGCGAAACCGACGATGACGCGGCCGACCTCGCCGAGGTGGGCGGCGCGGACTGTGCGGCGCACGGCTGAGGCGTCGGCGAGGAGGCGGCGGGCGGGCTCCACGAGGGCCTGGCCGGCGGGGGTCAGGCGGACGGTGCGGGTCGTTCGGTCGAACAGTTTTACGCCCAGGTCGCGTTCCAGCAGTCTGATCTGCTGGCTGAGGGGGGACTGGGCGATGTGCAGGCGTTCTGCTGCGCGGCCGAAGTGCAGTTCTTCTGCGACGGCGACGAATCCGGTGAGGTGTTTCAGCTCCACGTGCGTGACGGTACGTGGTCATCCTCCGGCCGGCGGTGGGCTGCCCGCGCAGTTCCCCGCGCCCCTGGGCGACAGCCCCATCGGGCAGATCCTTCGACCTCGACTCGCGTCGTGGCTGAGCGCGCAGTTCCCCGCGCCCCTGGAGGGGCGACTGCGTCGCCACCTCCCCCCTGGGGGAAGCGGGAGGGGCGACTTCGTCGCCCGCCCCCGCCGGGAAGCTGGGGCGGAGCCCCGCTTCCCCAAGGGGAAGCTGCACGAAGTGCATGCTTCAGGGGCGCGGGGAACTGCGCGAGAAGCCCCACCCACCCGCAGACAACCGACAACCCAGGGGCGCGGGGAACTGCGCAACCCCCGCCATGAGCTGGCCCGCACTCATCAGCCCGCCCCCTTAATCCCGCGGAAGCCCAAGCAGGCGCTCGGCGACGACATTGCGCTGGACCTGGGTCGTGCCGCCGGCGATCGTCAGGCACCGGGACATGAGGAAACCGTGCAGAGCCCCCCGCCCCACGCCCTCCCGCAACGCCCCTTCGGGACCAAGGAGTTCGAGGGCAAGCTCAGCCACCCGCTGCTGATGCGGCGTCTGCACGAGCTTGCGGACGGAGGCCCCCGCCCCGGGCTCCTCCCCGGCGACCTGACTCATCGTCGTACGCAACCCGATACAGCCGAGCGCATGCGCCTCCGCCACGAGCGCCCCGATCCGCGCCCGGTACGCCCCGTCGAGTTCCCCCGCGCGAGCGAGCAGCGCTTCGAGCCCGGTGTCGAAGGTCAACTGGTCGGCCATGTGCACGCGTTCGTTGCCGAGCGTATGGCGGGCGACGCGCCACCCGTCGTTCACGGCACCGACGACCGCGTCGGCGGGCAGCAGTACGTCGTCGAAGTAGACCTCGTTGAAGAGGGAGTCCCCGGTGATCTCGCGCAGCGGGCGGATGTCGATGCCGGGGGTGTGCTTCATGTCGACGACGAAGTAGGTCAGCCCCTGGTGCTTGGGCGCGGCGGGGTCGGTGCGGGCGAGCAGGATGCCGTGGTCGGCCCACTGGGCGGCGCTGGTCCACACCTTCTGGCCGTTGACGCGCCAGCGCCCGTCGTCGGTGCGTTCGGCGCGGGTGCGCAGTGCGGCGAGGTCGGACCCGGCGCCGGGTTCGGAGAACAGCTGGCACCAGGCGAGGTCACCGCGCAGGGTCGCGGGCAGATAGCGGTCGCGCTGCTCGGGGGTGCCGTACGTGAGGAGGGAGGGGACGACCCAGGTGGCGATGCCGAGGTCGCTGAGGCGGATGCCGGCGCGGGCCAGTTCCTCCTGCACGGCGAGCTGTTGGACGGGCCCGGCGCCGAGCCCGTACGGGGGCGGCAGGTGCGGGGCGGCGTAACCGGTGGGGGCGAGGGCGCGCCGGGCGGCGCCGGGGTCGAGGCCGCGGGCGGGCGCGAGGGCGGCGCGGGCGCCCGCGCGGTGGGCGTCGGCTTCGGGCGGCAGGGCGAGCCGCAGTTCGCGGCGGGCGCCGGACTCGGCGAGCCGGACGGCGCGCAGCCGGTGGGCGTCGCCCGCGCCGAGGAGCTGGCGGGCGACGACGGCGCGGCGCAGATAGAGGTGGGCGTCGTGTTCCCAGGTGAAGCCGGTGCCGCCGAGGATCTGGATGCAGTCCTTGGCGCAGTCGTACGCGGTGTCGAGGGCGCTGCCCGCGGCGAGCGCGGCGACGAGCCCCCGGGCGTCGGCCCCGCCGGTCTTACGGGGTGCCCGCTCCCGCGCCCGGCCGTCCTCGTCGAGGGCGCGGGCCGCGTCCCAGGCCAGCGCGGCGGCGGCTTCGACCCGTACGAGCATGTCGGCGCAGAGGTGTTTGACGCCCTGGAACTGCCCGATGGGCCGCCCGAACTGTTCGCGGACCTTGGCGTGTTGGGCGGCGGTGTCGAGTGCCCAGGCGGCGGTGCCGCAGGCGTCGGCGGCGAGCAGGACGCGGGCGAGGTCGCGGACGAGGTCGCCGTCCACGGGCAGGGTGCGGGCGGCGGGGACGACGGCGGCGGACGCGGTCACCTCGGCGGTGGGGCGCGTCGGGTCGGCGCTGTCGTGGGCGCGGACGGTGAGGCCGGGGGTGTCCGCGTCGACGGCGGCCCACATGAGCGCGCCGGCGCTCTCGGCTGCGAGGAGGAGCACGTCGGCGCCGGGGCCGCCGAGCACGGGCGGGGCGGTGCCGTCGAGGACGAGCCCGTCGGCGCCGGTGACGGCGGTGAGCGTACCGGGGCCGAAGGCGACGGCGCCGATCCGCTCGCCGGAAGCCAACGCCCGCAGCAGGAAGCCGAGTTCGCCCTCGTCCTCGTTCGCGCGCAGCGCCTCGCGGACGACGGCGGCGGCGAGGACGGAGGCGAGGAACGGTCCGGGCAGCGCCGCCCGCCCGGCGGCCTCGGCGACCACGGCGAGGTCGAGCAGGGTCCCGCCCCCGCCGCCGTACCGCTCGGGCAGGTGGACGCCGAGCAGGCCCTGCGCGGCGAGGCCGTCCCAGTACGGGGGCCGGGGGCCGGGGTCGGGGGTGTCGAGGAGGTCCCGCACCTTGTCGGGCGGCATGGCGCGCGCGATCCAGCCGCGCACGGCGTCCGCGAGTTCCCGCTGTTCCTGCGTGATGGCGATGCCCATGCGGCGCACGGTAGAACACGTTCCAGTAGACCGGAAGGGAACCGGCGACCATATCTGACGCCCAGTCAGAAACGACCGTTCATCGGGCGGTGACGTAATGAGGGGGTAAAGGTTCCCGCTCGTACGACGATCGTCGGAATAGTCGCCCGGGGAAACCGGTTCGACGTACACGCAACCGCCCGCTCCCGTCGTACGCGACCCCCGAACCGCCCTGCCTCCGGAGGCCCTCCGTCATGACCCAGCCGACGACCCCACCCCGCCCCGCAGGCGGCGTCGTCCCCGTCCTCGCCTTCGCCGGCATCGTCGTGGCCGTCATGCAGACGCTGCTCGTGCCGGTGATCAAGGATCTGCCCGAGCTGCTGTCGACCGCCCCCTCCAACGCGACCTGGGTGATGACCGCGACCCTGCTCGCCGGGGCCGTCGCCACCCCGATCATGGGCCGCCTCGGCGACCTCGCCGGCAAGCGCCGGATGCTGCTCGCCAGCCTCGCCATCATGGTCGTCGGCTCGCTGATCTGCGGTTTCACCGATCAACTGCTCGTGATGATCGGCGGCCGCGCCCTCCAGGGCTTCGCCATGGGCGCCATTCCGCTCGGCATCGGCCTGATGCGCGACATGCTGCCGCCGGAGAAGCTCGGCTCGGCGATGGCGCTCATGTCCTCGTCCATCGGCGTCGGCGGCGGGCTCGCGCTGCCGCTCGCCGCGCTCGTCGCGCAGCACGCGGACTGGCACGCCCTGTTCTTCGGCGCCGCCGCCCTCGGCGTCGTCTCCATCGTGCTCACGCTGCTCGTCGTGCCGGAGAGCCCGCTGCGCGCGCGGGGCACGTTCGACGTGGCGGGCGCGCTCGGCCTCTCCCTCGGCCTGGTCCTCTTCCTGCTGCCGATCACCAAGGGCAGCGACTGGGGCTGGTCCAGCGGCACGACGCTCGGCCTGTTCGCCGCCGCGCTCGTCGTCCTGCTCGGCTGGGGCGTCATGGAGCTGCGGATGAAGGCGCCGCTGGTCGATCTCCGTACGACCGCGCGCCGCGAGGTGCTCCTGACGAACCTCGCCTCGATCATGGTCGGCGTCGCCTTCTACGCCATCTCCCTCGTCCTGCCGCAGCTGCTCCAGCTCCCGAAGGCGACGGGGTACGGGCTCGGGCAGTCGATGGTCGTCGCCGGGCTGTGCGTGGCGCCGCTCGGCCTGACCATGATGTTCACGGCGCCGCTGTACGCCCGGCTGTCGGCGCGCTTCGGCCCGAAGGTCACGCTGATCCTCGGCATGCTGGTCATCGCGGTCGGCTACGGCACGGGGCTCGGCCTGATGAGCGCCCCCTGGCAGACGATCATCATCGCGGTCGTCGTCGGCGCGGGCATCGGCCTCGCGTACTCGTCCCTGCCGGCGCTGATCATCGGTGCGGTCGATCCCTCCGAGACGGGGGCGGCGAACGGGCTGAACACGCTGATGCGGTCCATCGGTACGTCCGTGTCGTCGGCGGTGATCGGGATGGTGCTCGCCAACACGGCGAACGACATGCACGGGGTGGCCGTTCCGTCCCTGCACGGCTTCCGCGTCTCGTTCCTCATCGCCACGGGGGCCGTCGCGGTCGGGGTTCTCCTTGCATTGCTGCTGCCGAAGCGGCGGGTGGCGGTCGTCCAGTTGCGGGCCAGCAGCGAGGACGACGCCGTCAGCGCGGGGAACGCCGGGAGCGCGGGGGCGCATTTCTGGGGGCAGGTGTTGGATGCGGCGGGGTTGCCTGTCGCGCATGCCAAGGTGACTCTCATCGATCGGCGGGGGCGGCAGGCCGGGGCGGCGCTCAGTGGGGGTGACGGGCGGTACGCGCTGGACGTCCCGTCCGGGGGGTCTTACGTCCTTGCCGCGACGGCGCCGGGTCATGCGCCGCGTGCCTCCGCGGCGACGCACCATGGGGATCTGGCCCCCGTCCAGGTAGACCTCCCACTGGCCCCACTGCCGGAACGTGTGCGGTAGCCCTCTTACGGTGACCGCCTTTCGCGCAGTTCCCCGCACCCCTGGGGAAGCGGGGCTTCGCCCCAGCTCCCCAGGGGGAGGTGGCGACGTAGTCGCCCCTCCAGGGGCGCGGGGAACTGCGCGAGAAGCCCCACCGGCCCGCAGGTGACCCCGCACGGTCGCGCCCCGACAGGGGCGCGGGGAACTGCGCGACGTTCGGGCCGGCGGACCTCGCCCGGAGAACTCTTCTGGGTCCTGTCCGGCGGAATGCGGCGGCGTTCACCCTGGCGGGCCGCCTTGGACTCAGGGGGCAGGGGGTGCGAGTTCGTGGGTCAGTGCATCCAGGTCGGCGAGGCGGGTGGCAGGGGCGAGGCGGGTGGCGGTGGCGACGAGGATGAGTTCAGTGAGGGCGATTTCGTGGGTGAGGGGTGCGATGGGTCCCGCTGCCTCGCGCGGGAGGCGGATCAGTACTTCGGCTTGGTCCGCGAGGGGTGATGCCCAGGCGTCTGTGATCAGGATCAGGCGGGCGCCACGGGATCGGGCTGCGTGGACGTAGCGTGCGGTGTCGGCGGAGTAGCGACGAAAGTCGTAGGCGACGACCACATCGGACGGCCCCATGTCGAGCAGGGCGCGGGCCCGTGCGGATGGGGATTCGGGGACGCGGTGTGCGCCCGGCCGAAGGCCCGCGAGCTGGCGGATCAGGTACTCCGCGGCAAGTTCACTCAAGGGGCCACCGAGAGCCCACACCCCGCCTGCCTCGGCCAGGCGGTCGGCGGTCGTCGCGAGCAGGGGCTCGGTCACGGCGGCCAGGGTTTCTTCCATGCCGGTCCGCAGGTCCTCTGCCGCTTGGCAGGTGTCGGGTTGCTGAGTGATGAACTCACGGAGCCGTGAGTGGTCCTGTTTCTGGGCGCCGGCCCGCACGGCGCTCTGGAATGCGGCGAAGCTGCTGAAGCCCAGGCGGCTGACCAGACGCGAGGCGGTCGGCGGGCTGACCCCGGCGCGATCCGCGAGCGCCCGGAGCGAGCCGAGTGCCGCGAACGGATAGTCGTCGAGCAGTACACGGACGACCGCCCGCTCACCAGGGGGCAGCTCGGGATAGACCTCGCCGAGACGGGTCACCAGGATGTCGGATTCCACACTGCCGAATGTTACATCAACTCGGCCGTACGCCATTCGATGAAACGAATGTTACAGTCCCGCCATGAGTATCTGGCATGGCCTGATGAACAGTGACTATCGGCGTTGGCTGCCGGTCGCCGACGACACCCCCGTGGTGTCGCTGCACGAGGGCAACACCCCCTTGCTCCGCTCGGATCACCTGTCCTCGCTGACAGAGTGTGACGTCTGGCTGAAAGTCGAGGGCGCCAACCCCACCGGGTCGTTCAAGGATCGGGGGATGACCGTGGCCATGAGCAATGCGGCGGGGAAGGGTGCCGAGGCTGCCATTTGCGCCTCGACGGGCAACACGAGCGCTTCGGCAGCCGCCTACGCGGCCCGCGCGGGCATCGCGTGCGCCGTGCTGGTTCCCAAGGGGGCGATCGCGCTGGGCAAGCTCGCCCAGGCCGTGCGGTACGGGGCGGAGATCGTCGAGGTCGCCGGAACCTTCGACGACTGCCTCCGGATCGCCCGCGATCTTGCGAGTCATCATCCCGTCGAGTTGGTCAACTCAGTGAACAACCAATGGCGGCTGGCGGGGCAGAGGACAGTCTCCTACGAAGTCATCGACGCACTGGGAGCTGCGCCGGACATTCACTGTCTGCCGGTGGGCAACGGCGGCAACATCACCGCCACCTGGGGCGGTTATCAGACCTATGCCGACGCCGGCCTCATCCGAAATCTGCCCCAGATCTGGGGATTCCAGGCCGCGGGTGCGGCACCACTCGTCCACGGCACACCTGTCGCTGCGCCCGAAACCCTGGCGAGCGCGATACGCGTCGGGCACCCGGCGACGTGGAACGGCGCCATCAGCGCCCGCGACGAGTCCCATGGTTTGATCTGCGCGGTGACCGACGAACAGATCTTTGACGCCTACCGCGCGGTCGCCCGTCACGACGGGGTCTTCGCCGAGCCCGCCTCGGCCGCCGGTATAGCCGGCGTTCTCGATCGGCACCGCAGAGGAGACCTTGCCCCGGGCCAGACGGTCGTGATCACTCTCAGCGGCAATGGGCTCAAAGACCTCAACGCCTCCATGAGCGACGGCTACACCTCGACCCAGACCTCGGCCTCCACCGCCGACGTGGCCCGCGCGCTACGCCTCACCACCTGAGAGCCGGCCCCCACGCACCCGCAGGTCGCGCCCCGACAGGGGCGCGGGGAACTGCGCGACGTTCAGGCCAGCGGCCCTCACCCGGAGAACCCCCCAGGGGCGCGGGGAACTGCGCGACCAGCCACGACGCAGCCGCAGGTGACCACGCACGGTCGTGCCCCGATAGGGGCGCGGGGAACTGCGCGAACCTCAGCCATAAGCGGGCCGCACGCGGAGCGGAACGCTCAGGGACGGATGTCAAAGCGCGGGGAAGCCGACAAGAGGTCGGAGACATCCGCGCCGGCGGCGAGTTCACGCGGCTCACGCCCCCGCAGGAACAACCGCCCCGGCGCCGCCCCCACCCCGTCCACGACGGCCCCCGCCCCGGCGACCCGCAACCACGCCCCCTCGCGGAGCCCCAGCACAGGCACGTCGTTCTCCTCGAGGAACTCCGTGAGCCGCTCCTCCCGCGTCTCCCCCTTGTGCGTGGAGCCGGGATCGGCGTCCAGATAATGCGGGTTGATCTGGAACGGCACGAGCCCCAGCGCCTCGAACGACGGCGGCTCGACGATCGGCATGTCATTGGTGGTCCGCAGCGTCGGCGCCGCCATGTTCGTCCCGGCGCTGGCCCCCATGTACGGCAGCCCCGCCCGCACCGCCTCCGTCACCGCGCCCCGCAACCCGGTCCGGTACAGCGCGCTGAGCAGCCGGAAGGAGTTGCCCCCGCCGATGAACACCGCGTCGGCGGCCCCGAGTTCGGCCACCGGGTCGGCGCCCTCGTGCACGCCCCGTACCTCGATCCCGGTGCCGTCCAGCGCCCCCCGCACCCGCGCGGTGTAGGCGTCGTGGTCGGCGAGGGCGTACGGGACGAACGCGAGGCGGGCCCGCGCGGGCAGGAAGCCGGTGACGGTGTCGAGGGCGTGCTCCAGGTAACCCCGGCCGTACTGGGTGGAGTTGGAGAGCAGCAGCAGGTTCATGGGACGGGTCACTCCTGACGACGGGCGGTACAGGTAAAAGGGTCAGTCGGCGGCGCGGGCACGCCGGGTGCGCTGCGGCGGGTGGGTGAGGCGCTGCTCCAGGAGGCGGGCGGCGCGGCGCAGCACGTCGAGGCGGTCGCCGGGGCCGTTCGGGAAGCGTTCCTTCGCGGCGCCGAGGCTGAGACTCCCGTACGGCTCGCGTCCGAGGAAGACGGGGACGGCGACCGTGCCGATCCCGGCGTCGTACTCGCCGACCGTCCACGCGTACCCCTGGGCGCGCACGGCGAGGAATTCCCGTTCCAGCTCGTCGGGGTCGGTGACGGTGCGCTCGGTGAAGCGCGCCATGGGCCGGCCCCGGAAGAGGCGGTGGCGCTGCTCGTCGGGGAGGTAGGCGTAGTACGACTTGCTGGTGGCGCCCGCGTGCGCCGGGTACAGCTCGCCGACCAGCGGGTAGTAGCGCAGTGGCCCCTCCTCGCCCTCGACGGCGGCCACGCACCGCATGTGGAAGCTGTCGGGCAGGCAGAACAGGACGGTGTCGCCGGTCGCCGCCCGCAGTTCGTCGAGGACGGGTCCGGCGAGCAGTTCCAGGGAGCCGGAGCGCTCCCAGAGGCGGCCGAGGCGGAGCACGGCGGGCCCGATGCGGTAGCGCCGGGTCGCCGGGTCGGAGACCAGGAAGCCGCGCCCGGCCAGCGTCGAGAGCAGGCGCTGCGCGACGGAGGTGTCCCAGCCGAACTCGGCGGCGACCTCGGTCACGCCCCAGTCGGGCCGGGTCCGCTCGAAGGCCAGCAGCACGAGCAGGGCCCGGTCGACGGTCTGGAGCGCGCCGGCCGGGGTCTTCCGGTCGAGCGGGATCTCCGCCACGCCATCTCACCATCCAGACCTGAATTGCAAATAGCGGGAAACAGTTGCCGACAACGCTAGCGGATCCCGACCCTGCTGTCAGCACCGGTATCGGCTCCGGCGCCGTCGCCCGGCGCGGCCCAGCAGGGAAGAGGGAAACCCGCATGTTGAAGTACGTCCTGGATGTCGTCGACCTGCTCGACGATCCCGACGCCGACGGCAAGCGCGCCGTGGCCTACCTCGACTCCCTCGCGGGTCCCGGCGGCTCGGGCGCGGAGGTCACCACGGTCGAGGGCGAGCGCGGCTCGACCGACTTCGTCCTGGTCCGCGTCCCCGGCGCGAAGGGCCGCTCCCGCGGCGGCGGTGCCCGTACGCTCGGGATCGTCGGCCGGCTCGGCGGGGTCGGCGCGCGCCCGGAGATGACCGGGCTCGTCTCGGACGCGGACGGCGCCGCCGCCGCGCTGGCCGCCGCCGCGAAGCTCCTCGACATGCGCCGCAAGGGCGACGTGCTCGACGGGGACGTGGTGATCGCCACACATATCTGCCCGGACGCGCCGACCGCGCCGCACGATCCGGTGCCGTTCATGGACTCGCCGGTCGACATAGCGACGATGAACCGGCACGAGGTGACCTCCGAGATGGAGGCCGTGCTCTCCATCGACACCACCAAGGGCAACCGCATCATCAACCACAAGGGCCTCGCCCTGTCCCCGACCGTCAAGGAGGGGTGGGTGCTGCGGGTCAGCGAGGAGCTGGGCGAACTGCTCGCGGTCGTCACGGGTGAGCCGTTGGTCACGTACCCGGTGACCACGCAGGACATCACCCCGTACGGTAATGGGGCACACCACATCAATTCGATCCTCCAGCCCGCCACGGCGACGGCCGCGCCGGTCGTGGGGCTCGCGGTGACCTCGGCCGCGGCGGTGCCCGGCTGCCAGACCGGCGCGAGCCACGAGGCCGACATCGCCGCCGCCGCCCGGTTCGCCGTCGAGACCGCGAAGGCGTACGGCGGCGGGCGCCTCGACTTCCACGACGCGGACGAGTTCGACGCCCTCGTGCGCCGGTACGGCTCGCTCGCCCATTTGCAGACCCTCGGCAACGCACCCTCGGAGTCGTGACCCATGGCCACCACCAAGAAGCACGTGGGCAGCGACGACTACGCGCTGTCCAGAGTCCCCGCCGACAAGCGGCTCGGCTTCTGGACGATGCTGCTCCAGTGGCTCGCCCAGTCCGGCTCGATCTCGCAGTTCACGCTCGGCGCGACCATCGGCGTGGGCATGACCTTCGGGAACGCGTTCCTGGCGTTCACGCTCGGCGCGGTCATCCTTGAGGTCGTCATCTTCCTCATCGGCATGGCGGGCATGCGCGAGGGCCTGGCGACGCCGCTGCTGACGCGCTGGGTCGGCTTCGGGCGCAATGGTTCGGCGCTGGTCAGCTTCGTGATCGCGGTCAGCCTCGTCGGCTGGTTCGGCGTGCAGAACACGATCTTCGGCAACAGTGTGTCGTCGCTGGTCGGCGGGCCGTCCTGGCTGTGGTGCATCGCGGCCGGGCTCGCCATCACGGTCCTGGTGATCTTCGGGTTCCGGTACATGGCCGTCTTCGCCAAGATCGTCACCCCGCTGTTCTTCGCCATGGTCGCCTGGTCGGTGATCGACGCGCTGGGCAAGCACTCGCTGAGCGACCTGATCAGCTCGCCGCCGCCCGGCCAGGCCATCCCGCTGTCCGTCGCCGCCACCGCCATCGCGGGCGGCTACATGACGGGCGCGATCGTCGCCCCCGAGATGACCCGCTACAACAAGAAGGGCAGCCACGTCTTCCTGCAGACGGCGTCCTCGATGATCCTCTCCGAGTACATCGTGGGCCTGACCGGCGTGCTCCTCGGCCACATGGTCAAGAGCAGCGAGGTCTCGCACATCGTGCTCTCGACCTCCGGCGTCTTCGGCGTCCTCGTCGTCCTGATGTCCACCGCGAAGATCAACGACTGGAACCTGTACGGGTCCTCGCTCGGCGTCGTCAACTTCTTCCAGGTCGTCTTCGGCAAGCGCCTGCACCGGGGCGCGGTCACCATCGCGCTCGGCGTCGCGGGCACCGCCCTGTCGGCGGTCGGCATCATGACGCACTTCACCGAGTTCCTGTCGGTGCTCGGCGTCGCCATCCCGCCCATCGGCGGCATCATCGTCGCCGAGTACTGGGTGGTGCGCCGGATGCGGGCCCCGCTCGACGCGACCCGCGCGGCCGGCACGCTGCCCGCGACCTCCCCGACCTGGGTGCCGCTCTCCCTCGTGATCTGGGCCGCCGCGTTCTGCGTCGGCAAGTTCTACGACGGCGGCATCCCGGCCCTGAACTCCCTGGCCACCGCGTTCGTCCTGTACACCGTGCTCGGACTGCTCGGCTGGATCAGGACGTACGGCACCACCACCCTGGCCGACGACGGGGACGACGCGCTCCCCGTCGCCGCCGAGCACACCCCCGTAGGAGCGGCATGACCACCCTGGCCACGGAAGAAGCGCAGCGCGAGGCCGTCGAGCTGTGCGCCGATCTGATCCGCTTCGACACCTCCAACCCGACCAGTGACGAGCGGGCCTGCGCCGACTGGGTCGTGGCCCGGCTCGCCGAGGCCGGCATCGGCTCCGAGCTGGTGGAGAGCGCGCCCGGCCGGGCCAACGTCTTCGCCCGGATCGAGGGTGCCGACCGCACGCGCGGCGCGCTCCTCGTCCACGGCCATCTGGACGTCGTGCCCGCCGACGCGGCCGAGTGGCAGGTCCCGCCGTTCTCCGGTGAGATCCGCGACGGCTATCTGTGGGGCCGGGGCGCCATCGACATGAAGGACACGGTGGCGGTCATGCTCGCCACCGCCCGCCACTTCGCCCGTACGGGGACGCGGCCGGCCCGCGATCTCGTGCTCGCGTTCCTCGCGGACGAGGAGGCGGGCGGCAAGTTCGGCGCGCACTGGCTCGTGGAGCACCGGCCCGACCTGTTCGACGGCGTCACCGAGGCCATCGGGGAGGGCGGCGGTTTCTCGTACGCGCTCGACGGCGACCGGCGTCTCTACCCCATCGAGAACGCGCAGCGCGGCATGGCGTGGATGGAGCTGACGGCGAACGGGCGCGCGGGCCACGGCTCCTCGCCCAACGACGAGAACGCGGTCACCGACCTCGCCGAGTCGCTGACCCGCATCGGCCGCCACACGTTCCCGGTCCGGCTGATCGAACCCGTACGGGCGCTGCTTGAGCGGGCCGCCGAACTCCAGGGCGTGGAGCTGGACTTCGAGGCGGAGGACCTGGACGCGGAGCTGGCGAAGCTCGGGCACGTGTCGGACTTCATGCAGGTCGTGCTCCGCAACTCGGCGAACCCCACGATGTTCTCCGCCGGGTACCAGACCAACGTCATCCCGGGGAAGGCGACCGCGCGCGTCGACGGCCGGTTCCTGCCGGGGCACGAGCAGGAGCTGATCGACACGATCGACGCGCTGCTGCTGCCGTCGGTGTCGCGGCGCTGGGTCAACCACGACATCGCCATGGAGACCTCCTTCGACGGCCCGCTGGTCGACGCCATGTGCGCGGCGGTGCGGGCGGAGGACCCGGACGGGCACCCGGTGCCGTACTGCAACCCGGGCGGCACCGACGCGAAGGCGTTCACGAAGCTCGGCATCCGCTGCTTCGGGTTCAAGGGGCTCAAGCTCCCCGCCGACCTGGACTACGGGCGCCTGTTCCACGGCGTGGACGAGCGGGTGCCGCTGGAGGGGCTGAAGTTCGGGGTGCGGGTGATGACCCGGCTGTGGCAGGGCTGCTGAGCGGGGGCGCTCCGGCGTACGGCAGCATGTGGGCATGACCACCACAAGCCGGACGCCGGACGCCGCCACGCTCGCCGCCTTCGAGAGCGCGAAGGGCTTCATGCCGCGCGGCGAGGGCCTCGCCCTGTACGCCGCCGCCGTCGAGGCGGCGGCGCTCGGTCTGCCGCTCCTTGAGGTCGGCACGTACTGCGGGCGCTCGACGATCCTGCTCGCGGACGCGGCGCGCGGCGCCGGGGTGAGCGCCCTGACCGTGGACCATCACCGGGGCAGCGAGGAGCAGCAGCCGGGCTGGGAGTTCCACGACCCGGAGACCGTCGACCCGGTCGTCGGCCTGATGGACACCCTGCCGGCCTTCCGGCGGACGCTGCACGCGGTCGGCCTGGAAGACCACGTGGTGGCGCTCGTGGGGAAGTCGCCCCAGGTGGCGAAGGTGTGGGGCGGGCCGCTCGGGCTCGTCTTCATCGACGGCGGGCACACCGACGAGCACGCGAACGCGGATTACGAGGGCTGGGCGCCGCATGTCGCGGACGGCGGGCTGCTCGTCATCCACGACGTGTTCCCCGTCAAGCACGACGAGTGGACGGGCCAGGCGCCGTACCGCGTGTATCTGCGGGCACTCGCGTCCGGCGCGTTCACCGAGGTCTCACAGTGCGACTCGCTGCGCGTCCTGCGCCGAACCGGCCCGGGGATCTGACACCGCGGTTAAGGTCGATGCGTGTCGTACGTAGGACCGGACCCGGACGAATTCGACGAGTACTACCGAGGCGGCCCGCCCGAGCGGCGGCGCCGGTTCGGTGGCAGGCCGGTGCTGCTCACCGTCGCGGCCCTCGTGCCGACCGCGCTGGCGGGCTGGCTGCTGTGGCAGGTGGTGAGCGGGCCCGGCGAGAGCGAGCCGCCCCGCGTGCTGCCCGCGCCCGGCCAGTCCTCCACCGCATCGCCCGCCGGTTCGGTGCCCTCGGGCGCCGGGGGCCGGTCGAGCCCCGCGCCCTCGGCGAAGTCCTCGGCGCCCGCGTCGGCGCCGGCGTCCCCCTCGGCCGCGCGCTCCGCGACCGGGGCGCCCTCGCGTCCGGCGGGCGGGCCGCTGTCGGGGCCGCTCAAGGGCAAGGTCGTCGTCATCGACCCGGGTCACAATCCGGGGAACTTTCGGCACCCGGCCGATATCAATCGCACCGTGAACGTGGGCAACGGCTCGAAGGCGTGCGACACGACGGGCACCTCGACCAACGCGGGATACACGGAGGCGCAGTTCACGCTGGACGTCGCCCGCCGCATCCGTACGGTGCTCCAACAGCAGGGTGCGACCGTGTGGTTGACGCAGGACGGGGACCGGGCGTGGGGGCCGTGCGTGGACGAGCGGGCCCGCATCGGCAACCGGTACAAGGCGGACGCGGTGGTCTCCGTGCACGCGGACGGCTCGGCGCAGGGAAACCGCGGCTTCCATGTGATCCTTCCCGCATCCGTGCACGCGGGCATCGCGGACACCCGGGCGATCGTCGGCCCCTCGCGGGCGCTCGGCGAGCGGCTCGCGGGGAAGTTCGTGCAGGTCACGGGCGAGCCCGCGTCGAATTACGTGGGCCGGGGCACGGGCCTCGACGTCCGCTCCGACCTCGGCGGGCTGAACCTGTCGAAGGTGCCCAAGGTGTTCATCGAATGCGGCAACATGAGGGACTCGCAGGACGCGGCCCGGCTGACCTCGGGCACGTGGCGGCAGAAGGCGGCACAGGGCATCTCGGCGGGAATCGTGAGTTTCCTGCGCGGGTAGGGGCACCCTGCGGATCTCGGCAGACACCCCTGTCGGGCGGGCGATAGGGTCCTTCCTACGATGAGGGGCCACCCCCGTGCTTGGCGCCGCCTCCCTTGATGACGAGACGACTGACGAAGGACCTGAAGTGAATATCCGCTCCCTCACTAGAGGCGACGGCGTGGTGATCGGTGCAGCGGTGTTGCTGTTCATCGCCTCGTTCCTCGACCTCTTCGACGACAAGGGCACCAGCTACGAGATGCCCAACGCCTGGGGCAGCGGCCCGCTGCTGATGAGCGTGGTGCTCTCGGGGATCATCGGCGCCGTCCTCATCGTCGTGGCGCGCGGTCTGCCGCAGCCGCTCAAGGTGGCCGGGCTCGACCTCGGGCAGTTCGGCGTCGCCGCGACCGTCTTCGCGGCCTGGGGCGCCCTGGGCAACATCTTCGACCCGGCCGGCGGCTCGAACAACGTGGGCGGCGGCTCGGGCGGCCCGGACAACGGCGTCGGCTCGATCCTCATGCTGATCGCCACCCTGGTCATGGCCGCCGCGGCGGTCGCCACCCCGCTCGTCCCGGCCCTCAAGGCGCCGCTCCTCGGCACCCCCGGCCCCAAGCAGCCGCAGCCGTACGGCGGCCAGCCGCAGGGCGGCTACGGCTACCCGGGCGCGCAGCAGCAGGGCCAGCCCTACGGCGGTCAGCCGGGCGCGGGCCAGCCGTACGGGCAGCAGCCGCACGCGCAGCAGGCCGCCGCTCCGGCGCCGCAGCAGGGCTCGCAGGGCGGTCAGCCGGCCGCCGACTTCTCGCCGTTCTGGTTCGCGGTGCCGGTGCCGCGTCCGCTGTACGCGGAGGACGGTTCGCCGGCGCCGATCGCGGAACTGGCGCCGGGTACCTGGTACTTGGCCGTCGAGCAGCGCGGCCCCGGCCTGATCGCCCAGACGCAGGACGGGCGCCGCGGCGTCCTCCAGGACACCTCGGGCATCCAGCGCGGCTGACCCGCGCGGCCCGCGTCGAAGGCCCTCCGCCCGTCTTCCGGGTGGGGGGCCTTTCGCGTACAGTCCGCCGATAACTGATGGCCCGTCAGGTATCGGAGGCGTGGCATGCGGCTCGGACTCGCACTCGGCTACTGGGGGCGCGGCCCCGACCCCGGGCACCTGGAACTCGTACGCGAGGCCGAGGCGTTGGGGTACGACTCGGTGTGGACGGCGGAGTCCTGGGGCAGCGACGCGTTCACCCCGCTGACCTGGTTCGCCGCGCACACCTCCCGCATCCGGCTCGGCACGGCCGTCGCGCAGATGGCGGCCCGCTCCCCCACGACGACCGCGATGCACGCGCTGACCCTGGACCACCTCTCGGGCGGGCGCGTCCTGCTCGGGCTCGGCCTGTCGGGGCCGCAGGTCGTGGAGGGCTGGTACGGGCGCCCCTTCCCCCGCTCACCGCTGACCGCGACCCGCGAGTACGTGGACGTGGTGCGGCAGGTGCTGCGGCGCGCGGGGCCCGTCGAGGTGGACGGCGCCTTCCACGCGCACCCGTACCGGGGCGCCGACGGCACCGGGCTCGGCAAGCCGCTCAAGCCCATCACGCACCCGCTCCGCGCCGACCTGCCCGTCCTGCTGGGCGCCGAGGGCCCGAAGAACATCGCGCAGACCGCGCGCATCGCGGACGGCTGGCTGCCGCTGTACTGGTCGCCGGAGCGCGCGGACGTCTACACGCCGTCCCTGACCGGGGCGCCCGAGGGCTTCATGGTCGCGCCGATGGCCCGCGCGAAGGTCTGCGCCGACGTCGCCGAGGGCCTGCTCCCGGTCAAGGCGATGCTCGGCTTCTACATCGGCGGCATGGGCCACGCCACCCGTAACTTCCACGCCGACCTGATGGCCCGCATGGGGTACGCGGCCGAGGCCCGCCGCGTCCAGGAGCTGTTCGCCGCCGGGCGCCGGGAGGAGGCGGTGGGCGCGGTGCCGGACGCGTTCGCCGACGAGATCTCCCTCGTCGGCCCGCGCGCCCGGATCGCGGAGCGCCTGGAGCGCTGGCGGGCGGGCCCGGTGACGGACCTGCTGCTCCTGTCCCCGGACCCGCTGACCCTGCGTACGCTGGCGGAGCTGAACGCCTAGGAGCCCTTGGTGAGTTGGGAGGTGGAGGGGACTTTGTCGGTGACCTCGGCGCCCGCGTCCTTGCCCGCGTTCTTGACGTTCTTGATGATGTCGTCGAAGTTCCCGGCGACCGAGTCCACGCCGTCGCCCTTGCGCAGCTTGCCGGGCAGGCCCTTGAGCGACTCGATGCCGGCGGCGAGCGGGGCGACCGCCTTGGAGAGCGTCGGGTCGCCCTGCGCGTTCTTCACCGCCGCCTTGAGCCGGTTGTACGTGAACGCGCCCGCGAGGCCCGCCTTGACGAGCCCGAACTTGCGGCCGTCGGCGCCGGACTTGAACGTGCCCGCGCGCCACGGCTTGACGATCCACTGGTAGGTGGCGCCCGCGGCGAGGCCCGCGTTGGCCACGAACCGGGTCTTGGCGAGCTTCTGCCGCTCGGCCGTGCTCGTCGCACTGGCCGACGAGGAGGAGGCGGAGTTCTTGTCGTCCTTGCAGGCGGTGGCCCCGGCGACCAAGGTGCCGCACAGCAGCACGGCGACGAACATGCGGCGCAGGGGCAGGGCGGAGCTGAGCACCTGGGTTACCTCCGGGGGTGGGCTGTCCTGTGCCGCAGCCTCACCCGCGCCCGCCGGGGCCGCCACCGGGGCGCCGCCGTACGGGTTTGCGGGCATCGGCGCGGGCAACACGGAGAGCATGTCTCCGAACCGGCACTACAGAGGCACCAACGAAGCCGCCCGTGTCGTCGTGATCGTCGCTGACGTCCTGGCCTTCATCCTCGGCCTCTGGATCCTCATGTACCTGTTGGACGCGAACCGGGGCAACGACCTGGTGCAGTTCGTCCACGACGCGGCGAGCTGGCTGGCCGGCTGGTCGCACGACCTGTTCACCTTCGACGAGGCGTGGGCGCGGGTGGTCGCCGGCTACGGCCTGGCCGCGATCGTCTACCTGTTCGTCGGCCACGCCGTGGCCAACCGGCTGCGCCGCTACTGACCCTCCCGCGAGGTCAGCCGCAGCAGTCGGGCTCCACCCCGTACGGCAGCAGCTCGCCGCCGAACACCGAGCAGGTGGCCTCGTCGCCGCCGAGCGCGGCCACGGCGAGCAGCACGGACCCCGCCGTCCACGTGGTCAGCTCCGCGGGCCACACCGCGCGGTCCTCGAAGACGTAGCCCGTCCAGTACAGGCCGCTGTCCTCGTCGCGCAGGTGCTGGATGTCCTGGAGGACGGTGAGCGCCCGGTCGGACTCGCCGCTCGCCCACAGCGCGAGCGCGAGTTCGGCGCTCTCGCCGCCGGTGACCCACGGGTTGGGCACGACACAGCGCACGCCGAGGCCGGGCACGACGAAGGTGTCCCAGCGCTCCTCGATACGGGCCTTGGCCTCGGCGCCGCGCAGGGCGCCGCCGAGCACGGGGTAGTACCAGTCCATGGAGTAGCGGTTCTTGTCGAGGAACCGCTCGGGGTGGCGGCGGATGGCGTGCCGCAGCGCGCCGAGCGCCAACTCCCAGTCGGGCTGGGCCTCTTCGCGCTGCTCGGCGATGGCGAGGGCGCAGCGCAGCGCGTGGTGGATGGACGAACTGCCTGTCAGGAGCGCGTCGTCGACGGGCGTGCCGTCCGCCTCGCGCTTCCAGCCGATCTGCCCGCCGGGCTGCTGGAGCCGCAGCACGAACTCGACGGCGGCGCGCACGGTGGGCCAGATGCGGTCCAGGAAGGCGTCGTCGCCGGTGGACAGGTAGTGGTGCCAGGCGCCGACGGCTATGTAGGCGACGAAGTTGGTCTCGCGGCCGTGGTCGGTGACCTGGTGGGGGTCGCCGTCCTGGTAGGCGGCGTACCAGGAGCCGTCGTCGTTCTGGTGGCGGGCGAGCCAGTCGTAGGCGCGCTCGGCGGCGGCGTGCTCCCCGGCGACGTCGAGGGCCATGGCGGCCTCGGTGTGGTCCCACGGGTCGAGGTGGTGGCCGCGGAACCAGGGCAGGGCGCCGTCGGGACGCTGGACGTCGAGCAGTCCGCGTACCGTACGAGCCGCCTGATCGGCCGTCAGGACGCCGTCCAGGGTGAGGAGTTCGGTCCGCTCGGGGGTGCTCACGCGGTGTCCTCGCCGGCGGTGCCGGCCGGCAGGTGCGGCTTGGTGGCGTAGGCGACGAAGCTCTTGCCGACGACCGGGTTGAGCAGTTGCTCGGCGACGCGGGTCAGGGCGGGCTTCTTCATGATGTCCCACACCAGCAGCTTGTGGTACGCCTTCACGGGCAGCGCCTTGTCGTTGTCGACGCCGAACGCGCACTTGAGCCACCAGTACGGGGAGTGCAGGGCGTGCGCGTGGTGCGTGCCGTACGGCTTGAGGCCGGCCTCGCGCATCTTGGCGAGGAGTTCGTCGGCCTTGTAGATGCGGATGTGGCCGCCCTCGACCTCGTGGTACTCGTCGGACAGCGCCCAGCAGACCTTCTCGGGGCCGTAGCGCGGCACGGTGACGGCGATGCGGCCGCCGGGCTTGAGGACGCGGACCATCTCGGCGAGGACGCCCTTGTCGTCGGGGATGTGCTCCATGACCTCGCTGATGATGACGACGTCGAACGAGGCGTCGGGGAACGGCAGGTTGAGCGCGTCGCCCTCCATGGCGGTGGCGGTGGCGCCCGCCGGGGCCTCGCCCGCCTCCTTCATCGCGGCGAACCACTTGGCGACCTCGCGGATCTCCTCGCCGTTCTGGTCGAGCGCGACGACCTGGGCCCCGCGCCGGTAGCACTCGAAGGCGTGCCGTCCGGCCCCGCACCCGAGATCGAGGACGCGGTCGCCCGCGGCGAGCGGGAAACGGGTGAAGTCGACGGTCAGCACGTGGCCCTGCTTTCCTGGGGGGTCGTCGTTGGCGTTCGTACGGAGATGCCGCGGGCGGCGTCGATGGCTTCCCGGTACAGCTCGGCGGTGCCCTGCGCGGCCCGCGCCCAGGTGAAGCGGTCCAGGACGCGGGCGCGTCCGGCGGCGCCGAGCCGGGCGCGCAGCGGCGCGTCGCCGAGCAGGCGGGTGAGGGCGGCGGCGAGGGCTCCGGGGTCGCCGGTGGGCACCGCGAGGCAGGTCTCGCCGTCGGGGCCCGCGACCTCGGGGATGGCGCCGCCCGTGGTGGCGACCAGCGGGGTGCCGGTGGCCATGGCCTCGGCGGCGGGCAGCGAGAAACCCTCGTACAGCGACGGTACGCAGGCGATCTGGGCGGAGCGGACGAGGTCCACGAGTTCCTGGTCGGTGATGCCCTTGACGAACTCGACGGCGCCTTCGAGCCCGTACCGCTCGATCGCCTGGGCGACCGGCCCCTCGGCGGGGCGCTTGCCGACGACGACGAGGTGGGCGGCGGGCTGTTCGGCGCGGACCTTGGCGAGCGCCTCCACGAGGAAGACCAGGCCCTTGAGGGGGACGTCGGCGCTGGAGGTGGTGACGATGCGGCCCGGGACCTCGGGCACGGCCGGGTCGGGCGAGAAGAGGTCGGTGTCGGCGCCGATGTGGACCACGCGGATGCGGTCGCGGCGCACGCCGAGGTGCTGGACTATCTCCTCGCGCGAGGTGCCGGAGACGGTGAGCACGGACGGCAGGCGGCGCGCGACCCGCTTCTGCATACGGGTGAACGCGTACCAGCGGCGCACCGACAGGCGCCGCTTGAGGTTCTCGGCGGCGTCCAGCTCCAGCTGCCGGTCCACGGTGATGGGGTGGTGCACGGTCGTCACGAGCGGGGCGCCGAGGGAGCCGGGGCCGCCGAGCAGTCCGTAGCCGAGGGTCTGGTTGTCGTGGACGACGTCGAAGTCGCCGCGCCGGGCGCGCAGATGGCGGCGGGCGCGCAGCGAGAACGTGAGCGGTTCGGGGAAGCCGCCGGTCCACATCGTGCCGACCTCGACGGCGTCGATCCAGTCCCGGTACTCGTCGCGCTTCGGCGTGCGGAACGGATCGGGGCTGCGGTACAGGTCGAGGCTCGGCAGCTCGGTCAGGCTCAGGCCGGCCAGGTCCTCGCCCGCGTCGAGCACGGGGTAGGGCTGGGAGCCGATCACCTCGACGCGGTGGCCGAGGCGGGCGAGTTCACGCGAGAGGTGCCGGACGTAGACGCCCTGGCCGCCGCAGAACGGGTTGCCCTTGTATGTGAGGAGAGCGATGCGCAACGACTCCGCGGTCACTCCAGGCCACCCTTCTCCCTGCTTGCCCGTGGACACTACTTGGGGCGCTAATCTAGAACAAGTTTCAGACTTGATCGTTCAATGAGCATCGAATCTACCGGCAGGTAGCCAGGCTGTGACCGGCGGATCGGGTGATTCACGCCACGGCCGGCGACGGGACACGGAAGCGGACAGATGACAGCTCCGGACGCGAGGAACACCGCCCCCGGCGCCCCCGCCCTCACCGAGCGGCAGGAGGCCAGGCGCCGGCGCATCCTGCACGCCAGCGCGCAGCTCGCGGCGCGGGGCGGGTTCGACGCCGTGCAGATGCGGGAGGTCGCCGAGTCCTCCCAGGTCGCCCTCGGCACGCTGTACCGGTACTTCCCGAGCAAGGTGCATCTGCTCGTCGCCACCATGCAGGATCAGCTCCAGCACATGCACACCACCGTCCGTAAGCGGCCTCCTTCCTCGGGGGCGGCGTCCGCGCGGGTCGCGGAGACCTTGATGCGGGCCTTTCGGGCGCTTCAGCGGGAGCCTCATCTCGCTGACGCGATGGTGCGGGCGCTCACGTTCGCCGACCGGAGTGTGTCGCCGGAGGTGGATCAGGTGTCCCGGCAGACGACGGCGATCATCCTGGACGCGATGGAGTTGGACGATCCGTCTCCTTCTCAGCTGTCCGCGGTGCGGGTGATCGAGCACACGTGGCATTCGGCGCTGATCACGTGGCTCTCCGGGCGGGCCTCGATCGCCCAGGTCAAGATCGACCTGGAAACAGCCTGCCGCCTCCTGGACGACCCCCCTCCGGGAAACGAGCGCGCTGCCGCTGAGAACGGGCGCTGAGAAGCAGGCGCTGAACTCAGCCCCCTAAGGGGCGCGGGGAACTGCGCGAGAAGCCCCACCGGGGCTGCACCCGACGCACAACGATCACGCACCCGGCGCTGGGAGCCGCCTTGCCCACCCTGCCGCCCCAGGCGGCAGACTGCCCAAGGCGGCGGGGCGCCGAAGAGGTGCCGGTGCTGGCAGCCCCGTAAGGGGCGCGGGGAACTGCGCGACCGGCCACGACGCACCCCGCGCCGAGGAACGGCGATCACACATCCGGTACCCCCAGCAGGCCCCCGCCTCCTATTCCTCCGGAGGGAAAACGACCTCCCCCGTTCCGACCAGCGTCAGCGCGATCGCCTCGACGGGACACCCCTCAGCCGCCCCCAAAACCCCCTCCCCCGCATCGACGACCCCGTCCACCGCCCGCGACTGCCGCGCCGAGTCCAGCCGGAACACCCCCGGCGCCTGACTCACGCACATCCCCGACCCGATGCACACCCCCCGATCGATCTCGACCCGCCACCGATCCCCCGCACCCGACTCCCCCGTACCCGCGTCACCCGGGGCCCCGTCCCCCGTACCCCCGTCACTCGAAGTCCCGTCGCTCATGCCCCCGTCACCCTTCCCAGCCGGCCGGCAGATGGATCATCTTGTGTTCGAGGTACGCCCCGAACCCCTCGGGCCCGAACTCCCGCCCGAGGCCGCTGTTCTTGTAGCCGCCGAACGGCCCGAGCATGTCGAGGCTGAACGTGTTCACGTTGTACGTCCCCGTCCGCACCCGCCGCGCGATGTCGATCCCGTGCGCGACGTCGGCGGTCCAGACGCTGCCGCTGAGCCCGTACTCGGAGTCGTTGGCGATGTCGACGGCCTCGGCCTCGTCCCCGTACGGGATGAGGCAGATGACGGGCCCGAAGATCTCCTCGCGGGCGACTCGCATGCCGTTGTGGACGTCGCCGAAGAGGGTCGGTTCGACGTACCAGCCCTGTTCGAGGCCGGCCGGGACGCCGCCGCCGGTGAGGACCTTGGCGCCCTCGTCCTGGCCGACCCGGATGTAGTCGAGGCTGCGCTGCTGCTGGCGGCGGGCGACGAGCGGCCCGACCTGGGTGGCGGGGTCGAGCGGGTCGCCGACGACGAGCGCGGCGGCGGCCTCGGTGAACGCCTCGGCGAACTCGTCGTAGCGCGAGCGCGGCAGCAGGATGCGGGTCTGGGCGACGCACGCCTGCCCGTTGTTCATCCAGGCGGCGGGCACGACCCCGGCGACGGTGGCGTCGAGGTCCGCGTCGGGCAACACGACAGCCGCCGACTTCCCGCCCAACTCCAGAGTGACGCGCGTGAGGTGACGGGACGCCACTTCCATGACGCGCTTGCCGGCGGCGACCGAGCCGGTGAAGGAGACCTTGTCGATGCCGGGGTGCCCGACGAGGTACTCGCTGACCTCGCGGTCGGCGGGCAGGATCGACAGGACGCCCTCGGGCAGCCCGGCCTCGCGGGCGATCTCGCCGAGGAGGTACGCGTCGAGCGGCGACTCGGGCGAGGGTTTGAGGACGACCGTGCAGCCGGCGAGGAGCGCGGGGGCGAGCTTGGCGGCGGCGACGAACTGGGGCACGTTCCACGGGACGACGGCGGCGACGACCCCGACCGGCTCGCGCCGTACGAGCAGTCTGCCGAGGGCGCCGTCGCGGGTCTGCTCGTACGGGAAGTCGCGGGCGACGCTGATGGCGCTGTCCCAGACCATCATCGCGCCGAGCGCCTGGGCGAGCACGGACCAGGAGTAGGGGGAGCCGTTCTGCCGGGAGATGGTGCGGGCGATCTCCTCGTGGCGGGCGGCGAGCGCGTCCTTGATCCGGGTGACGACGGCGATGCGCTCGTCGAGGCTCGTGCGGGGCCAGGGGCCGGAGTCGAAGGCGCGGCGGGCGGCGGCGACGGCCCGGTCGACGTCGGCGGGCGCGGCGTGCGGCACGCGGCCGAAGACCTCGCCGGTGTGCGGGGAGACGACCTCGATGACGTCCTTGCCGAGGGGGTCGGTCAACTCCCCGCCGATGAACAGCTGTCCGTGTTCCACGAGCTCGGTCATGGCGACTTCCGCTTCCGTGATCTCTGACGGTATCTGACGGTGCATCAGAACTGATACCAGTTCCACCAAGGATGCGGAAGGGTGAGGCCACGCCCGGAGCCGGTTCGCCGGGGCGACTACTGAAACAAGTTCTACAACTTCCATTACAGTGGCCGCAGTTCGACGCGGCAAGAGTCCCGACAGCAGGCGACGGCATCCCTTGGCGGCGGAGAGGCGGCCCCCGATGACACAGGCGAGCCAGGCGACGCAGGTGAGCGAGCACGGCGGGGGCGTGCACAGCATCCGCGTACCGATCCCGGACAACCCGCTCGGGTACACGCTGGTGTATCTCCTGGACACCGACGCCGGGCCGGTCCTCGTGGACACCGGCTGGGACGACCCGCACTCCTGGGACACGCTCGTGGACGGGCTCACGCGCTGCGGTACGAGCGTCTCGGAGCTGACCGGCGTCCTGATCACCCATCACCACCCGGACCACCACGGCCTGTCGGCGAAGGTGCGCGAGGCGTCCGGCGCGTGGATCGCCATACACGAGGCGGACGCGGCGATCGTGCGCCGCACCCGGCAGAACGAACCGGCCCGCTGGTACGCGTACATGGCCGCCAAACTCGCCGCCGCCGGCGCCCCCGACGACCATGTCGCGCCGCTGCTCGCCGCCCGCGACTCGGGCCGCCCGCGCCGCCTGCCCGGCCTCGACCCGGCGCTCCCGGACCGCGCGATCACCCCCGGCGACCTGCTCGACCTGCCCGGCCGCAGACTCCGCGCGATCTGGACCCCGGGCCACACCCCGGGCCACGTCTGCCTCCACCTGGAGGAAGAGCACCCGGCGCAACTCGCGGGCCCGGGACGCCTGTTCAGCGGCGACCACCTGCTCCCCGGCATCAGCCCGCACATCGGTCTCTACGAGGACCCGGACGACGCCACCGTCACCGACCCGCTCGGCGACTACCTCGACTCCCTGGAGCGCGTCGGCCGCCTCGCCCCCGCCGAGGTGCTGCCCGCGCACCAGCACCCGTTCACCGACGCCCCGGCCCGCGTCCGCGCACTGCTCGCCCACCACGAGGACCGCCTGCGGGGCCTCCTCGCCCTCCTGACCGTCCCCCTCACGCCCTGGCAGGTCGCCGAACGCATGGAGTGGAACCGCCCCTGGTCCGACATCCCCTACGGCTCCCGCAACATCGCGGTCTCCGAAGCCGAGGCCCACCTCCGCCGCCTGGTCAAACAGGGCCGAGCGGAGCCCGTCCCGGGCACGGACCCGATGACGTACGTGGCGACGGACTGACAGGACCGGTCACGCACGTACGCCGGCAGGGACGAGCGCGGCCCGCGTCGGCGAGGGTGAGCGTGGCCTCGTTCTGGTGAATCGTGCGGGAACTTCGGGTCGGGTGTTGGCGGGTGACGTACTGGCTCGCGCCGGGACGCAGGGCTGTCCTGCTGACCGCCTTCCGCAAGACCAGGATGCGCGAGACGGGCGAAGTGGCCCGCGCTCAGCGGGTCCGCAAAGTGTGCGAGGCGGAGCACCCGCCGACGGGCGAGCACGACGTCTACAGTGGGCCCGAGGAGGACCGATGAGCAGCGGATATCACACCAGCTGGGACGTCCCGAGCGAGCACCGGGAGAGCGACGAGTACCGCGCTGCCGGGCGCCGGATGGACTTCGCCCAGGCCGTCCACGAGCGACGGAGCGAGCTGGGCTGGAGCACCGCCGAACTGGCCGAGCGCGCTCGCCTGGACGAAGGCGTCATCGAGGCCATCGAGGAGAGCGGGGTCGACCCCACCATCGAGCTCATCGAAGCGCTCGCCGCCGCGCTGGAGGCCGGCGCGCACATCGACCCGCGTCGCAGCCCCGAGTTCCGTTTCGAAGGGCACGCGGCCTGACCGGTAGCCGCTCTTTGCCGTGTGTGGATGGTCGGGGGGTGGGGGCGGGCGTAGGGTCTGGGCTCTCAGGAGCTCATGGAGCTGGAACGACAAGGGGGACGCCGCCGGTGGCGCCGGACGAGGCTGTGGTCGGGTGTACGGGGAGACTGGTCGTCGCCACACGTGGGGTGGACGGCCCGGGCGAGGTCCTGGTGCGGGTGCGGGGCGGTACGGAGACGTTTCTGGCGTACTCCGATGAGCCGCTGGAGCGGGGTGCGGGCGTGCTCGTGACCGAGTCGCTCGGCAGCCGCCGCGTCCAGGTCATCGCCTGGCACGATCCTCTGCTCGACCCGCCGGCCGGTTCCGGTGACGGTGGCGGCGTCGGCTAAGGAGACGTCAAGGATGTTCGGATATCGCGTTCCCGCGCCCGACGAGGCGATGCTGATCTCGGGTGGCAGGCGGGGACTTGGGGGAGCGCCGTTCCGTGTCGTCACCGGGCACGGGAAGTTCGTCCTGCCCATCTTCCGCAAGACCCGGTTCCTGTCGCTGGCGATGATGGAGGCCGAGGTCGTCGAGAAGTGCGTGACCCGGCAGGGCATCGCGCTGACCGTGCGGGCCGTCATCGCGTTCAAGGTCGGCAACGACCACGAGTCCATCGTCAACGCCGGTCAGCGCTTCCTCTCCGACCAGGAGCAGATGTCCGTGCTCACCGGGCGGATCTTCGCCGGGCACCTGCGGTCCATCATCGGCTCGATGACCGTCGAGGAGATCGTCACCGAGCGGCAGAAGCTGGCGACCGAGGTCCTCGACACGTCCAAGGCCGAGATGGCGAAGATCGGGCTGCACGTCGACTCGCTCCAGATCCAGTCCATCGACGACGGCGACACCGGGTACATCGAGGCGATGTCGCGTCCGCACAAGGCCAACATCCAGCGGGCCGCGCAGGTCGCGCAGGCCGCGGCCACGCAGGCGTCCGCGGAGGCGGAGCAGGCGGCGGCGCGCAAGCAGGCGGAGTTCGCGCGGCAGACGGCCATCGTGCGGGCCGAGTACGACGCCGAGGTGGACCGGGCCAAGGCGAAGGCGGAGCAGGCGGGGCCGTTGGCGCTGGCGCACGCGCAGCAGGAGGTGCTGGAGGCGCAGACCGAGCTGGCGCTCAAGCAGGCGGAGTTGCGGGAGAAGCAGCTCATCGCGGAGGTCGTGAAGCCGGCGCAGGCCGATGCGGAGCGCATCCGCGTGTTGGCGCTTGCGGAGGCTGAGCGGATGAAGATCCAGGCGGAGGCGGCGGCGTCGTACGACCGGGTCGCGCTGGACCGGATGGTGATCGATCAGTTGCCGCAGATCGTGAAGGAGGCGGCCGGGGGGTTGGCCGGGGCGAATGTCAATGTCTTGAACGGGGCGGATGGGCTCGGGGAGATCGCGGCGGGGCTTGTCGGGCAGGGGCTGACGATTCTCGACTCCGTCCGCAAGAATCTCGGGTCTCCGGCGTCCGCCGAGGTCGAGCGGTTTGGGGGTACCCCGGGCAGGAACGACGGCCCCGTCGACATCGGGTGACCCCACGCCTTTGATCGGGCGGGTGTGAGGCGCGGGCCCGTCGAGACCGGCCCCCGAGCCCTTTACGGGGCTGGCCTCAGCGCCAACACCCAGCCTCTCCGGCGATTGAGGAGCGGGGGCTGGGGCAGCGCCCCAGAGTGCCGGGTGCGTCGTGGCTGAGCGCGCAGTTCCCCGCGCCCCTTACGGGGCTGATCTCAGCGTCCACCCTCAGCGGCAGCGCGCCCGCGATCGCTCCTCCCGGCGAGGGTAGAGTAGGGGGGTCGTTATCAGGGCGACGGTGGGGAAGCCGGTGGGATTCCGGCGCTGACCCGCAACCGTAGAGCCGGACTGCCACCCCGCCCCGAGATCGGCTCAGGACCGTCGAGGCATACGGAGCCGGAGCCGCCCGGTGCCGAGAAGGCCCGTGCCGCCCGGCCCCCCCGCAGGGAGAGGCACCCGCCGCACCATGAACATTCGCCGCAGCGCCGCGCTCGTCGCCGCGACCGTCGCGATCGGCACCGCCGGCGCGCAGGCCGCGGTCGCGGACACCGCCTCCCCCTCCCCCAAGGTCGTCGTCCCCTCGGGCCTGTACGGCAGCACGGACCCCACGTACGACGGCGTGTGGCGCCAGTCGCTGGCGTTCGTCGCGCAGCACACGGCGGGCGTGCGCCCGGCGGCGAAGGCCGTGGACTGGCTGGCGGGGCAGCAGTGCGAGAACGGCGGCTTCGCCGCGTTCCGCGCGGAGCCCGGCCGGGCCTGCGACGCGAAGACCCCGCTGGACAGCAACAGCACGGCCGCCGCCGTTCAGGCGCTGGTCGCGGTCGGCGGCCGGGACGGCGAGGTCGCCAAGGGCGTCGACTGGCTGAAGAAGAACCAGAACGGCGACGGCGGCTGGGGCTACAACCCGGGCGGCGCGAGCGACGCGAACTCCACGTCCGTGGTGATCGGCGCCCTCGCCGCCGCCGGTGAGAAGCCGGCCGCCGTGAAGTCGGGCCCCGGCAAGAGCCCGTACGACGCGCTGGCGAAGCTCGCGCTCGGCTGCGACAAGGGCAAGGACGGCGGCGCGTTCGCCTACCAGCCCGACAAGAAGGGCAAGCTCGCCCCGAACGCGGACGCGAGCGCGGCCGGTGTCCTCGGCGCGCTCGGCGCCGGGTTCGCCCCCGGCAAGGGCGACACCCCGGACGCGTACACCTGCGAGGACGGCACGAGCCCGGCGGACCTCGCGCACAACGGCGCGGTCTACCTGCAGAACCAGCTCTCCACGCACCTGTACCTGAAGTCGCAGCTCGCGGGCGCCGCCGACCAGCCGGACTACGGCAACACGGCGGACGCGGTGACGGCGGTGGCCGCCGCCGAGGGCATCAAGTACACGAAGGACCCGTACGCCTGGCTGGAGAAGAACGCGGGCGGCTGGGCGGCGAAGTCGGGCCCGGCCGCGTACGCGCAGTTGATCTTCGCCGCGCACGCCACGGGCAACGACCCGCGTGACTTCGGCGGCAAGGACCTCGTGAGCGCGCTGAACAAGACGGGCCCCGAGCCCGCGTCGGCGAAGTCGGCGAGCGGCGACAAGAGCGAGCAGAAGAAGGACGACGGCGGCGGCCTCGGCTCGTGGTGGATCGTCGCCGTGATGTTCATCGCGGCCGTCGGTGTCGGCTTCCTGCTCAGCGGCCGGAAGAAGAAGGGGCTGTGACGCGCGGGCGGACGGCCGGGCTGGTCCTCGCCCTGCTCGGCGCGCTGCTCGCGCTGACGGTGGCCCCGGCGCAGGCGGCCGGGTACCGGTACTGGTCGTTCTGGGAGCGGGACGGCGGCGCGTGGACGTACGCGTCGACGGGCCCCTCGCAGACGCGGCCGGACGACGGCGCGGTGCAGGGCTTCCGGTTCGCGGTGAGCGCCGACTCCAAGGACGCGACGCGCCCGCGCGGCCCGAGCGCGTTCGGGTCGATATGCGCGCACACCCCGGCCGAGGACGGCAAGAAGCGGGTGGCGCTGGTCGTCGACTTCGGTACGGCCGCCGACGCCCCGGACGGCGAGACGCCGCCGAAGGAGCGGACGGCGTGCGCGGTGGTGGGCGAGGACGCGACGAGCGCGGACGCGCTCGCGGCGGTCGCAGGGCCGCTGCGCTACGACTCCAGCGCGCTGCTGTGCGCGATCTCCGGCTATCCGCGTACGGGCTGCGGCGAGCAGGTGAGCGGCGGCAAGGCCACCGGGGACCAGGGCAAGGACGGGGGGCAGGCGTCCGCGTCGTCTTCCTCGTCCTCGTCCGGTGCGGGCGGGCCCTCGCTCGGTGTGGTCGCCGGGGTCGCCGTCGTCGCCGTGCTCGGTGTCGGCGCGATCTGGCAGGCGCGCCGCCGTCGCGGCTGATCCCGTGTCCGGTCGTACGCTGCGGGCCCCGCGGGCCCACCGCGCCAACGCGCTGCACCCGGGCGCCTGGTGGATCTGGGCGCTGGGCCTCGGCACGGCGGCGTCCCGTACGACGAATCCGCTGCTGCTCGCGCTGCTGATCGGTGTGGCCGGCTATGTGGTGACGGCGCGCCGCACGGAGGCGCCGTGGGCGCGTTCGTACACGGCGTTCGTGAAGCTCGGCCTGCTCGTGGTGGGGCTGCGGCTGGTGTTCGCGGCGCTGCTCGGCTCGCCGATCCCGGGTCAGCACGTGCTGGTGACGCTGCCGGAGGTGCCGTTGCCGCAGTGGGCGCAGGGGGTGCGGATCGGCGGCGCGGTGACGCTTGAGGGGCTGGTGTTCGCGCTGTACGACGGGTTGAAGCTGGCGACGCTGTTGATCTGTGTCGGCGCGGCGAACGCGCTGGCGTCCCCGTCGCGGCTGCTGAAGTCGCTGCCCGGCGCGCTGTACGAGGCCGGGGTGGCGGTGGTGGTGGCGATGACGTTCGCGCCGAACCTGATCGCGGACGTGCGCAGGCTGCGGGCGGCGCGGCGGCTGCGCGGGCGCCCCGACAGCGGTCTGCGGGGGCTCGCGCAGGTGGGTCTTCCGGTGCTCGAGGGCGCGCTGGAGCGTTCGGTGGCGCTGGCGGCGGCGATGGACGCGCGCGGCTACGGGCGGACGGCGCGGGTGCCGGCGGCGGTGCGGCGGGCGACGGCGGTTCTCACACTGGGCGGCCTGATCGGGGTGTGCGCCGGTACGTACGGGCTGCTCGCCGCGTCCGGCGCCGGGTACGGGCTGCCGCTGCTGCTCGCCGGGGTGGCGGCCGCGCTGGCGGGCCTGTGGCTGGGCGGGCGCCGCTCGGTGCGCACCCGGTACCGGCCGGACCGCTGGGGCCTGCGGGCGTGGCTGGTCGCGGCGTCGGGGGCGGTGGCGGCGGCCGGGATGATCCTCGCCGGGGCCTGGGACCCGGCCGCGTTGCAGCCGCCGGTGGTGCCGCTCGCGGCGCCCGCGCTGCCGCTGTGGCCGGCGCTCGGGGTGCTGGTGGGGCTGGTTCCGGCGTTCGTCGCGCCGGCCCCCGAACCGGTGGGCGGCGCGGACCGCGTGCCCGTGGACGAGCCGACGGAGGCGCTGTCATGATCCGCTTCGAGAACGTCTCGGTGACGTACGACGAGGCGCCGGGCCCGAGCGTGCGGGGTATCGACCTGCATGTCCCGGAGGGCGAGCTGGTGCTGCTGGCCGGCCCTTCGGGGGTCGGCAAGTCGACTTTGCTGGGCGCGGTGAGCGGTCTGGTGCCGCATTTCACGGGCGGGACGCTGGCGGGCCGGGTGACGGTCGCGGGCCGTGACACGCGTACGCACAAGCCGCGTGAGCTGGCGGACGTGGTGGGCACGGTCGGCCAGGACCCGCTGGCGCATTTCGTGACGGACACCGTCGAGGACGAACTCGCGTACGGGATGGAGTCGCTGGGGCTGCCCGCGCCCGTGATGCGGCGGCGGGTGGAGGAGACGCTTGATCTGCTGGGCCTCGCGGAGCTGCGGGACCGGCCGATCGGGACGCTGTCGGGCGGTCAGCAGCAGCGGGTGGCGATCGGCTCGGTACTGACCACGCATCCGAAGGTACTGGTCCTCGACGAGCCGACGTCGGCGCTCGACCCGGCCGCCGCCGAGGAGGTCCTGTCGGTGCTCCAGCGGCTGGTGCACGACCTGGGCACGACGGTCCTGATGGCGGAACACCGGCTTGAGCGGGTGGTGCAGTACGCGGATCAGGTGGCGCTGCTGCCGGGTCCCGGGCTGCCGCTGGTGGTGGGCGATCCGGCGGCGGTGATGGCGAAGTCGCCGGTGTTCCCGCCGGTGGTGGGGCTCGGGCGGCTCGCGGGCTGGAGCCCGTTGCCGCTGACGGTGCGGGACGCGCGCCGGGCGGCGGGCGGGCTGCGCGAGCGGCTCGCGGGGCGGGAGCCGGAGCGCCCGGAGGGACCTGAGGCGCCCGCCGGGCGGCCGGGGGCGGCGCTGGTGCGCGGGCTCGGGGTGCGGCGGGGCCGGGTGGAGGCGCTGCGGCACGTGGACCTGGCGGTGGCGCCCGGCGAGATCGTGGCGCTGATGGGCCGCAACGGCGCGGGCAAGTCGACGCTGCTGTCGTCGCTGGTGGGGCTGGTGAAGCCGACGGCGGGCTCGGTGAGCGTGGCCGGGGTCGTGCCGCACCGGGTGAAGCCGAGGGAGCTGATCCGCAAGGTGGGGCTCGTGCCGCAGGAGCCGCGTGACCTGCTGTGCGCGGACACGGTCGCGGCGGAGTGCCGGGCCGCCGACCGGGACGCGGACGCGGCGCCGGGGACGTGCCGGGCGCTGCTGGACGAGCTGCTGCCGGGGATCGCGGACGGGACGCATCCCCGGGATCTGTCGGAGGGGCAGCGGCTGACGCTGGCGCTGGCGATCGTGCTGGCGGCGGCGCCTCCCCTGCTGCTGCTCGACGAGCCGACGCGGGGTCTCGACTACGCGGCGAAGGCCCGGCTGGTGCGGATCCTGCGGGGGCTCTCGGCGGCCGGGCACGCGGTGCTGATGGCGACGCACGACGTGGAGCTGGCGGCGGAGCTGACGCACCGGGTGGCGATCCTCGCGGACGGGGAGATCGTGGCGGACGGGCCGACGGCGCAGATCGTGACGTCGTCGCCGGCGTTCGCGCCGCAGGTGGCGAAGATCCTCGCGCCGCAGCGCTGGCTGACGGTGTCCGAGGTGGAGAGGGCGCTGACGTGAGCGGGACGGTGACCGGGGAGCGGGCCGGCCGGCAGGTGCGGGCGGTGCGGCTCGGCCCGAAGTCGGTGGTGGCGCTGGCGCTGGTGAGCGCGGTCGGCGTGGTCGGCATCGGCTGGCCGCTGATCACGGGCCCGGGTTCGCAGGTGAACGCGCACGCGCAGGACGCGCCGTGGCTGTTCGCGGGGCTGCTGGTGCTGCTTGTGGCGGTGGTCGCGGCGACGATCTCGGAGTCGGGCCTCGGGCCGAAGGCGGTCGCCATGCTCGGCGTCCTCGCGGCGGCGGGGGCGGCGCTGCGGCCGATCGGCGCGGGCACGGCGGGCATCGAGCCGATGTTCTTCCTGATGGTGCTGAGCGGGCGGGTGCTCGGCCCCGGGTTCGGGTTCGTGCTCGGGGCGCTGAGCATGTTCGCTTCGGCGCTGCTGACGGGCGGGGTCGGGCCGTGGATGCCGTTCCAGATGCTGTCGATGGGCTGGTTCACGATGGGCGCGGGGCTGCTGCCGGGCCCGCACCGGCTGCGGGGGGCGGCGGAGCGGCTGATGCTCGCGGCGTACGGGTTCCTGGCGGCGTTCGCCTACGGCACGATCATGAATCTGGCGGGCTGGCCGTTCATGAACGCGCTCGCGTCGTCGGTGGCGTACCAGCCGGACGCGGCGCTCCACGACAATCTGGCCCGGTTCCTCGCGTACTGCATGGCGACCTCGCTGGGCTGGGACCTGGGGCGGGCGGCTCTGACGGTGGTGCTGACGCTGACGCTGGGCGGGGCGGTCCTGAAGGCGCTGCGGAGGGCGACGCGGCGGGCCGCGTTCGAGGCCCAGGTCACATTCGAGGGGTCCTGAGGGGGCCGGGGAAGGGTCTCGGAGGGGGTCCGGCGGTGAGGCGCCCCACATGACGGGCGTCACGTACTACGCCCCCTCGTAGGGGCAATTTGTCCGACTTTATCCGCTCACACCCCTTCTGACCTGGGCGCTGAGACCCACTTCACAGCAGGGACAAAGCCCCCAAGTACGACCACAACTAGCAAAGGGGGTGTTTGCGGGACAGTCCGGATGTTTGTTTCTGTGGAGCACGTCGCCGGGCACCACGGCCTCCCGGTCGGGTCGGCGACTCCCCCGTACTCCACCGGAAGGTCCCTCTGTGTCCGCCTCGCTTCTCCGTCGCGCCGCCACCCCCAAGAAGGCCCTCGCCGGCGTCACTCTCGCCGCCGCCACCGCCGGACTGTTCTTCGCCTCGACGCCGGCCCAGGCCGCGCCCGTCTCCGCGAAGGCGATAGCGCAGAAGAAGATCTCGAACGCGGCCGAGTTCGCCTGCTTCGACAACATCGTCTCCCGTGAGAGCGGCTGGAACCCGCAGGCCACCAACGCCGCCTCCGGCGCCTACGGTCTGGTCCAGGCGCTGCCCGCCAACAAGATGGCCTCCGCCGGCGGCGACTGGAAGACCAACCCCGAGACCCAGATCAAGTGGGGCATCAACTACATGAACGAGCGCTACGGCAGCGCTTGTGGCGCGTGGGCCCACTGGCAGGCCAACGGCTGGTACTGAGCCGCCGCCACCCCGTCCCTTCCGCGTCAGGCGGCACCCGCTCCGGGTGCCGCCTGACGCGGTTCTCGCACGTCCGGGCACGTCCGGGCACGTCCGGGCCGCGCGGCCCGGGCTCAGGACAGCCGCGTGAACCAGCGCGTCACCTTCGGGGCGGCCTCCTTGAACGAGGCGAAGTGGTCGACGGGCCCCTGGTCGAGCACGGGGACGGGCTTGCCCCCGGCGGCCTTGATCCGCAGGGCACAACTGCGGGCGTTGCCGATCGGTACGTCCGTGTCGCCCGAGCCCGCGTACAGGCGCACCGGCACGTCCGGCTTCCAGTCGCAGGCGTGGTCGTTGGCGGCGAGGGCGGCCTTCAGGGCGCCGGTGGGGTGCCGCATCCAGGCGTAGAAGGCGGGGGTGAGCAGGTCGCGGGCGCTCGCGGGGAGGGCGGTGACGATGTCCTCCTCGGTGTGCTCGCCGTCGAAGAGACCCTCGACGCGGTCCGCGTACGGCTGCCGGAACGCTTCGGCGGGGTCGCGGTACAGGGGGTGCAGCCGGTTCTGCGCGACGAGGAAGTACGCGGTGTAGAACAGGCCGCTGGTGTCGTTGACGCGGCCGTCGAACAGGGCCGGGAGCTCCTGGCCGCTCAGGTCGTAGGGCCCGCTGACGGGGGCGAGGGCGCGCAGCCGCAGATGCGGGTCGGCGCCGTCGCGCAGGGCGTGGCCGAGGGCCATGGCGACCTGGCCGCCCTGGGAGAAGCCGGTGGCGTAGACGTCGCCGGTGAGGGGTCTGCCGAGGTCGCGGGCGGCGTGGCGGGCGGCGCGCAGCATGTCGAGGGAGGCGGTGACGGCGGACGCGGTGTCCATGTACGGGTGGGTGCCGGGCCCCTGGCCGAGGCCGAGGTAGTCGGGGGCGGCGACGGCCTTCCCGGCGGAGGCGTTCAGATAGGAGGGGACGCGGCCGAAGTCGTCGCCGACGGAGGGCGCGTAGGCGCGGTGGACCATGGTGCCGTGGGTGTCGGAGACGAGGTCGAGGCGGTGCGGGCCGCCGGTGGGCAGGGTGAGCAGGCCGGTGGCGCGGGTGGGCCGGCCGTGGGCGTCGAGGGTGGCGTAGGTGAGGCGGTAGGCGCGCAGGCCGTGGCGGACCTGGCCGGTGTCCATGGCGCGGGCGCCGAGCCAGGCGGTGACGCCGGCGCGGTCGAGGGCGGCGACGGGGGTGGCGGCGAGCAGGGTGCCGCGCGGGGCGGCGGGGCGGGCGGCGGCGGTGCCCGTGCGCGTGCCGGGGCCGTCGAGGGCGAGGGCGGCGGGGGCGGCGGCGCCGGCCGCGAGGAGCAGCGCGGCGGTCACGGCGAGGGAACGGCGGCGCCACGAACTGCCGTTGTCTGTACGGGAGTTGACGGCTGCGGGGTGCTGGGTGTCGGTCATGGCACGACCGTACGGGCGCCGCGTGGACGCCGGTATCCGAGCCGCCCCCGGGCCCGGGGTGGCGCTGGGTACACCCCGGGACTGCGGAATCCCCCACCACGCGTACGGCGCCGGGTCCCCCGCCACGCGTACGGCGCCGAGTCCCCACCGCCCCTCCCCTGCCAGGGAGTTACAGCCGCTGGATGATGGTGCCGGTGGCGAGGGCGCCGCCCGCGCACATGGTGATGAGCGCGAACTCCTTGTCGCGCCGCTCCAGTTCGTGCAGGGCGGTGGTGATGAGACGGGCGCCGGTCGCACCGACCGGGTGACCGAGGGCGATGGCGCCGCCGTTGACGTTGACCTTCTCCAGGTCCTGGTCGAAGACCTGCGTCCAGCTCAGGACGACGGAGGCGAACGCCTCGTTGATCTCGACGAGGTCGATGTCCTTGAGGGTCATGCCGGCCTTGCCGAGCACGGCGCGGGTCGCGTCGACGGGCCCGTCGAGGTGGAAGTGCGGGTCGGCGCCGACGAGGGCCTGGGCGACGACACGGGCGCGGGGCCGCAGCTTGAGGGCGCGGGCCATGCGCTTGGAGGCCCACAGGAGGGCGCAGGCGCCGTCGGATATCTGCGAGGAGTTGCCCGCGGTGTGGACGGCGGTCGGCAGGACGGGCTTGAGCCGGGCGAGGCCGTCCATGCTGGTGTCGCGCAGGCCCTCGTCGCGGTCGACGAGCCGCCACATGCCCTGCCCGGCGGCCTGTTCCTCCTCGGTGGTGGGGACCTGCACGGCGAACGTCTCCCGCTTGAAGCGCTCCTCGGCCCAGGCCGCCGCCGCCCGCTCCTGCGAGACGAGGCCGAGGGAGTCGACGTTCTCGCGGGTCAGTCCGCGCCGGCGGGCGATGCGCTCGGCGGCCTCGAACTGGTTGGGCAGGTCCACGTTCCACTCGTCGGGGAAGGGCTTGCCGGGGCCGTGCTTGGAGCCGGAGCCGAGCGGCACGCGGGACATGGCCTCGACACCGCAGGAGATGCCGACGTCGATGACCCCGGCGGCGATCATGTTGGCGGTCATGTGGGCGGCCTGCTGGGAGGAGCCGCACTGGCAGTCGACGGTGGTGGCGGCGGTCTCGTAGGGCAGGCCCATGGTGAGCCAGGCGGTGCGGGCGGGGTTCATGGACTGCTCGCCCGCGTGGGTGACGGTGCCGCCGACGATCTGCTCGACGCAGTCGGCCTGGATGCCGGTGCGGCCCAGCAGTTCGCGGTACGTCTCGCCGAGCAGGTAGGCCGGGTGCAGGTTGGCGAGCGCGCCGCCGCGCTTGCCGATCGGGGTACGTACCGCTTCGACGATGACGGGCTCCGCTGCCATGACAGACGTCCTCTCCACGCTTCACGGACCGACGGGACGGCACACAAGAAACTAGAACGCGTACCAGTTCTGCTTGCAGTCTCGGCGCGCTTACCCCGGGTACGCAAGGGGCGTGCAAGGACAACACACGGAACCGACACAGCCGCGCCCCTTGCCACTTCTAGAACCCGTTACTACCTTTCCCGCCATACCTGACGACTCATCAGATGCTTGCGGAACGCCCCGGAAGACGCCTTCGGAACGCTGCCAGACCATCACGGGAGTGACCCCATGCCGTGCCCCGCGCTGCCCGACGGGTTCGACTTCACCGACCCGGACCTGCTCCAAGACCGCGTCCCCTACCCGGAGTTCGCCCAGTTGCGGCAGGCCGAACCGGTCCGCTGGATACCGCAGGAGCCCGGCATCTCCGGCTTCCCCGACGCGGGCTACTGGGCCGTGACCCGGCACGCGGACGTCAAGTACGTCTCCACGCACCCCGAGTTGTACTCCTCGAACCTGAACACCGCCGTGATCCGCTTCAACTCCTCGATCCAGCGGGACCAGATCGAGGTGCAGAAGCTCATCATGCTCAACATGGACCCGCCCGAGCACACCCGCGTCCGCCAGATCGTGCAGCGCGGTTTCACGCCACGCGCGATCCGCTCCCTGGAGGACGCGCTGCGCGCGCGGGCCCGGGACATCGTCGCGTCGGCGGCCGAAGAGGCGGACGCGGACGGCGTGTTCGACTTCGTCACGAACGTCGCGGTGGAGCTGCCGCTCCAGGCCATCGCCGAACTCATCGGCATCGCGCAGCAGGACCGCGCCAAGGTCTTCGACTGGTCCAACAAGATGGTGGCGTACGACGATCCCGAGTACGCGATCACCGAGGAGATCGGCGCCGAGGCCGCCATGGAGATCGTCTCCTACGCGATGAACCTCGCCGCCGAGCGCAAGAAGTGCCCCGCGCAGGACATCGTGAGCCGGCTCGTCGCGGCGGAGGACGAGGGCAACCTCTCCTCCGACGAGTTCGGCTTCTTCGTCATCCTGCTCGCCGTCGCCGGCAACGAGACCACCCGTAACGCCATCACGCACGGCATGCACGCCTTCCTCACCCACCCCGACCAGTGGGAGCTGTACAAGAGGGAGCGGCCGAAGACGACCGCCGAGGAGATCGTGCGGTGGGCGACGCCCGTCGTCTCCTTCCAGCGCACCGCCACCCAGGACACCGAGCTGGGCGGGCAGAAGATCAGGGCGGGCGACCGCGTCGGCGTCTTCTACTCCTCCGCCAACCACGACCCGGAGGTCTTCACCGACCCCGACGCCTTCGACATCACCCGCGACCCCAACCCGCACCTCGGCTTCGGCGGCGGCGGACCGCACTTCTGCCTCGGCAAGTCGCTCGCCGTGCTGGAGATCGACCTGATCTTCAACGCGCTCGCCGACGCCATGCCCGACCTGCGGCTGGCCGGCGACCCGCGCCGGCTGCGCGCCGCGTGGCTCAACGGCGTCAAGGAGCTGCGGGTGGCGACCGCCCCGAAGGGATGACACCCCGGCCGCGTTCCCCGCGGAACCCGCGCGTCAGGGCGAACACTTCGGCCGCCTCGCGCGTTGTCCTTCCGTACCGGCGCCGCGCCGTCCCCGGGACGGCGTGGCGCACTGCTCCGCCCGCGACGGAACGGACCGCCCTTGACCACGGCCGACCTGCCCCTGCACCCGCACCCGGCCCCGCGCACGGGCACGGGACCGCGCGACCGCCCCGCGCCGTCCGCCCGCCTGAAGGTGCCGCTGTACGTCACGGCCCTCACGCTCCCGCTGTACGCGGTGTGGGCGCTGCTGCTCGCCACGGGCGGCGGCGACCTGGCCGCACAGCAGGCGTGGGCCCGGTTCGCCGCCGACCACGGCGGCTCCGCGTACCCGCTGTTCTGGTACGGCGGCATGCACACGGCCAACTACTCGGTCTTCTCCCCGTACCTCATGGCGTGGGCCGGGGTGCGGCCGGTGACGGTGGCGGCCGGGCTCGCGTCGGGCTGGCTCGGTGCCGTGCTGATCGTGCGCTGCGGGGTGCGGCGTCCGCTGTTGCCCGCGCTGCTGCTCGCGCTCGCGCTGTGGTGCGACGTGGCGTCGGGCCGTACGACGTTCGCGCTCGGGATGGCGTTCGGGCTCGGCGCGTGCGTCGCGGTGACCGGGGCGCGGCGGCCGTGGACGGCGGCCGGGTGCGCGGCGCTGGCGACGGCGGCCTCGCCGGTCGCGGGCCTGTTCGTCGCGGTCGTCGGGGCGGGGCACTTTTTCGTACGGGACTGGCGGCGGGCGGTGGCGCTGCTGGTGCCGCCCGCGCTGGTGGTGGGGGCGACGACGCTGCTGTTCCCGTTCCAGGGCGAGCAGCCGATGCCGGCGGGGCGGATCTGGCACCCGGCCCTGTTCGCGCTGGCGTTCGCGCTCGCCGCGCCCCGGCGCTGGCGCGTTGCCCGCTGGTCGGCGCTCGTGTACGCGGCCGGTGTCGTCCTGTGCTTCCTGATCCCCTCCCCCGTCGGCACGAACGTCGAGCGGCTCGCGGAACTCGCCGCGCCCGCCGCCCTCGCCGCCGCCCTCCTCGCCCCCGGCGCGGGCAGGGCGCGGCGGCTCGTACTCGGGGCGGCGCTGGCCCTGTCGGTGCTGTGGGTGGGGCAGAAGACCGCCGACGACCTGTCCGTCTCCACACACGTGCCGCGCTGGGCCTCCGGCACGCAGGGTGTCGTACGGGAACTGCGGCGGCTCGGCGCGGACCGGACCCGCGTCGAGGCCGTCCCGGCTCGCGACCACCGGGAGGCGACGGCGCTGGCCCCGCACGTCAACCTGGCCCGCGGCTGGAACCGGCAGCTCGACGTGGAGCGGGGACGGCTGTTCTACGACGGCTCGTTCTCGGCTCAGACCTACCGGGCCTGGCTCGACCGGTGGGCGGTGGGGTACGTGGTGCTGCCCAAGGGCGCGCGCCCGGACGGGCCCGCCGAGGCGGAGGCGGCGCTCGTGCGGCGCGGGGTGCCGTGGCTGCGGCCGGTGTGGCAGGACGCGCACTGGCGGATCTACCGGGTGCGGGACGCGGTGCCGCTGGTGTCCGGGCCCGCGCGGGTGGTCGCATCGGACGGCGCGGGCGTCACGGTCAGGTTCGAGCGGGCGGGCACGGCGACGCTGCGGGTGGCGTACTCGCCGTGGCTGCGCGCGGAGGACGGCTGCCTCCGGGTGCGCGGCCACGGCGAGTTCACCCGGCTCGTCGCGGACCGGCCCGGTGTCCACCGGATCGGGTCCGCGTACGGCCTCCCGGGTCCGGGCGCGAGCGCGGGCGGGGGCTCGGGCGCGGGCGCGGGCGGGTCAGGCGCCGGGTGTCGGGCAGGGTGACGGCGACTCGGACGGCGACGCGGTCGGGGTGGGCGTCGCGGTGGGCGAGGCGGTGTCGGTGGCGCAGTCGGACGGGGACGTGGTCGGCGACGGGCTGCCCGGCTCGCTCGGGGTCCCGGTGGCGGGCGGCTCGCCGGTCGGGCTGCCGGTCGGACCGGTCGTCGGCGACGGGCTCGTCGGGGAGCCGCTGTCGGAGGGGCCCGGCGAGGGGTGCGGGCTGCCGCTGCCGCTCGGGCGGGGCGTCGGGTGCGGGCGCTTGCTGGGCGCGGGGCCGATGACGATGCCGCCGCCCCTGCCGTCGTCGCCGGAGCCGACCGGGCCGGTGGCCGGGGTGCGGGAGCCCGCGCCGGGCGTGAGGGGGACGACGCCCTTGCCGTCGGGCACGGTGTGCACGCCCTCGCGGTAGAACACCAGCCAGTACCGCACGAGCCGCAGGTAGTCGCTGGAGTAGTTGTAGCTGAGGATCGCGCGGTCGAGGCCCGCGCCCGTGCCGAGGTCGCGGTCGCCGGCGCACAGGTAGTGGCCGGCGCCGAGGGCCGCGTCGAAGATGTTGTTGGGGTCGGATCGGCCGTCGCCGTTGCCGTCGGCGCCCCAGCGGCGCCAGGTGCCGGGCAGGAACTGCATCGGGCCGACCGCCCGGTCGTACACGGGGTCGCCGTCCCAGGCGCCGCCCTCGGTGTCGCGGATGAGGGCGAAGCCCTTGCCGTTCAGCGGGGGCCCGGTGATGCGGTGCCGGGTGGTGCCGTTCGCGTCCACGTCACCGCCGCGCGCCTGGCCCGACTCCACCTTGCCGATCGCCGCGAGCAGTTGCCACGGAAGGCGGCAGCCGGGGTCGGTGCGGGCGATCGACGCCTCGGCGCGGCGGTACGCGGCGAGCACGGTCGCCGGGATGCCCGCCTGGGCGCGCAGCACCCGGGCCGGGAAGGCGGCGCCGGGGCCCGCGAGCGGGACGTCCAGCGGCGGGAGTTCGGTGTGGTACGAGTCGTCGCCCTGGACGGGCGGAGCGGGCAGCGCGGGCAGCGCGTCGGTGACGGCCCCCACGGGCTGCGGCTCGGACGGCCGCTTCTTCGTCAACTCCTGCACTAACGAAGGGGCTTGGGAGGCGGTCAGCAGGGCGGTCGCGGCGACCGCGACAGCGGTGCCGCGCAGACCCCGGCCGAGCCGGGGGCGGGCGCCGTGTCCGGGGCGCGGGAGGCGCGGGGTACGCATGAGGACCCTTTCGTCGTTCGGTCGCGGAGGGTGCCGGTCGCGGAGGGCGTCAGTCGCGGAAGGTGTCGATGGCGGAGACGGCCCAGCGGCCGTCCTTGCGGGTCAGTTCGACGGCGAGCATGGCGCCCGCGTAGGTCGCCGCGTCCTTCGCCTTGGTCTTGGCGGAGGTGCTGGTGCTGGACTGGTCGGCGTAGACGAGGACGCGGGCGTGGTCGCCGTCGAGGCGTTCCACGGCACTGTCGGTGGCGTTGGTGGTGACGACCGTCTTCTGCTTGTCGGCCTGCGCGAGCACGGGCGCGAGCAGCTTGCGGTGCTGGGCGACGGCCTTGCCGGTGAGCAGGGAGGCGGCGGCCTTCCGCGCCTGGCCCGGGTTGGCGTAGTCGTACGAGAAGAGGGCGTCGACCGCCTTCTCCGCCGCGCCCTTGACCTCGCTGGTGCGGGCGGGGTCGCTCAGCGCGGTGTTACGGGCGGCGGGTCCGGCGTCGAGATCGCGCGCCCGGGACCAGGCGTACCCGGCGAACGCTCCGAGCAGCAGCGTCAGCAGACAGAGCGCGGCGAGCAGCCGGCGGCCGGGGGCGGCGGACGCCTTCGCCTCGGCCCGCCCTTCCGTCTCGGCCCCGGCCCGCGTCTTCGCCTTGCCCGGCGCGGTCTTGAGGGGTGCCTTCGGCCTGGCCGGGGTCTTCGCCTGCTCCCCGGCCGGGGTCTTCGCCGTGGCGGGTGCATCGGTCTCCGGCGCCCGCGGTGACGCGGTGTCGGGGGCGGCGGTGAGGGTGGTGCGGCCGGGCGGGACCGCGGCGAGGCGGCGACGGCGGTTGAGGGTGTGGCGGGTGGTCGACGTCATGGGGTGCTCCTGTCCCGGGTACGGCCGGCGGTCAGTCGGTGGTGTTCGCCGCGCCGCCGACGGGGGCCTGGGCGAGAGCGCTGAGTTTCCAGGTGCCGCCGCTGCGGGTGAGTTCGCCGAGCATGCGGCTGTCCTTGTCGGTGGCCTTCTGGCCCTGGGCCGTCACGGTGATGCGCAGGGCGACCATGACGCGTGCCTTGCCCGCCCGTTCGTCGAGTTCGGTGACCGCGCCGTCGAGCACCTTGGCCGTGCTCACCGACTTGGCGCCGCGCACCTGGGAGGCGAACGCCTTGCGCCCGTCGACCAGTTGGGAGTGCAGCGCACCCGTGGTGGACGCCTCCCAGGTGTCGAGGCCCCGGTCGAGGTCCCGGTGGTCGAGGGTGTTGAGGTTCTGCACGGCCTGCTCCCCCGCCTCCAGGGCGTTGTCGCGGGTGACGGCGAACGCGGCGGTGTCGTCGTGGGCGGCGCCGTACCAGGACCAGCCGGCCCACGCGGCGAAGCCGCCCGCGACGAGGGTGAGGGCGAGCGCGGCGAGCAGCAGCGGCTGCGCGAGCCAGTGCCGGTTCATACGCGGTCCTTTCATCGGCCTCAGCGGGCCTTGATGTCGACGATCCGCCAGACGTCGTCGTGGAGTTCGGCGGTGACGGAGAGCTGGGCGGCGGCCGTGGCGGGCTTGCGGTCGCCGCGCCGGGACGTCTGGTCGAGGAAGACGAGGAGGTGGGCGGTGCCGTCGCGGAGGCTGACCGTGCCGACGCGGACCGCGTCCGTGGTGAGGGTGACGCGCTGGGTACGGACGTTCTCGCGTACCTGGCCGAAGAGTTGGGCGTACTGCTGGGCCGCGCGCCCGGAGAGGACCTCGCGGGCGGTGCGTTCGGTGGCGTCGGTGCCGCCCGGGGTGTACGAGAACACCTTGGCGAGAGCACTGCTCACGTCGCCGTTGACGCGGTTGGTGGCGTCGGCGTCGGTCAGGGCCGCGTTCCGCGCGGAGGGTGCCGTGCGCAGATCGTGGGCCTGGTACATCAGCACGCCCCCGGCGACCGCGATGACGGCCGAGGCGACGGCCCCGGCGACCAGCGCCCGCCGCCGGCGCACCCCGCCCGCCCGGGTACGCGCATCGCCGTCGCCGTCCCCGTCACCGGAACCGGCGTCAGCCCCCGTGTCGGCACCGGCGCCCGCCTCGGCATCGCCGCCCGCCTCAGCCTCGGCACACGTGTCGGCGTCGGCGCCCGCGTCGGCCCCGCCGCCCGCCTCAGGCCCCGCGTCCGCCTCCAGATCCCCCCGAGCGTCAGCCCCCGTACGGGACTCCCGCTCCCCGGCGACCGGTCCGGCGCCGCCGCCCGGCACCTCCGTACCCACGGAAGCCTCCGCGCCCGCGTCCACATCCGCACCCGCGTCCATGTCCCGGCCCGCGCCCGCGTCCACGTCCACGTCCGGCGTCCTGCGTTTCATCCGGATCATCCGGTCACCCCCGTCACCGGCACCGCGCTGAGCGCCTTCACTTTCCAGTGGCCGTCACCGTCCCGGCTGAGCACCGCTTCGAGACGCTTGCGTTCGGGGACGGCGGTCTTCGCGCCCTTGCCGGTCGTCTCGACGCGGACGGCGGCGATGAGTTTCGCGGTCCCGGCGCGCCCGTCGAGCGCGGTGACCGCCGCGTCCGTGACGACGCCGCGCGAGGACGCGCCCGCCGCCGGGGCGGACCGGCCGAGCTGCGTGCGCAGCGGCCCGGTCGTCACGTCCTGCCACGCGCGCACGCCCGCCTTCGCGCGGGCCGCCGTGGTGGCGTCGAGGGTGGTGAGCCGGGCGACGGCGGCGCGCCCGTCGTCGAGCGCCGCGTCCCGGGCGCGCCCGTAGGCGAGGTCGTCGTCGCCGCGCGCGTCGGCGTACGACCAGGCGCCCGCGCCCCCGATCAGGAGCGCGGCGGCGATGCCCGCGCCGGCCAGGGCGCGCCGGGCGGGCGTCACCGGGCACCGCCGTCGGTCAGGCCGAGCAGGGACGCCATGCCCGCCGACGAGGCGCCGGCGCCGGTGCCGTCGCCGACCGAGGGCAGCGAGAGCGCGCCGGGCTCGGCGGGTGCGGGGACGGGGCCGCCGTGCGGGGCGTTGGCCGAGCCGCGTACCTCGACGCCGCTGGAGGCGGGCGCGGTGCAGCGGGCGCCGGTGTTGAGGGCGGGCGCGGGGCTGAGGTCGGTGCCGAGGCGGTAGCGCGTACCGGAGTAACCGGCGGTGCAGGGCAGGGGCTTGAAGAACGTGACGGCCATGCCGAAGTTGACCTTCTTCCCGTCGACGGCGGTGGCGCCGGCGGCGATGGCGGCGGGCACCTTGACGAGGAGTTCCTCGGTGCCGCGCTGGCGGGTGACGGCGACCTCGGAGGTGGTGAGGAGGTTGGCGACGACGACGCCGAGTTCCGGGTCGGTGTCCCGCAGCAGGCCGCTGACCTGGGTGGCGGCGTCGGGCGCGGCCATGATGAGGCGGCGCAGGTCGGCGTCGGAGCCCTTGAGGGTGGCGGCGAGGTCCTTGGCGCCGGACGCGAAGCCCTTGATGGCGCGGGCCTCTTCGGCCTGGGTGCGCAGGACGACCTCGCCGTCCGCCATGAGCTGGGTGGTGTGGGGCAGGGCGCGGTCGGCGGCCTGGACGAAGTCGGAGCCGTTGTCGAGGAGGAGCTGGAGGTCCTGGCCGCGCCCTTCGAAGGTCTTGCCGAACTCGTCGACGACGGTGCGCAGGTCGTCGAGCGGGACGGAGGTGGTGAGGTCGTCGACGCCGGACAGGACGTCGGTGACGGGCCGGGGCACGGACGCGGCGGTGACGTCGATGCGGGAGCCGTCGGCGAGGTAGGGCCCGGCGTCGCGGTCGGGCCGCAGGTCGATGTACTGCTCGCCGACGGCCGACAAGTTGGCGACGACGGCCTTGGCGTCGTCGGGGATGTGGGGCGCCGACTTCTTGATGCGCAGGTCGGCGACCACCCCGTCGGAGGTGAGCCCGATGGCGCCGACGCGGCCCACGGAGACGCCCCGGTAGGTGACGTCGGAGTGCGGGAACAGGCCGCCGGTGCGCGGGAGTTGGACCTTGACGGTGTAGTAGTCGGCGGCGCCGACGTACCGTCCGAGGTCGGCGTAGCGGATGCCGAGGTAGCCGAGGACGAGGACGGCGATGACGAGGAACGCGAGGTTCTTCAGCCGGATGGCGAGGGTGATCACCGGGCACCGCCTCCGTTCGGGCTGCCGCTCGTGGCGGGGCTGCCCGCGTCGCCGCTCGCGGTGCCGGTGGTGGACGGCAGCGGCAGCGGCGGGGTGAGCGAGGGCGCGGGGCGCCCGGAGGGCCGGCCGCCGCTCGCGCTCGGGGTGGCGCCGGAGCGGGCGGCGCCGCGCCGGGAGCCGTCGGACTGGAGGGTGGCGCTGGGGCTCGGGCCGCCGGTGCCGCCGGATTGCAGCGGCGGGATGAGCTGGGTGCCGGGCACGGCGGTCATCGTCAGATAGGTGTTGAGGTAGTCGCCCTTGATGCCGCGCAGCACCTCGTCGGTGAACGGGTAGGTGAGCAGCACCTGGAGGGAGTCGGGGAGGTCCTGGCCGGAGTCGGCGAGGGCCTTGAGCGTGGGCTGGATGGCTTTCAGGTCGGCGACCATGTCGGCCTTGCCCTTGTCGATGGTGTCGACGGCGACCCCCTTGAGCCGGTCGAGGGAGCGCAGCATCGTCATGAGGGACCCGCGCTGGGTCTCCAGCGTCTTCAGGCCCGGGGAGAGGCCGTCGAGCACGGTGCGTACGTCCTGCTTGCGGTGGGCGAGTGTGGTGGAGAGCCGGTTGACGCCGTCGAGGGCGGCGGTGATGTCGCCGCGGTGGTCGTCGAGGTTCGTGACGAGGGTGTTGACGCGGCGCAGGGTGGAGCGGACCTCGGGTTCGCGGCCGCCGATGGCCTTGTTGAGTTCCTTGGTGATGGTCTTGAGCTGGTTGACGCCGCCGCCGTTGAGGAGCAGGGACAGCGCGCCGAAGACTTCCTCGACCTCGGTGTTGCGGCCGGTGCGGGCGACGGGGATGCGGTCGCCGCCGCGCAGGGTGCCGGTGCCGTCCTTGGGCGCGACGAGCTGGACGTACTTCTCGCCGAGGAGGCTGGACTGCTCGATGCGGGCGCCGGTGTCGGCGGGCAGTTTCACGTCGCCGTTGATGCGCAGGGTGACGCGGGCGGTCCAGCTCGCGCTGCCGGCGAGGCGGATGCGGGTGACGCGGCCGACGGCGACGTCGTTGACCTTGACCGCCGACTGGGGGACGAGGCTGAGGACGTCCTTCATGTCGGCGGTGATCGTGTACGGGTGGGAGCCGAGGTCGGCGCCGCCGGGCAGCGGTACTTCGTCCAGGCCGGTGAAGGCGGCCTTGGGCGGTTCGACGACGCCGAGGGTGAGCAGGAAGGCGAGCGTGATGACGAGCGCGCCGCCGAGTCCGGCTCCGGCCCGCACCCGGCGCCGCCGCACCTGGGCGGGGTCGGGCCCGTCGTCGGCGGAGTCCTTGGCGAGCGCGGGATCAGGGGTGGGGGCGCTGTCGCGGGGGTCGGGGGTGGTCACTGGTCGCCTCCCGCGGTGGGCAGGGGCAGCAGGGGCCCGCCCTGGCTCAGCTCGTTGAGGTTGGCGCGGCCGTCGAGGGTGCGGGTGCGCGGGTTGTACGCGTTGACGAGGTTGCCGGCGGCGAGGGGGGCCACGTCGAGGGCTTCGGCGAGGGAGGCCCGCTGGTCGACGAGGGTCTGGGTGAGGGGGACGAGCTTGGCGACGTTCTTCTTGAGTTCGCCGCGGTTGTCGCGGATGAACGTCTTGACCTGGCCGAGGGCCTTGCCGAGTTCCTTGAGGGCGGCGGCGAGGTCGTCGCGGTTGTCGGCGAAGTAGCCGGTGACGTCGTCGAGGGTGGTCTGTGCGGTGCGCACGCCCGCGTCCTTGTCCTTGAGCATGGTGGTGAACGACTGGAGCTGGGTCAGCGTCGTGAACAGGTCGTCGCTGCTGCCGTTGAGCGTCTTGGCGGCCTTGCCGAACTGTTCGATGCTGTCGCCCATGGCGGCGCCGTTGCCCTTGAGGTTGGCGGCGCCGGTCTTCAGCAGCGCGGACAGGGCGCCCTTCTCGTTGGCGCCGCCGGGCCCGAGCGCTTTGCTGAGGTCGGTGATGCTGTCGTAGAGCTGGTCGATCTCGACGGGGGTGCGGTTGCGGGAGGCGGGCAGTTTCGCGCCGTCGCCGAGGGTGGGCCCGGAGCTGTAGGCGGGCGTGAGCTGGACGTAGCGGTCGGCGACGACGCTGGGGGCGACGGCGACGGCGTGGGCGCTCGCGGGCACTTTGACGCCGTCGTCGATGTCGAGGGTGACGCGGACGCGGGTGCCTTCGGGGTGGACGCCGGAGACCTTGCCGACGCGGACGCCGAGGATGCGCAGGTCGGAGCCGGCGTAGATGCCGACGGCGCGGTCGAAGTAGGCGGTGACGCGCATCCCGTCGCGCTGGGCGGCGTTGACGCCGACGATGCCGGCGGCGATCAGTACGACGAGCGCGAGGGAGCCGATGAGGAGCCGGTTCCTGGTCCTGGTGATGGCCATGGCGGCATCAGCCCCCGTTCCCGTACGAGCCGTTCTTGGGTGGTCTGCACGAGGTGCTGGGCAGCGATTTCTCGGGCAGGTAGGTGCGCGGTACGACACCGCACAGGTAGCTGTCGAACCAGCGGCCGTTGCCGAGGGTGTTGCCGACGATGCGGTAGTAGGGGCCGACCAGGGCGAGGGTCTTGTCGAGCTTGCCCTTGTTGGCGGCGAGGACGGTGGTGACCCGGCCGAGCGCCTTGAGGGTGGGGTCGAGCTGCCGGTCGTTGTCGGCGACGAGCCCGCCGAGCTGTTCGCCGAGCGCCTTGCTGCCGCTGAGCAGGGCCTTGATGGCGGCGCGGCGCTTCTTCAGCTCGGTGAGCAGGGAGCCGCCGTCGTCGATGAGCGTCTCGAAGCTGGACTTCTTCGTCTGGAGGGTCTTGGTGAGTTTCTTGCTGCTCTTGAGGAGCTGGGCGAGCTGGGTGTCGCGGGAGGAGACGGTCCTGGACAGCGCGGACAGGCCCTTGACGGCGGCCCGGACGTCCGGCGGGGAGTCCTTGAAGGTCTCGGAGATGGTGTCGAAGCTGGCGGCGAGCTGTTTGGTGTCGATCTCGTCGACGGTGCTGCCGAGGTCCTCGAACGCCTGGGTGACGTCGTACGGGGAGGTGGTGCGGCGCAGCGGGATGCGGGCGCCGGGGTCCTGGCGGCCGGTGCCGACGGGGTCGAGGGCGACGTACTTCTCGCCGAGGAGCGTCTTGATGGCGATGGCGGCGGTGGTGCGGTCGCCGATCCAGGTGCCGTCGTCCTTGATCTTGAAGGTGACCTTGACCTTGGGTCCGTCGAGGGCGACGCCGGTGACCTCGCCGACCTTGACGCCGGCGATGCGGACCTCGTCGCCGCTGCCGAGCCCGGCGGCTTCGGAGAAGTCGGCGCTGTAGGTGGTGCCGCCGCCGATGTAGGGCAGGCTGCTCGCGTTGAACGCGCCGAGGGCGAGCAGGCCGAGGACGAGGAGGCCGACGACGGCGACGAGGACGGGGTTGCGGTCCTGGACGGGTCGCAGCCGGGGCCGGGCGGAGCGCTGGGCGGGCATCACTGGCACCTCGCTTCGGTGACGGTGATGCCGGTGGGCGGCTTCGATCCGTCGGACATGGTCACGCCGTCGACGCGGGCCTGGCAGAGGTAGAGGTTGAACCAGGAGCCGTACGAGGCGAGGCGGCCGAGGGCGGTGAACTTCTCGGGGGTCTTGTCGAGGAAGTTCTGGATCTGCGGGGTGCCGTCGCCGAGCTGCTTGGACAGCCGCCCCAGTTGTTTGATGCTGCCCTTGAGGGGGGCGCGGGTGTCCTGGAGGAAGCCGGCGGTGACGGTGGTGAGGTCGCCCATGGCGGTGACGGCCTCGCCGAGCGGCTTGCGGTCGCCGTTGAAGCCGGTGACGAGTTCCTGGAGGGTGGTGACGAGGTCGTCGAACTGGCCCTCGCGGTCGTTGATGGTGGTGAGTACGTCGGTGAGGTTGCCGATGACCTCGCCGATGACGCGGTCCTTGGCGGCGACGGTGCCGGTGAGCGAGCCGACGTGCCGGATGAGGGAGTCGACGGTGCCGCCCTCGCCCTGGAGGACCTTGACGATGGACCCGGCGAGTTCGTTGACGTCCTTCGGCGAGAGCCCTTCGAACAGCGGCTTGAAGCCGTTGAACAACAGGGTCAGGTCGAGGGCGGGCGTGGTGCGGGTCAGCGGGATGGTGTCGCCGGGGGCGAGGGTGCCGGGCGCGGTGCCGGTGCCGCGTTCCAGGGACACGTACCGCTGGCCGACCATGTTGAGGTACTTGACGGCGGCGGTGGTGGTGCGGGGCAGGGTGCGGCCCTTGTCGACGGTGAAGGTGACCTGGGCGGTGCGCCGGTCGACGACGCGCACGTCGGTGACCTCGCCGACCTTGACGCCGGAGATCCGTACGCCGTCGCCGTCGATGAGCCCGGTGACGTCGCTGAACAGCGCCTTGTAGCTGCGGGTGTCGGTGTTGACGCCGGTGTTGGCGATGGACAGGCCGAGCACGGTCGTGGCCAGCGCGGTGACGACGACGAAGATCAGCGATTTGGTCAGCGGTCCGGCGAGAGACCGCCGCCGCAGGTGGTCGCGGTTGCTGCGCGTCACTTGAGTTTCACCTCCGTGCCCCGGTAGACGGGTCCGACGAGCAGGCTCGACCAGTCGGGCAGCGCGTCGGGGGTGGTCTTGGCGGACGGCGCGACCAGCTCGTTCACGAGGTCGTTCTCCTGCGGCGAGTTGGCGGGCCCGAGGTCCTGGCGGGCGGTGTCGGCGGTGGCGGCGGGCGCCCGGCCGGACGCGCCGCCGAGGTAGGGCACGGAGTAGCAGCGCGGGCCGCCGCCGGAGCCGTACGAGGGGGCGTCGCGGCCGGGGACGTAGGCGCCGCGGGAGGGCACGGTGGTGACGTCGACGTGCAGTCCCGGCTGGTCGGTGCCCTTGCCGAGGGCGCGGTCCATGCGGGGCACGAACGCGGCGAGGGTGCGCAGGGTGCAGGGGAACGACGAGGAGTACTTGGCGAGGAGTTCGAGGGTGGGCCGGGAGGTGGCGGACAGCCGGATGATGTTGTCCTTGTTGGCCCGCAGGAACGCGTCGAGGTCCTCGGCGGTGCGGGTGGTGTCGCCGTAGGCGGCGGCGAGGTCGCTCTCCTTCTCGGCGAGGGTGCCGCTGGTGGTGGTGAAGTCGGTGAGCGCGTCGATGATGCCGGGCGCGGCGTCCGCGTACACGTGGGAGACCTTCACGAGCTGCTTGAGGTCCTCGTTGAGCGTCGGCAGGTTCGGGTTGAACTTGCGCAGGTGGGCGTCGAGTTGGGTGAGGGTGTCGCCGAGGGTGCTGCCGCGGCCTTCGAGGGCCTGGGAGACGGCGGACAGCGTCGAGGACAGTTTCTGCGGCTGCACGGCGGTCAGCATGGGCAGGACGTCGTCGATGACCTGCTGGAGTTCGACGGCGTTCGCGGAGCGGTCCTGCGGGATGGTGTCGCCGGCGGCGAGCATCCGGGTGCTGGGGTCGTCGGGCGGTACGAGGGCGACGTACCGCTCGCCGAAGAGGGTGGTCGGCAGCATCTGCGCGCGGACGTCGTCGGGGATGTCGCGCAGGGCGCCGGGCTTCATGGCGAGGGTGAGGCGGGCGCCGGTGGCGGAGGCGTCGATGGAGCGGACCTCGCCGACGACGACGCCGCGCAGTTTGACCTCGGCGCCGATGTGCATCTCGTTGCCGACGGCGCCGGTCTCGACGACGACCTTGTCGGAGTCGGTGAACGCCTTGTCGTAGACGGCGACGGCCAGCCAGATCAGCAGGGCGGGCACGACGAGGAAGACGACTCCGGCGAGCCGGCGGCGCAGGTTCTCGGAGCGCATGTCAGCCGGCCACCTTCACGGTCGTGGTGGCTCCCCACAGCGCCAGCGACAGGAAGAAGTCGGTGACGGAGATGAGGACGATGGCGTTGCGCACGGACCGGCCGACGGCGATGCCGACGCCGGCGGGGCCGCCGGTGGCGCGGTAGCCGTAGTAGCAGTGCGCGACGATCACCATGACGCTGAAGATGAGCACTTTCAGCACCGACAGCAGGACGTCGGTGGGCGACAGGAACAGGTTGAAGTAGTGGTCGTACGTGCCCTGCGACTGCCCGTTGAAGACGGTGGTGACGATGCGGGAGGCGAGGTAGGAGGAGAGCAGCCCGATCGCGTACAGCGGGATGATGGCGACGACACCGGCGATGATGCGGGTGGTGACGAGGTAGGGCATGGACCGTACGCCCATGCCTTCGAGGGCGTCGACCTCCTCGTTGATGCGCATCGCGCCGAGCTGCGCGGTGAAGCCGGCGCCGACGGTCGCGGAGAGGGCGAGTCCGGCGACGAGCGGGGCGATCTCGCGGGTGTTGAAGTACGCGGAGACGAACCCGGTGAAGGCGGCGGTGCCGATCTGGTCGAGGGCGGCGTAGCCCTGGAGGCCGACGACGGTGCCGGTGGCGGCCGTCATGGCGATCATGACGCCGATGGTGCCGCCGATGACGCCGAGGCCGCCGGAGCCGAACGCGACCTCGGCGAGCAGCCGCTGCACTTCCTTGGTGTAGCGGCGGATGGTACGCGGTATCCAGACCAGCGCCCGTATGTAGAACAGGAGTTGGTCGCCACCGCGGTCGAGCCAGACGAGGGGGGAGGTCATGACCGGCTCAGCCTCCCTTCGGCGGAACGATCTGGAGATAGATGCCGGTCATCACGGTGTTGACGAAGAACAGCAGGATGAAGGTGATGACCACGGACTGGTTGACGGCGTCGCCGACGCCCTTGGGGCCGCCGCGCGGGTTGAGTCCGCGGTAGGCGGCGACGATCCCGGCGATGAACCCGAAGACGAGCGCCTTGAGTTCGCTGATGTACAGGTCGGGCAGTTGGGCGAGCGCGGAGAACGACTGGAGGTAGGCGCCGGGTGTGCCGTGCTGCATGACGACGTTGAAGAAGTAGCCGCCGAGGGTGCCGACGACGGAGACCATGCCGTTGAGCAGGAGGCTGACGAACATGGCGGCGAGGACGCGGGGGACGACGAGCCGCTGCACGGGTGAGACGCCCATGACGGTCATCGCGTCGAGTTCCTCGCGGATCTTGCGGGAGCCGAGGTCGGCGCAGATGGCGGAGCCGCCCGCGCCCGCGATGAGCAGGGCGACGATGAGGGGGCTCGCCTGCTGGATGACGGCGAGGACGCTGGCACCGCCGGTGAACGACTGGGCGCCCAACTGCTGCGTCAGCGAGCCGACTTGCAGGGCGATGACCGCGCCGAACGGGATGGAGACGAGGGCGGCGGGCAGGATGGTGACGCTGGCGATGAACCAGAACTGCTCGACGAACTCGCGGAACTGGAACGGGCGGCGGAAGGTGTCGCGGGCCACGCGCAGCGCCAGCGCGAAGAGTTGCCCGGTCTGCCGCAGCGGACCGAGCAGCGGGTTCGGCACGGGGGCGGCGGGCGGCCGCTCGGCGGGCGGCGCGGCGGGCGGCGGCGGGGGCGGCATGCCGGGGGCGGCGGGCCGTTCGTCGATGCTCATATCGCCTCCCCCGTACGCGGCAGCACGGCGGTCGTGGCGGTCGCCTCGTGCCGGTAGCCGGCCTGGATGGCGTGCTGCGCGGACGGCGGCAGGGTGGGCAGCAGGGCGAGGACGCGTTCGCGGCGGCGGGCGACGGCCTTGCGCTCGCCGAGCCCGGGCGACGGCTGGAGCTGCGGTACGAGTTCGCGCGGCGCCGCCTTGACGGCGGTACCGCCGCCCCGGCCGGCGGCCTCGGCGGCGAGCGTCGCGGCGTCCTTCTCCTCGGACATGCCGATGGGCCCGACGACGTCGGCGGTCAGGAACTGGCGCACGACCGGCTCGTCGCTCGTCAGCAGCACCTCGCGCGGCCCGAACGTGACGAGGTTGCGCCGGTAGAGCATCCCCATGTTGTCGGGCACGGTCGCCGCGATGTCGAGGTTGTGCGTGACGATCAGCATCGTCGCGTCGATCTGCGTGTTCAGGTCGATGAGGAGCTGCGAGATGAACGCGGTGCGCACCGGGTCGAGGCCGGAGTCCGGCTCGTCGCACAGGATGATCTGCGGATCGAGCACGAGCGCGCGGGCCAGCCCGGCACGCTTGCGCATGCCGCCGCTGATCTCGCCCGGCAACTTCCCCTCCGCGCCGACCAGTCCGACGATCTCGATCCGCTCCATGACGATGCGGCGGATCTCCGACTCCTTCTTGCGGGTGTGCTCGCGCAGCGGGAAGGCGATGTTGTCGAAGAGGTTCATCGAGCCGAACAGGGCGCCGTCCTGGAACATCAGCCCGAACAGCTTCCGTGCCTCCATGATGTCCCGCTCCGGGCTGCGCGCCATGTCGACACCGTCGACGAGGACACGGCCCCGCTCGGGCTTGAGCAGCCCGATGAGCGACTTGAGGAAGACGGTCTTGCCGGTACCGGACGGCCCGAGCATGACGCTCACCTCACCCGCGGGCAGGGTGAGACTGACGTCCTGCCAGATGTTCTGCCGGCCGAAGGACTTCGTCAGCCCCTCGACCTTCACTTCGATTCCCATCGCTTCTCACCTTCAGCGAGCGAACTCGGCAGCGCACGGTAATTCGATTCATACGTGCCGGACAAGATCCCGGAGCGGACGCCCCGAATCTTCCTGAAAACTTGTCATCCAGTGACAAAGACGCGGGGCGGCTCTGTCGGCAGTTGAGTGAAAACACGGGTTCCCCGGGGCGCGGTGGATGCCTGCCCTACAGATCGCGGCAGGGCCCGGACCGCCGGGGGGACGGCAATCCGGGACCCGCCACGGAGACGCCGGTACGGGAAGGAGGGTCCGGCCCGGGTCTCGGAGAGGGATATTTACGCTACGGCCCAGTAACCTCGCGGAGCAAGAGAACTCCGCCAAGTGTGCGCGCCCGAATGGTTTCCGGGCGCGCGGTTGTCACCGAGTGACAGAGGATCAGGCGGGCGGGGTTATTTGTTGCTTGGGGGTGAAGGTGGCGTTCGCAACGATGTTCAGCTTGGCCCCCGGTTGAAAGAGGCCGAGACAGTAAGAGCCCGCGCTCGCCACCAGTTGCGTGTCGGGAGCTTCGGGGCCGCCGAACGTCAGCTTCCCCGTCGAGTTGTCGTACCTGCCGTAGACCGTCCCCGTGAACGTGGTCTGGCATCCGGTGCCCGCCAAGTTGAGCGTGAGTCCGCTGATGGAGACGTCCACCAGAGAGGCGTTGGTGACGTTCCGACGCAACAGGTTGATCTTGCCTGGATTGGCGCCCGATACGAGGGTGAAGGGGATCCCGGCCGCGCTGCACTTGTTGTATTTCGGCGTGTACGTGCCCGCCGCCAGCCCGTCAGCGTCGCTGGCCGCCAGCGAGCCCGTGTCGGCCCCCTGCGCACACTTGAACGCGAAGGTGTCGATCAGAAACGTCGGGTTGGTCGCCGTCGTCGTGAACGCCCCGGCCGGGCTGACCGTCCACGCCCCGCTGCTCGTCGCCGACGCCGACGTGACCGACAGACCCAGCGCGGCGGCGAACGCTACCCCGCCCACCACCGCCTTGCGCCAGACGCCCCGCATCACTTGACCGCCGAGTGCCAGTACTGGGAGAAGACCTTGCCCTGGTCGGGCGCGGCGCTGCCCGGGTCGTTGAGGGTGCCGAAGTACGTGGAGGCGCTGTTCAGCGTCAGGTGGTTGGTGCCGGATTTGGCAGGGAGGCCGGACTTCAGGTTGACGGCCCAGTTGAACGCGCCGACGCCCAGCGGACCGCACCCGCTCGCGCCCGGGGCGGCGAAGGAGACGTCCTGCTGGTCGGCGCCGCTCATGACGAGGCGGCCGAAGGGCCCGGCCGGGTCGGGCGTGCCGTTGGCGGCGGCGCTGTCGGCGCCGATGGTGGGCACGGAGGCGTTCTGCGGGCGCAGCACGATCGGCGCGGACTTGGTGCCGATGTAGCAGTTGCTGCCCAGGAACGGGTTCTGGAGGTGGATGCGGACCGGGATGGAGATGATCGGCTGCTTCTCGGAGACGCCCGCGAAGAGCTGGAAGTTGGAGGGGGTCCCGACCGACTCGACGGTGGCGATGACCCGGTTCGTCGTGCTGTCCTTGATCTTGCCGCAGATGTCGCTGATCACGGGGATGTCGCTCGGGCACATCAGGCCGAGCAGGCCGCCGGGCAGGTCGGCCGGGTCCGCGATGAGCGCGCCGCCGGCGGGGGCGATGACGCTGTTGGTGCCGTCGGAGTGGGTGACGATGCCGACCTGGAGGTCGGTCTTGCCCGTGGGCACGACGGAGGAGCCGAGCTTGATCTCGCCCGTGGACGAGCTGGAGCTGATGCAGGTGGCCTGGTCGTTGATGCCGTCGGCGGCCAGCATCGCGGCGTTGTCCACGGGGCAGCGGTTGAACGGAGCCCAGTTGCCGTTGAGCTGGGTGCCGGCGGCGGTCGAGGTTCCGATGGAGGCGAGGGTGGCCAGGGCCGCCGTCGCACCGAGAACGGACAGACGTCTGATAGTGGCCATGCCGGTATTTCCCTTCGAGTCGGGGAATGCGAGCCCGGACGTTACTCACGAGTGAACCTTCCGCACAATGGGCGTGCTGACGCTTCCTTCATTACCGGCGGGTTTAGCACCGAGTGAGCAAGGTGCGGAGGAAATTGCTCACTAAGTGAGTGGGGCGGTTCGGCGGCCGGAAAACCCTCACCCCGGTGACAACAAAAGCGCTTGCTTCTATACCCGGGGAGATAAGAAATCGGGCCCTCAGAGATCCTTTAGACGAACTTCAACCTTTCCATTGCGGAGCCCGGTTACCTGCTCGTAACGTCCGTGACCGAAGCCGACGCAGGACGGCCCTCCGGGGTCGACCCGTGCGGTTGTCGAATGGTGAGTCACGCTCTTCGCCCACCAACCCTCTTCTTCGTGGAGGCAAAACAGTGCGTAGATTCGTTCGCAACACCGGTCTCGCTACGGCCGCCCTCGCTTCGGCGATCGGCCTGTCCATCTCGTCGGCCTCGGCGACCGCCCAGGCCACCTACACGGTGACGCCGGGCGGCGCGTTCACCGCCAACGCCACCGGCCCGACCATGACGGTGGGCACGGCCGTCCTGAAGTGTGCGTCTTCGCAGGCGAAGGGCACCCTGAAGTCGGGACCCGGCCTGCCGGGGGCGCAGATCGGCTCCATCACGAGCCTGACCTTCACCAACTGCTCTGTCGCCGGTATCCCGTTCACGGTCTCGACCAAGGCGTCGACGGCCACGCCGTTCTACGTCAACGCCACCGGCACCACGGCAGACCACATCGAGGGCAACATCAGCAACATCAACGCGACGATCACCGGTACCGGCTGCAACGCGACCTTCGCGGGCACCACCAACGGTAACTACCAGAGCAGCGCCAACACCCTGCACGTGACGGGCGGCGGCACCCTCGCCGCGCAGGCCGGGGCGAGCTGCCTCGGTATGTTCGGCGCGGGTTCCGCCGCGAACTTCGTGGCGAACTACGTGATGACCTCGCCGCAGTCGATCACCTCTCCGTGATCGCCTAGCCAGGCCCAGCCCGCCGCCGAGTCCCCACTCGGCGGCGGGCGTCCGCGTTTTCCCCAGGACATGAACTCCAGGAGGCAGGGACCCCATGAAAGCGATCGGAGCACGGAGCGGGCCTCGGGCGCGGCGCTCAGTGCGGGTGGCGTCCGTCGCCTCAGCGGCGCTGGTCGCCGGGCTGCTCTCCGGTTCTGGCTCGCAGGCGGACGAACAGCCGCCCGCATCCGTGGAGTTGACCTACGAGTGCGCTTTGCCCCCCGCTGGGGGCGCGACCGCCCCGGCCGCGCCCAAGAAGTGGGACGCCAAGGTGAAGGTGTCCACCCAGCTTCCGGCGACAGCCGTCACCGGGCAGCCGATCCAGGTGGGTCCTGTCCAGGTGGAGGCAGTGCTGCCGCGCGCCGAACTCGCGGAGCTGCTGCCGGCCGGAAGCGCGCTCACGAGCGAGGCGACCCTCGCCGTGCAGGTACGTCAGAACAAGGCCAAGGCCGATGCCACGTGGACCGGACTCAGCGCGCAGAGCACCATGCCCGCCGATGGCACGGATCTGCCCTTGACGCACACCGGTGACGTGCCCTCCATCACCGTCAACTCGCCAGGGGACATAGAGGTGGACGCGGCCGACCTCGCGCTGACTGTCACCGCCGCTTCGAGCACCCCAGTCAACGCGCTCTGCACACCGGCAGCGGGAGCCGACCGCAGGCTGGCCGTCGTGGCTGTGCCGGAGCCGACCGAGCCGAGCGGCTCTCCATCGGAGCAGACTCCCCCGGGCAAGGACTCCGAGTCCTCCGACAAGGGGCTCACGGTGACGCCCAAGGACGAACCCAAGGCCGATGAGGTCACCTGCGGCCCCAAGCCCACGGGTGAACCGGACATCAGCCAGGCACCGCCGCCGCCGGTGCCATCCCCCCCGGTGCGGGGCCCGGCCTTCAAGGGCTGTGCCTACGCGGCCGGGTACGCCACAGTCGGCAAACAGAACGGGTCGATGATCATCAACGACCCTTCACGGTCACCAGCGCTCATGAACGTCGCCGGCGCGGTCCAGTCAGTCTCGTCCACCGCACCGAACGGAGACCTCTACTACCGCCTTGACTCCATCGGAACCCTGGACCTCCCAGATGCGGAAGCCACGTTCCTCAGCTTCGGGTTCGCCCCAGTGTCAGCCAAGGTCGCTTTCGAGAACAGCTTGATCACCATCTCTACAGGCAACCTGCGGATGCCGTACGATCCCTTCGCCGTCGTGACCTTCCACCAAACGCTTCACATCCGCTCCGTGAGGGTCAACGGGACCACTCTGCCGGTCGGGCCCAACTGCCACACGAAGCCCTTCCGCGTCACGCTGAGTGGCCAGATCAACGGTGACGGGTCCGGCACTTACACGAACGTGTTGTTGGGCGGCCTCCTGAAGGGCAAGGTCAGCATCCCGGCCTTCACCGGCTGCGGGACAGGCGGGGAAGATCTGGACAACCTGTTCACCGCCTCCATCAGCGGGCCGGACAACCTCATCGCGATGAACCAGGCACCGGTCTGTGCCCCCGAGTACGCCTTGAACTGCCCTCCGGCGAAGGCCACTCTCCCCCCGATCAAGGGGCCGAACTCCTGAGTCACGGCCGTCACTTCTCAGCCACACTTGACACATCCTCATCAATCCCTGCGCAACTGATGTACAACGCACAGTAGTTGCCCTAACTTCATAGGCCCCATTGGTACGCACCTGGGGGCGGGTCGGCGCTACCGCGTGCCGCCCGCCCCACCCCCACCCGGCGCTCGGACTAGCGAGGAACGCGGCCATGCCCCTGCCTGCGCAGACCACGGAGATGGACGACCCTTCGGGAGCCCTGCCACCGGAGTTCGCGCACCTGATGCGGCCCGAACTCCCCGGCCTGATCAAGGAGATCAAGGTCGAGGTCACTCGCGCCTTCCCGGAGTACGCGGCTCTGCTCGACGGCCCGAACGAGGCGGCCGTCCGCCTGGGCGTCGAGCAGAGCTTGAAGGCGTTCGTCGACAAGGTCGCCGACCCCAACGCCTCCACGGAGGCCAGAGACGAACTGCTGCGGAAGTTCGGCCGGGTCGAGGCGTACGAGGGCCGCGATCTGAACACCCTCCAGAGCGCCTACCGTCTCGGCGCCCAGGTGGCCCTGCGCCGGGCCAAGGCGATGGGTGACCGGTTCGCCCTCTCCCCCGGTCTGCTGATGACGTTCGCGGACGCCCTGTTCTCCTACATCGGGGAGCTGGAGGCCCTGTCGCACGAGGGATACATGGAGGTGCAGACGAAGGCCGGCGCGGTCGGGGAGATGTACCGAAGACGGCTGTTGCACCTGCTGCTCGCGGGGACACCGTTGTCACACATGTTGCTCAGCGAGCTGAGTGAGCAGGCGTGTTGGCCGATTCCCGACGAAGTGACGCTGGTGGCGTTACGGCCGCCGGCGGAGCATGTGCAGCCGGGTCTCCCGCTGGACGTGCTCTGCGACCTGGGCGCTCCCCAGCCGCATCTGCTGATCCCGGGCCCGTTCACGGCGGAGCGCCGCGCGATGCTGGCCGCGGCGACGACCACGTCCCAGCACGTCATCGGGCTGACCCTGCCGACCGAGCAGGCGGCGGACTCGCTGCGCTGGGCGCGGCGCGTGTTCCAGCTCGTGGACGAGGGGGTCGTGCCGGACACGCACTCGATCGAGACCAGCGACCATCTGCTGACGCTGTGGCTGACGGCTGACCCGGCGCTCGTCACGCAGGTGGCCGAGCACGCGCTCGCCCCGCTGGAGGAGGCGAACGTGTCGCGGCGGGCCCGGCTCATCGAGACCCTGCACGCGTGGCTGACGACGCGCGGCACCGCGCATCAGGTGGGCGATCTGCTCAAGGTCCATGCGCAGACGGTCCGTTACCGCCTGCGCAGTCTGGAGAACCACTTCGGCGACCGGCTCAACGAGCCGGACCGCCGCTTCGCCATCGAGGCCGCGCTACGGGCGCAGCACTTGCGGGGCGTGACCTACGACGCCGAGTAGGCCCGCACGAACGCCGTGAACGTACGCGGCGCGAACGTGATCGACGGCCCGTCCGGAACCTTGGAGTCCCGGACGGCCACCGCGTCACACGGCGTCCCGGCGACTTCGACGCAGTCGCCGCCTTCGTCGCCGCTGTACGAGGACTTCGCCCACGCGAGTTCACCGACCGTGGCGCACTCGACGCACTCGCCGCCCTGGTCACTGCTGTACGAGGACTTGACCCACTCCAATTCGCCGAGTGGAGCGCACTCCACGCAGTCTCCGCCTTGATCGCTGCTGTAGCTGGACTTACGCCACTGGATGCTCGCCATAACGCTCCTTCATCGAGTGCCGGACCGCTGTCTTGCCATCAAGGACGGGCTGCGCGGGGCGACTTACGACGCGGCGCAGGCCCGTACGAACGTCTCGAACGTGCTCGGGGCGAAGGTGATCATCGGCCCGTCCGGAACCTTGGAGTCCCGCACGGCCACCGCGTCACACGGCGTCCCGGCAACCTCGACACACGAGCCGCCCTCGTCACCGCTGTATGAGGACTTGGACCACGCCAGCGTCCCGAGCGGAGCACACTCCACGCACTCTCCGCCCTCATCACCGCTGTAGCTGGACTTACGCCACTGGAACCCCGCCATAACGCTCCTCCATCACGTGCCGGATCAGCTTGGCCGAGTCCGCGATGGACAGGGCGGCTGCCTGCAAATGATCGTAACGCAGCGCGCATTTTCTGACCGTCTTCGGGTTGGCAGTTGGGTGCCCCTGCCCATAGCCCTCTGTGTAGACGATCGGCGGATCGGAGGGGAAACGGAAGTACGTGAACGGCCCTTGCAGCCCCGAGTGCGCTCCAGCCTCAAAGCGCAGCACTTGTACGTTCACCGCCGGCTCGTCCTCGAACTCCAGCAAACGGGCCAGTTGGCCTCGCATGACATCGGGGCCACCCATGCACTGGTACAGGACAGCCTCGCTGATGACGAACCAGAGCAGCGGCGGCTCCTCCTTCTCCAGAATCACCTGCCGCGCCAGTCGCGCTTCGGTGCGGTCGTCGAGCCCATCGCGTTCCATCGCACCCAGAACCGCCCGCGCGTACTCCCGGGTCTGCAACAACCCGTGGACCATGCCCGTATGGAACGAGCAGATCTCGTCCGCCTTGGCCTCAAGCTCCGCCACTTGCTGGAACCAGACCGGGAGTTGGGACCGCAGCACGAGGGGGACGAGACGGGACAGGAGTCCGCCCGTGCCGAGCGCCGCGTCGCACCGCTCGCTGAACTCAAGCGTCGGCAGCTTGCGGGCCGTCTCGATCTGGCCCACCAGCGATGCCGTGTAGCTGATGATCTGGCCGAGCTGCTTCTGCGACAGGCCGGCGGCCTCCCGCATACGGCGCAGCTCGTACCCGTAGTAGTCGAGCGGCGACGCGCTCGGGTCGAGGACGTTGACGTGGACCATGCACAGCCCCCTCAACTCGGCCCGCTCCGGGGCCAGTTGTCATCGGTCGACTGCACAGCGTAGTCACACGGGCAGGCGCGCGTCCGCGGAACGAGACAAACGGTCGTCACTGTCCGCGCTCACCGCTCGCGCGCGGGGGCCCTGGAGCACGTACGTCAGGAGGAACCCGGCGCCGACGACCAGGCCGCCGCCGACCGCGTCGAGGACCCAGTGGTTGCCCGTGGCGATGATCGCGGCGACCGTGCACAGCGGGTGGAGCAGGCCGAGCGCCTTGACCCAGCGGCGGCGGGCGAGGACGACGATGACGAGTCCGCACCACAGGGACCAGCCGAAGTGCAGCGAGGGCATCGCCGCGTACTGGTTGGTGAGCTGCGTGAGAGTGCCGTAGTCGGGGCGGGAGAAGTCCTGCACCCCATGGACGGTGTCGATGAAGCCGAGGTCCGGCATCAGACGCGGCGGGGCCAGCGGGAACGCCCAGAAGCCGATGAGGGCGAGCAGCGTGGCGAAGCCGAGCGCGGAGCGCGCCCAGCGGTAGTCGGCGGGGCGGCGCGCGTACAGGACGCCGAGGATCGTGAGCGGGATCAGGAAGTGGAAGGACGTGTAGTAGAAGTTGAAGAACGACTTCAGCCACGGGGTGTGAGCGACGACCGCGTGGTTGACCCAGTGCTCGATGTCGATGCCGAGGAACCGCTCGATCGAGTGAACCCAGTGGCCGTGCTTCTCGGCCGTGGCCCGGCCGCCGGAGATCGTGCCGCCCGTCGCGGCGAGCCGCACCTGCTGGTAGGCGGAGTAGCCGACGCGGATGAGGAGGAGTTCCAGGATCAGGTTCGGGCGGCTGACGACGCGCCGCCAGCCCCGCACCAGGGGCACCCAGCTCACCCGGGCGGGGACGGGCTCGGCGTAACGGGTGGGCAGGGGCGTCGCGTACAGGGGCGAGCTGCGCGGCAGGAACGGGACGGCGCAGGCGGCGGCGAGCGCGGCGATCAGCACGACGTTGTCGCGGACCGGCGCGAGGAACGTCATGTCGGGCAGCAGCATCGTCGGCGGCAGCGTCAGCGCGAGGACGACGAGGACCGGCCACATCCGGCGGTCACCGGCCCGCTTGCCGACCCGGCCGACGACGGCGAGCAGCACCCACAGGAGCTGGTGCTGCCAGGTCGCGGGCGACACGGCGACGGCGACGCAGCCGGTGACGGCGACCGCGAGCAGGAGTTGCCCGTCGCGGGCGTAGCGGACCGCGCGGCGCAGGCCGAGGACGGTGACGGCGGCGGCGAGCAGCAGACAGAGGACGACCTCGGGGGCGCCCTGGAGGCCGAGGCGCAGCAACATGCCGTGCAGCGACTGGTTCGCCGTCGCGGCCGGGTCGGCGGCGAGGCCCGCCCCGGCGATGTGATGCACCCAGTACGTCCAGGAGTCGCCGGGCATGGCCGCCCAGGCGAGCCCGGTCGCGGCGGCGAACGTCCCGGCGCCGGTGAGCGCGGCGGACCTGCGGCCCGTCCACCACAGCAGCGGCAGGAACAACAGCACGGTCGGCTGGAGCGCGGCGGCGACGCCGACGAGGACACCGCTCGCCCGCTGCCCGCGTACGGCGAAGCAGCCGAGCAGGACGAGGAGGACCGGCAGGATGCTGGTCTGGCCGGTGGTGAACGTGGTGCGGACCGGCAGCGACAGCATCAGCAGGCTGATGGCGACGGGCGCGGCCAGCAGTCTCGTACGGCGGGAGACGGGGGCGGGCAGGGCGCGGGCGGCGACCAGGCCTAGCGCGACGACCAGGGCGAGCGAGCCGAACGTCCAGCCCCAGCCGAGCGACTGCTCGACCGCGCGGGCCAGGGGCTTGAGGACGAGGCCCGAGAACGGCGGGCCGGTGAACCGGTCGGGGGTGTCGTACAGCGAGCCGGGGACATGGAGGACGCCCTCGGGGCCGATCCAGGTCTCCAGGTCGGTCAGCCGCTCCGCGCGTGGCGTGCTCAGGACAGCCAGGAGCTGGCGCAGGGCCAGGAGACCGGCGATCAGCCACAGGCCACCGCGCACCGCGCTCAGCCGTCCGGTCGCGGCGCTCCCCTGTTCGACGTTCGCCATATCCGCCCTTACCTCCCGATCCTCCCGTCACCCTGGCCGGGCGCAGACCACTCCTTCGTGGCCGTCCGTCCGCCCCTTATGTCCGGAAAGACTGCGCTGGAGGGTCGGTCGTTGCCTTTTACATGGGTCCGGTTCCGCGACAAAGCTCACAGTTTGCGCGGCGCAGCACACGTCCCTCACCAGGCGTTTTACCTGGCAGGCGGCACTTTCCTCACGCTGAGCCACACAGAGCACACTATCCGCTACGGAAGCGGAGCCCCCTATGGTCGTTTGTCTGGCCGTTCCCGGGGGACGGCCATTGCCCTTGTCCCCGACGAAAGGCAGGCGAGCGGACCGTTGGCCAGTGCCACCACCATCGCTGTCAGTACCGGCAGGGTCTCGGCGCCCGGCCGGACCCGTCCGACCTCCACCGACGTCACCGTCACCGACCCCTCGCTCGTCAAGCGCGCGGTCAAGGCGGCGGCACTCGGCAACGCGATGGAGTGGTTCGACTTCGGCGTCTACGGCTATCTGACCGCGACGCTCGGCCATGTCTTCTTCCCGACCGCCTCCAGCACCGCACAGGTCCTGTCCACGCTCGGCACCTTCGCCGCCGCGTTCCTGGTCCGGCCCATCGGCGGCGCCTTCTTCGGGCCGCTCGGCGACCGCATCGGGCGGCAGCGCGTCCTCGCCATCACCATGATCATGATGGCGACCGGCACCTTCGCCATCGGCCTCATCCCCTCCTACAACGCCATCGGCGTGTGGGCGCCCGTGCTGCTGATCGTGGCGCGCATGGTGCAGGGCTTCTCGACGGGCGGTGAGTACGGCGGCGCGTGCACCTTCATCGCCGAGTACGCGCCCGACAAGCGGCGCGGGTTCTTCGGCTCGTTCCTGGAGTTCGGCACGCTCGTCGGCTATGTCGCCGGTGCGGGGCTCGCCACCGTACTCACGACGACGCTCTCCGACGGCGACCTGTACGGGTGGGGCTGGCGCGTGCCGTTCCTCATCGCCGGGCCCATCGGGCTCGTCGGCCTGTACGTCCGCATGAAGCTGGAGGAGACTCCCGCCTTCCAGAAGCTCGCCGACGAGGCCGAGGCCAAGCAGAAGGCGCAGCCGAAGCCGAAGCTCCGCGAGATGTTCGTCGGCAAGGGCGCCGCCAACGCCATGCTGCTGTGCGTCGCCCTCGTGCTCGTCTTCAACGTCACCGACTACATGCTGCTGTCGTACATGCCGACCTTCCTCAGCGAGGAACTGGGCTACGACGCCACCCACGGCACGCTCATCCTCATCGGCGTCATGCTGCTGATGATGGCCGTGCAGATCCCCATGGGCATCGCCAACGACCGCTTCGGGCACCGGAAGGTCATCGGGGCGGCCTGCGTGGGGTTCGTCGTACTGTCCGTGCCGGCCGTGCTGCTGATCCGGGCCGGGTCCACGTGGTCCATCGCCGTGGGTCTTGCCGCGCTGGGGCTGCTGCTGGTGGGGTTCACGTCGTCGATGCCGTCCACGCTGCCGGCGCTGTTCCCGACGAAGGTGCGGTACGGGTCGCTCTCCGTGGGGTTCAACTTGTCCGTGTCGCTGTTCGGCGGGACGACTCCGCTGGTGGCGGCTGCGCTGATCGCGGCGACGGGGAATCTCATGATCCCGGCGTATTACATGATGGCGGCGGCGGTCATCGGCGGAGTGGCCGCCTACCGAATGCGCGAATCAGCCGGCCGCCCCCTCCCGGGCTCTCCCCCGGCGATCTAATCCCGGCCTGCGCAGTTCCCCGCGCCCCTGAGGTGGGTGGGTGGCTCAGCCGGTGGGTTTCCTCGACTTTCGTCGTGGCTGGTCGCGCAGTTCCCCGCGCCCCTGTCGGGGCGACTGCGTCGCCACCTCCCCCCTGGGGAAGCTGGGGCGAAGCCCCGCTTCCAGGGGCGCGGGGAACTGCGCGAGAAGCCCCACCGGGCCGCAGAAAACAACGCACGGTCGTGCCCCGATAGGGGCGCGGGGAACTGCGCGATCAGCCCCCACCGGGCCGCAGGTGACCACGCGCGCGTAGTGCCCCGATAGGGGCGCGGGGAACTGCGCATTGCGGTACTGCAACGGGGCTTCGCTGGCGGCAGCCTACGGCTCGGCGTAGTAGCCGATCGTCAGGGCGCGGGGCGTGGCCCGATCCCGGATGAGTACCTCTCCCGAACCCCCCGACGGCAAGTCGACCCCACCCCCGTAAGGGACCGCCATACCCCCAACCCACACCTCAGAGGCCGGCTCATCCTGAGACCCCCGCACCCAACAAACCTGCCACCCCGCGGCGGAGCCGACCCCCCACCGAAATTCCAGGTGCACCCGGGACACGAACAACCAGTCCTCAGGCGTGACCAACCGACAGAGCGAAGAATCCCGCCCGACCCGCACAACCGCCCCGGGCACACTCTCCACCTCGGCCATCACCATCCCCGCGGTGACTTCCCCCGCCCCGCCGCCCCCGGCACCCGCGCCGGCAACCGCCGCCATCGTCAGCTCCAACACCGCGCCGCCCCCTCGCTAGCCCGCCCACGACCACGCGACCGGCATCCTACGACGCGAAACACCCCCGCGCCCCTGCCAGTTGCAGGGACGCGGGGGCGCGGGGGCGCGGAACGGGCGTTCAGATGTTCAGCAGGCGCTCAGCCGTCTCACGGTAGTCCTGGAGCGCGACGCGCAACCGCTCCGTGTCGGTGGCCGCCCCCGCCCCCTCCCACCCCGCACGCAGCGCACCCCGCCGCTCCGCCAGGGACTCCGTCAGAGAACGCGTCAGGTCCTCCAGCACCCGGTCCGCCTCCTCCACACTCGTCCGCGGATCGTCGACGAACGTCGTCAGCGCGTGCCGCAGCCGCCCGTGGAACTCCTCCTGCCCCTCGGGCCCGACGAGCCCGTCATGCCGGTGATGAGCACTGCGCTCATGCCCTTCGCGCCCGGCGACGAGCGGAGCCCCCTCGTCCTGCTCGACACCACGCGGCGCCCCCGAACTCAGCGGGTTCACCTGCGTGTTCGTACGGTCCATGCCGGTGCGCCCGGTGTTCACGGCCGCGCCGGTGTTCGTGTTCGTGTCGCGCATGTCATGCATGTCGTCGTCCTCCTCGGCTCAACTGCCCTTGGCGAGGCGGCCCTTGAGCGCGCCATGACTCTTGTGCTGTGCGGCGCCGGACTCGGCGCCGGTGCCGATGTCGGCGCTGTGCCGGGGCGACCGGCCGTGGCCCCCGCGCTCGGAGCCGAGCAGGTCGTCGAAGAGGGGCCGCGCCTCAAGCAGCGCCTCGCGCAGCTCCTCCGTACCGGCCTGGCTCTCTTCCGCACGCCCCACGCGGGGATGCGCGGCGCGGTGCACGCGCCGGTAGCCGTGCACGTGCGGCCCGTGGTGGACGGAGAGCGCCTCCAACTGCTCCTCGTACCGCGCCCCGTCAGGGAACCCGCGCTCCCGCGCGAGGTCCGCGAGGACGAGGTCGGCCTCGGCGACGGCCTCCTCCGGCGACTCGACGAACCGCTCCTGCGCGTCCGCCCAGCGGGCCAGATAGCGCGAGCGCGACGCGGGGTCGAGCGGCCGCGTGCGCAGCGAACCGTGCCGGCGCACGCGCTCGGCCAGCTCGCGTTCGGCGGCCTTCGTGTCGCCGTCGTGCCGGGCGACCGCGCGGTCGTACTCGGGGCCGAAGCGCCTGCGCAGGCCGCTCCCGCCGCGGGCACCGGCGGTGCGCGCCGCGAACAGCGCCGCGGCGCCGACCACGACGATCCCCACCACGATCAGAGCGATGATCACGCCTGTGGACATGGGTGTCTTCCCGACCTTCCCGGTGTGCGTCAACGGTGACTGTTCCGTGGCGAGTTGCCCGCGAACGCCCCGCCAAACAGAAATTCGGTTGCCGCCCGCTCGGCCGCGCCGCCCACAATGCGCCATGCGCACCCCGTGGACCGTCTCCCCCGAGCCGTACGACTCGCCCGCCGCGACCGCGCTCTGGCGCGCGTACTACACCGAGGTCAGCGACCGCTGGTACCGGCTGCACGAGGACCGCACCACCGACCCCGACGAGCTGGAACGCGAGATCGCCGCGGCCCCCGGCACCGACCTCGCCCCGCCCACAGGACTGCTCCTCCTCGGGCGGTACGGCGACGAGCCCGCGGGCATGGCCGGTTTCCGCCTCACCGACCCGCGCACCGCCGAACTGACCCGCGTCTACGTCCGCCCCGACCTGCGCGGCACCGGCGGCGCCGCCCTCCTCGTGACCGCCGCCGAGGACGCGGCACGCGCGCGGGGCGCCCGCCTGATCCGCCTCGACACGCGCGCCGACCTCGTCGAGGCCCGCGCCCTGTACGCGCGTCTCGGCTACGAGGAGACCGCTCCGTACGCGGACCGCATGTACGCCGAGCACTGGTTCGCCAAGAAACTCTGACCCGGGCGGCGGCCCCGGCACGTGAGGCGGCTCAAGCAGCTCCGGCGGATCGGACGGCTCAGGCGGCGAGGCCCGGGGTGAGGCCGTCGTGGGGGCGCTCCTGGTCGGAGCCGCACATCTCGGCGTTCAGCTCGGACACCAGCCGGTTCAGGTCCGTGGGCCGGTCCGGGCCCCACCAGTCGCCCAGCAGCTCCGCCAGCGAGTCCTCCCGCGCCTTCCCGAGCCGCGCCGCGACCTCGCGCCCCTCGTCGGTCAGCACGAGGTCCACGCCCTCGCGCACCGCGAGCCGCCGCTCCTCGACCTGCCGGGCCGCCTCGATGATCACCGACAGGGGTACGGCACTGCGCTCGGCCAGCGCGGCCGGCTCGGCCCACCCGTACCGGTTGACGCGCAGCAGCAGCCAGCTCGCGGCGGGCAGCAGGTCGTACCCGGCCCGCGCGGTGATCTTCTCGTAGATCGCCTTGCGGCCCTCGCGCGTCCCGAGCGTCGACAGCGCCCGCGCGACCTCCTCGTACGAGGACCGCTCGACCGGGTTCGAGGCGAGCGTCTGCGTCGTGTCGGGGGCGGTGACCGAGGCGCGCAGCTTGTCCTCGCGCAGGAACCACGACAGGACGAACGCGAGCACCGCGACCGGCGCCGCGTACAGGAACACGTCCGTGATCGACGACGCGTACGCATGCAGCACCGACGCCCTGACCTGCGGCGGGAGCCCGCCGATGCCGCGCGGGTCGGCCTTCAGGGCGTTCGCGTCGACCCCCGGCGGCAGCGCCTGCCCGCTGAGCGCGGCGGTCAGCTTCGTGGCGAGCCGGTTGGCGAAGATCGTGCCGAAGATCGCCACGCCGAAGGACGCGCCGATGGACCGGAAGAACGTGGCGCCCGAGGTGGCGACGCCCAGATCCTCGTACGGGACCGCGTTCTGCACGATGAGCACGAGCACCTGCATGACCAGGCCGAGCCCGAAGCCGAACACGAAGAAGCAGCCGCTCATCGCCCACGTCGAGCTGGTCTCGGAGAGGTTGTGCAGGAGGAGCAGGCCGATCGTGGTGACGCCCGTGCCCGCGACGGGGAAGACCTTCCAGCGGCCGGTGCGCGACACGATCTGGCCGGAGCCCGTGGACGACAGCAGCATGCCGACCACCATCGGCAGCATGTGCACACCCGACATGGTCGGCGAGACACCCCGTACGACCTGGAGGAACGTCGGCAGGTACGTCATCGCGCCGAACATGGCGAAGCCCACGACGAAGCTGATGACCGCCGACAGCGTGAACGTGCGCACCCGGAACAGCCGCATCGGCAGCACCGGCTCCGCCGCCCGGAACTCCACGAACACGAACACCACCGCCAGCGCCACGCCCGCCACCGCGAGCCCCACGATCTGCGGCGAACCCCAGCCCCACGTGGTGCCGCCGAGCGAGGCGACGAGCACGAGGCAGGTGGCGACGGACGCGATGAGGAACGTGCCCAGGTAGTCGATCCGGTGCTTGCGGGAGCGGACCGGGATGTGCAGCGCGGCGGCGATGACGCCGAGCGCGACGACGCCGACCGGCAGGTTGACGTAGAACACCCACCGCCAGCTCAGATGCTCCGTGAACAGGCCGCCGAGCAGCGGCCCGAGCACGCTCGTCGCGCCGAACACCGCGCCGAACAGACCCTGGTACTTGCCCCGCTCGCGCGGCGCCACGATGTCCCCGACGATCGCCATCGACAGCACCATCAGGCCGCCGCCGCCGAGGCCCTGGAGCGCGCGGAAGCCGATGAGCTGCGGCATGTTCTGCGCCATCCCGCACAGCGCCGACCCGACCAGGAACACGGCGATGGCGATCTGGAACAGCTTCTTGCGGCCGTACTGGTCGCCGAGCTTGCCCCACAGGGGCGTCGCGGCCGTCGCGGCGAGCATGTACGCGGTGACGACCCACGACAGATGTTCCAGACCGCCCAGGTCGCTCACGATCGTGGGCAGCGCCGTCGAGACGATGGTCTGGTCGAGCGCGGCGAGCAGCATGCCGAGGAGCAGCGCCCCGATGGAGACCAGCACCCCGCCGCTCTTGCCCGTCTCGACGGCCGCCGCCTGCTGGGTCCTCGTCATGACCACCTCCGGGCTCCGTACGTTCCCATCCTGGTAGGTGTGACCCGTTTTGGCCTGTTGAGTCCTGCTGGGCGGGGTCGAAGTGCGGCGATTTCCGGGGGCCAGGGGGCCACGGGGGCGCGCGGGGTCTGCATAATGCGCTGCAACGCTCAAAATGGGGGGCCAGCGATGAGCAGCGCCGGCGGCGACGGCACCGACAGACCCGACGACACGGGTCCGCGCAGGGATACGGGTACGGATACGGGTACGGGGTGCCCGGAGTGCGGGGCGCGGGAGTGCGGGTGCGACCCGGAGAGCTTCGGGCCGCTGCGGGTACGCCCGTACGTCAGCCTGCCCGAGCCCTCCCAGCCCGTGCCGCCCCGGGCCGCCGACCCGTACGCGCGGGCGCCACTGCCGCCCGAGGCGCCGCCCGCCGACGACACGGGGGACGCGCCCGAGCCCGAGCGGCGGCGGGCTCCGCTGCTGCTGATGTCGGCGGTGGCCGGGGTGCTGAGTGTCGCCGCGCTCGTGACGGTGCTCATCACCTCCGGTGACAGTGACGGGGACCCGCGCCCCCAGAAGGCGGCGGCCGGGTACACCCCGGCGCCCTCCGCCTCCGCGAGCGGGCGTGCCCCGGCGTCCGCGTCCGGTACGCCCACGTCGGCGCCGCCGTCATCGAGCGCGCCGGCATCGGCGTCGGCGTCCGCGTCCCCGTCGGCCTCGGCGAGCGCGTCGGCGACGGCCTCGGCGTCCCCGAAGTCCAGCGCGCCGGCGACCCCCACCCACCGCCCTGCCACCACTCCGACCCCGTCGCGCACGGCGACGCGGCCGCCCGAGGCGCCGCCGACGCTGCGGCGGGGGGACCAGGGCCCGGCGGTGACGGACCTCCAGACGCGCCTGGCCCGCCTCAACCTCTACCTGGGTCCGGCCAACGGCCACTTCAACGGGCCGACGGAATACGCCGTCCGCACGTACCAGTACGCCAGGGGCCTGTACGAGGACGCCCGGGGCGAGTACGGCCCCCAAACGAGGGCGTCCCTGGAATCCGAGACGTAGCCCGAGCCCCGGCTGTCCTGAACGGTTTGCGCAGTTCCCCGCGCCCCTGGGTAGTCGATCACCTTCCGCCCGGTGGGGCGTCTCGCGCAGTTCCCCGCGCCCCTGGGGAGTTCTCCGGTTGAGGCCCGCTGCCCTGAACGTTGCGCAGTTCCCCGCGCCCCTGAGGGAGCGGGGCTTCGCCCCAGCTCCCCAGGGGAGGAGGTGGCGACGCAGTCGCCCCGACAGGGGCGCGGGGAACCGCGCACGGTGGAGGCAAGGGGCCCGCACCCTAAGAACCCCGGCGGAGGCCGACTACCTAAGGGGCGCGAGGAACCGCGCACGGCAAGTTCAAGGGACCCGCACCTTAGGACTCGCCGAGGTGGATCAAGAACTCCCCCGCCCGGGGACCCGCCTCGACCCGAACCCCGGCCAGGTCAGGAACACAAACATCGGCCCCCTGCCCAAGGGCCCGCACACCAACCCCCACCACCCGCATCCCGGCCCCCCGCCCCGCAGAAATCCCCGCAACCGAGTCCTCGAACACCACGCACTCCGCAGGAGCAACCCCCAGTTCAGCCGCCCCCTTCAAGAACCCCTCAGGATCCGGCTTACTGGCGCTGACCCCCTCCGCAGTCACCCGCACCGCGGGATACCGCAACCCCGCCGCCCCCATCCGCCCGGTGGAAAGCCCCAGATCCGCCGAGGTCACCAGCGCATGCGGCACCCCCAACTCCTCCAGCGCCCCCAAGAACTCCCCCGCCCCCGGCACCGCCACGACCCCGTCCATGTCCGCGGTCTCGGCGGCCAGCATCCGCGCGTTGTCCGCGTAGTTCTCCTCCATGGGCCGCTCGGGCAACATCACGGCCATCGTGGAGTACCCCTGCCGCCCGTGCGCGACGGCCATGACCTCGTCGGGGTCGAGCCCGTGGTCGACGGCCCACCGCCGCCAGATCCGCTCGACGACCGCGTCCGAGTTGACGAGCGTCCCGTCCATGTCGAGGAGCAGGGCACGGGCGGAGAGCACGGTGGGTGCGGAGAAGGCAGGGCTGGCCGTCATCGGCGTACTCCAGAGAACGGAGACGTACAGGCCCGCGGACGCGGACCCGAAAGGGACACGCGAGACAAGGCGGCCCCGCCCGCCGGTCAGGGTGAACGGGCGGGAGCCACTTTGTTCAACCACGATACAAAAACCTGCCCCCAAGCGCCAATCACCAGAAACCCCCCAACCCCCACCACCCCCAACCCCGCACCGCCCCAAGGGTGTTGACCAACCCCCCGCTTGACGCGACCCTGTCACCCGAACGCCCGCTCCCCACGCACCCCCACACAGAAAAGGGAGTTCAGATGCACCCCACCATCTACGCGCGTCACCCCCGCCGGACCCGCCGCACAGCCACCCGCGCCACCCCCACCCTGACCACGGCCGCCACCCTGGCCACAGCCGTCACCCTGATATCCGCCCCGCCCGCCCAGGCGGCCCCGCCCACCCCGGTGACGGCGGCGACGGCCCGTACGTACCTCTCCGAGCTGACCGTCAAGGCGGAGGGCTCGTCCACGGGCTACAGCCGCGACAAGTTCCCGCACTGGATCACCCAGTCCGGCACCTGCAACACCCGCGAGGTCGTCCTCAAGCGCGACGGCACGAACGTCGTCACCGACGCCAACTGCGCCGCCACCTCCGGCAGTTGGTACTCCCCGTACGACGGAGCGACCTGGACCGCCGCCTCGGACGTCGACATCGACCACGTCGTCCCGCTCTCGGAGGCGTGGAAGTCCGGCGCCAGTTCCTGGACGACCGCCCAGCGCCAGGGCTTCGCCAACGACCTGACCCGCCCCCAGCTCATCGCGGTCACCGACAACGTCAACCAGTCCAAGGGCGACCAGGACCCCGCGAAGTGGATGCCGCCGCGCGCCGCGTACGCCTGCACGTACCTGCGCATGTGGGTCCAGGTGAAGCACTACTACGGCCTCACCGTCGACTCGGCCGAGAAGTCCGCCCTCCAGTCCGGCCTCAGCGGCTGCTGACCCCCGAACTCCCCACCCCGGCAAGGGAACCACCCACGCCGGACAGACGTTCTCCCCATTGAGCCCGACCACCGGAACACCCCGACCACCCGACCACCCGTCCATCCGACCAGAAACCCGGAAACCCTGAGACCCAGCGGAGGCGATCACGTGGTGAAGCTGCGCCTCGGCCCCCTCCTGCGGTACGTGGACGAGGACACCGCCACCGTCTGGGTGGAGGCGAGCCGCCCGTGCCGCGCGGAGGTGCGCTGCGCAGACGGCGCGTACGGCGGTTCCCGTACGTTCCAGGTGGCCGGGCACCACTACGCGCTGGTGCGGGTCTCGGGCCTGACCCCGGGCACGGAGACGGCGTACGAGGTGATGCTCGACGGGAGCGGGGTCTGGCCCGAGCCGGACTCCCGCTTCCCGCCGAGCACCATCCGCACCCCGCACCCGGCACCACCACCCGCACCGGTCCTCGCACCGGCGCCCTCCGACAGCCCCCGGGACGACCTCCCGTCAGACGCCGAGTCACCCCCCGTACGGATCACGTTCGGCTCCTGCCGCTGGGCGGCGCCGCCCTCCGGCGGGCACGACCCGGTCGGCCCCGACGCCCTCGACCAGCTCGCCGCCCGCCTCGCCGCCGACCCGGCCGCCGACCGCCCGGACGTGCTGGTCCTGCTCGGCGACCAGATCTACGCCGACGAGACCTCGCCCGCGACCCGCGCCTGGATCTCCCGCCGCCGCGGCCTCGACGAGCCGCCGGGTCCGCAGGTCGCGGACTACGAGGAGTACACCCATCTCTACTACGAGTCCTGGCTCGACCCCGAGGTCCGCTGGCTGCTCTCCACCGTCCCCACCTGCATGATCTTCGATGATCATGATGTGGTTGACGATTGGAACACCAGCGCGGCCTGGGTGCGGGACATGCGGGCGACGCCCTGGTGGCGCGAGCGCATCCTCAGCGGCCTGATGTCGTACTGGGTCCACCAGCACCTCGGCAACCTCTCCCCCGCCGAGCTCGCCAAGGACGCCCTGTACGCCGAGGTCAGCGCGGCGCCGGACGGCACGGAGGCCCTGCGCACGTTCGCGGCCCGCGCCGACACCGACGTGAGCACCGCCCGCTGGAGCTACCGCCGCGACTTCGGCCGCGTCCGCCTGCTCATGGTCGACAGCCGCGCCGCCCGCGTCCTCGACGAGGACCGCCGCGCGATGCTCGACCCCGACGAGGCCGACTGGCTCCGCGCCCAGGCCCTCGCCGACCGCCCCGCCGGCGACCCCGACAGCCCCGGTGACCCCGGTGACACCGGCGCCCCGCCCCCGTACGACCACCTCCTGATCGGTACGTCACTGCCCTGGCTGCTGCCGCACCTCGTGCACGACGCCGAGACCTGGGACGCGGCGCTGTGCCGGGGCGTGCGCGGCCCTCGCTGGGCGCGGTTCGGGGAGAGGCTGCGCCGGGCGGCGGACCTGGAGCACTGGGCGGCGTTCCCGGAGTCGTTCGACGGCCTCGCGGACCTGATCGGGGAGATCGCCTCGGGTCCGGCGGCGCCCGCGACGGTCGCGGTGCTCTCCGGCGACGTCCACCACGCCTACGTGGCGGAACCGGAGTGGCCGAAGCCCCCGGACGCGGGCGCTGAACTGCGCTCCAGAGTCGTGCAGTTGACGTGCTCGCCCGTGCACAACTCGGTGCCCGCGACGATCCGCGCCGGGTTCCGCTTCGGGTGGAGCCGCGCGGGCCGCGCCCTCGGCCGCCTCCTCGCCCGGCACGCCGGAGCGGCGGCGCCGCGCGTCAACTGGCGCAAGACAGGCGGGCCTTGGTTCGCCAACCAGCTCATGACGCTGACCCTGAGCGGTCGTTCGGCCCGCCTGACGCTCGACCGCGCCGACGCGGCGAAGGGCCTCACCCGGACCGACGCGCGCACCCTGAGCGCCTGAGGTTTCCCTCCCGTACAGCTCAAGTACTTCCGGGCGTAAGGAAGTTGGCCCGACCATCGGCCTCCGTTTTCGGCCGCCGGTGGCGCACACCCGTACGCGCCTTCACACACCCCTCACCTCTGGTCCGGACCAATGACGGTCGAGCGGGCCCGGCGCAGGGAAGAAGAAGCGGAGGAAAAGCATGGCTGAATGTTGAACTTGCAAGTACTAATTAGGGTCGCCTAATCTGGGGCGCTCGGTTACGTCCCCGACCGAGCAGAAGGAGTCCCCCCACATGCCCGCACGCCTCAACCACGCCCAGCCGTACGCCCTCGGGCTGTTCCGGATGGTCGTCGGCCTGCTGTTCGCCTGCCACGGCGCCGCCGCTCTCTTCGGCGTCCTCGGCGGCCTCGAAGGTTCCACCGTCCCCACGGGCACCTGGCCCGGCTGGTACGCGGCCGTCATCGAACTCGTCGGCGGCGCCCTCGTCCTCGCCGGACTCGGCACCCGCGCGGCGGCGTTCGTCTCGTCCGGCGCGATGGCCTACGCGTACTTCGACGTGCACCAGCCGATGGCCCTGTGGCCGCTGCAGAACGGCGGCGAGCCGTCCGCGATGTTCTGCTGGTCCATGCTGCTGCTGGTCTTCACCGGCTCGGGCGCGTTCGGCCTGGACCGGCTCCTCGCGGCGCGCGCCGGGCGCGACACGGGCGCCGGTCACGGCACCGGCACTCGCTCTGGCTCTGCCCTTGGTTCGCAGGGCGGTCCCGCCGGCCAGAGCGGCGAGGACAGTCAGGGCGGCCAGAGCGGTCAGGGCGGCCAGAGCGGTCAGGGCGGCCAGGGTCAGGCGGCCGTCACCGCCTGACCCGCGCGGCCCGGCGCCCCGGTGGCCCGGCACCCCGGCGGCCCGATCAGACGGCGGGGTCGCCCGGCGAGGCGAAGGGCACGGTGAAGCAGCCGCCCCCTCTCCCGGTGACCCCGTCCCGGATCACGACGGCCCCGGCCTCCCCCGGCCGGGGCCCCCACGACCGGTGCGCGACCGCCGACCCTTCACCGTTCGCATCCGCGAAGACCGTGAGCCGGATGTCGTTTTCTGCACCTTTTTGACGCCCGCTGAAATGGCGCCCCTCGGGCCGGTTCTGGTAGGGCGGCCCGGCGGCCTCCGCGTCGGCCCCGCACGGCCCCCGGTGCACGCGGAACCCGTAGAGCCGGCCGGGGGCGAAGTCCCGTACCGCGACGGCGACCATCATGCCGTGCACGGCGTCGCCGCGCTGATCGACCGCGATCGACGCGGCGGCCGGCACCAGCGCCATGTCGTACGTCACCGCGTCGGAGGGCACGAAGGCGGACGGCGGCGCGAACCGCCCCTCGGCATGCACCCCGTACGCACCCGGCGCCTGCGCTTCTACTTCCGCCTGCGCTTCCGGTACCGCACTCCCGCCGGTGCTGCCCTTGGCGCTGCCGACCCCGCTCGCGGTGAGCGCGGCGACCGCGAGCACCCCCGCGACCACGGCCCGTCGAACGACCATCTCCGTCTCCTTCCCTGCCTAAGACCTCTGCCTAAGACCTCTGCGTGAGACCTCTGCGTGAGACCTCTGTGCCGGACGCCGCTCTGCCTGAGGCGACGTCGTTCAGGGAGTTGATCGGCAGGCGGGGCGTGGCGGACGAGTGAACCGGGTGAACGTGACGTGGGGAACATCTGTGCCCCATGCGTCACTTGGACAACAACCGAGGCGTACGCTGTATAGCTGTCATGACGCCGCTCCTGCCAGGAGGGAACGGTCGGGGGAACGGTTCCGTACGGGGAGTTGGCGCGCGGTGTTGGAGAGTGTGGGGTCGCTGACCGGCAGCCCGTGGATCTACGCGCTGGTGGCGCTCTCCGTGCTGTTCGACGTGTTCGTGCCGGTGCTGCCCAGCGGCGTGCTCGTGATCACGGCGGCGACAGCGGCGGCGGCCGGTTCCGGTGCCGCCACCGGGCAGGTCCCGCACGGGGTGCCCGATCTGCTGGGGCTCACCGCGTGCGCCGCGACCGCCTCCGTCCTCGGTGACCTCGTCGCGTACCGGCTCGCGTGGCGCGGGGGCGCCCGGCTGGACCGGGCCATCGCCCGTTCGCGCCGCCTCACGACCGCGCAGGAACGTCTCGGTGGGGCGCTGGCCCGCTCCAGCGGCGGCCTGCTGGTGATCATCGCCCGGTTCGCCCCGGCGGGCCGCTCGGTCGTCTCCTTCGCGGCGGGCTCGGCGCATCGCCGGGTGCGCGAGTTCCTGCCGTGGTCGGCGCTGGCGGGCGTGACCTGGGCCGCGTACAGCGTGGCGCTCGGCTACCTCGGCGCGCACTGGCTCGGGGCGAGCTGGCTGTCGACGGTGGTCTCGCTGGCGGCGCTGGTGGGGGCGGGGGTGCTGGCGGTGTACGTCATGCGCCGACCGGCGGCGACGGCGGCGGAGAGCGCCTGACGCGGGACCAGCCGGCGGGGCTGGTATTCGGGGCGCCCGCTGGGCAGGCGCCGGCGGTATGTCTCGTTCCGTACTGTCCGCGTGCGCGCGGAGGCCCGAAACTGCGCGGGTGACGACGCGACATGACTTCCCGGTCCCTATGCGAACCGTGGAGACGCCCACGGACCCGGCCGCCGTCCGCGACTCGTTCCTCGTGTGGAGCGCGGCGAGCACGACCCCGGCCGACGCGTTCGCCTCGCTCAGCCAGGCCGCCGCCCGCCTCGGCGCCCACGAGGTGGTCGGCGTCCGGCTCAGCCGCGCGGTCGACACCCGGCGTCCGTCACCGCTGTTCGGCCGCGATCCGGCCTGGGACGTGGTGGCGTACGGGACGGGGCTCGTCTACTGAGGCCGTCGGGGCTCTCGCGTACTGCGGCCGTAGCGGAAGTGCTGGGGCTACGAGAACTAAGAGGCCGGGGTGCGAGCGGTGGCGGTGGCGCCCCTGACCTCCAGGCCGTCGAGCAGCGCGGCGGTCGCGCGGGCGATCTCGTCGACGGCGCGGTCGAACACCTCCTTGTTGTGCGCGGCGGGTGCCCGGAACCCGGACACCTTCCGCACGTACTGGAGGGCGGCGGCGCGGATCTCCTCCTCCCCGGCCTCCTCGGGGAGCGCGGGCGGGCGAAGGGTCTTGATGCTGCGGCACATACGTCCAGTCTGCCGCTCCCGGCCCGCCCGCGACAGCGCCCGCGACGCTTGTTACGCGGCTTGCCCGGTCAGTCGCCCTCGATCTCGCGGACCTCGGCGGTGACATGCCAGTCGGCGGGGTGAATCTCAAGAAAACGGTTGACCCACTTCAGGGCCTCGGCGCGGTCGGCGCACCGGGTGAGGGAGTACCCGCCGATGACCTCCTTGCTCTCGGTGAAGGGGCCGTCGGTGTAGTGCAGCTTGCCGTTGTCCCAGGTCACGCGGGTCGCCTGGGCGGTGGGCAACAGTCCGCGGGTCTCCTCCATCACCCCGGCCTCGGTGATCTCCTTCAGCAGCTCGCCCATCCGCCGGCCGAACTCGGGCCCGGGGTCGGAACCGGGTCCGTGCTGCTCGTCGACGTGGATCAGGGTCAGAAAACGGGGCATGGCGTTCTCCTCAGGTGACGCGGTACGGATCGTGCTCACCTGGACGTCGAACGGGCGGGACGCGGATCGACACGGGCCACGAAGAATTTCCGTAATCACGCGGCGAGGCTCGGCTGTCACGCGGGGGCGCCGAGGGGCGGGTGCGCGAGCACGCGGGGCGCGTACTCGACCATCTGCGTGCCGCCGTCGAAGGTGCGGTGGCCGATCATGTCGAGGGCGACATCGGGATAGCCGTCGTAGATGCGCTCCTCGCCCGTGGCCCCGGTGATCACCGGGAACATCACCACGCGGAAACGGTCCACGAGCCCCGCCGAGAGCAGGGAGCGGGCGAGGCTGAGGCTGCCGAGCGTGCTGAGGAGCCCCGACCCGTTCTTCTTCATGGCGCGGACCGCCTCTACGGCGTCGCCGCGGATGAGCGTGGAGTTCTCCCAGGTCAGCGGGTCCGGGAGGGAGGAGGAGAACACGACCTTCGGCGCCTGCGCGAGCTGGTCGACGGAGTCGGCCTCCTCGGGCCTGACCTCGCCCTCCGGCCCCAGCGGGATCTCCCCCGTGGCGAAGCCCGACATCAGGCGGTAGGTGTTCGCGCCCATCAGATACGTGACCTCGGGCTGCTCGGCGAGCCACGCGAAGTACTCCGGGCCTTCGAGGCCCCAGAACCCGGGCCAACCCTCGCCGGAGGCGTAGCCGTCGAGGGTGGTGATGAAGTCGACCAGAAGCTCCGACATGGCGGGCTCCTTCCGTGGGGGCGGTTGCTCGGGGGCGGTGCTGAGCTGTCACGAACATGGACCGTGGCGGAGCGTCGAACTCATCGGCGGACGGATTCGACCACCCGTTCGCGTGAACTCACGGGAGACACGTGCACCCGCAATTCGAACAGACGTACCATTGAGGGGTGGCAGCGAACGATGACTCCGACTCCGCATTCGACTTCCCGAGCGACCTCCTCGCCGGCCAGGAGGAGCTGCACCAGGTCAGAGCCGAGCTGTCGGCTCTGCTCAAGCGGCTCCCCTGGTCCGTCGCGCCCGCGGACGCCATCAGCGACACCCAGGGCTGGCGCAAGGTCGAGCGCCCGGCGTCCCCGGGCTGGACCGACGACGAACAGGCGGAGGTCGAGAAACTGCGCCGACGCGAACTGGAACTGGCCGTCTTCGTGACATGCCACCGCTACTGGTCCGCCCTCTCCGGCCCCGACGCGGTCCAAGCCCGAGCCCACCTGAAACACACCCACGCCACCCCACCGAACCCGGAATCCCCGGAACCCCCGTCGTCGCCCCAGCCAGGCTGACCTCCCGAAGAGAACACCCGCAGCCCGCGCCCCCGCGCCTCCGCAAGCTGACCAACTACGTCAGATACGAGCTGGCCCCCGACGCCGACCGCGTACGTGGCGGTACCAGTGCGTGCGTCCAACTGGGCTGGCCCGTACCGGACCGCTGCTCGGTCCAGGCCCAACCCTCGTTCCGCTACTGAGAGCGGCGACCACCCATGAGTGAGACCCTCACCGGCGACGTGCGCCTGCGGGCCGCCGACCTGCTCGTCCGCTACCGCAGCGGCCCCGCCGTCCTGGACATCCCCGAACTGTCCCTGCGCAACGGCGTCACCACCCTCACCGGCCCCAACGGCGCCGGAAAGTCGACCCTGTTGAAAGTCCTCGCTCTGCTCCTGCGGCAGACGGCCGGTTCCGTATGGCTCGGCGACCAGGCAGTCGATCCCCGCCGCGACGGACGGCGCTACCGCGCGAAAGTGGGGTACCTCCCCCAAGAACCCGCGTCCCCCGGCCACTTCACCGTGCGCGAGGCAGTCACGTACTCGGCCTGGCTACGGGGAATCCGGCGCGGCACCCGGGACGAGGCCGTACAGAACGTGCTCAGCCGGCTCGCCCTGGAACCCGTCGCCGCCACCCGGCTCAAGGAACTGTCCGGCGGCAACCGCCAACGCGCTCACATCGCCCAGGCCGTGGTCCACGAACCGTCCGTCCTCCTGCTCGACGAGCCCACGACCGGCATCGACGTAGAACACCGCGTCGAACTCCGCGATCACCTGCGCGGTCTGGGCGCCACCCGCTGCGTCCTGATGAGCACCCACCACACCGAGGACATCGAACTGCTCGCCGACCGCGTCGTCTCCCTGCGCCAGGGCCGCGTCGTCTTCGACGGCTCCCCGACAGAACTCATCGCCCGCGCCGAAGGCCCCGCCGTCTCCGTACCAGGCCCCTCCCCCGAAGCCCGCTCCATCGAACGGGCCCTGCGCGAACTCGGCGGAGGAGCGCAGTGAACCTCACCACGATCCTCGCCCGCCGCTCCCTCGGCCGCACCGCCTTCGTCGCCTTCGCGGCGGTGGCGCTCCTCAACACCGCGCTGCGTTCCCTGCAGTGGCGGCACGAGTGGATGTGGGCGGTCTACCAGTACAACTTCACCGTGATGCTCCTCGGGCCGCTGCTCGCGGGCGTCGCGGCCTGGGAGGGCCGTCGGCTGGCCAAGGCACAGTCCTTCCTGCTCAGCCACCACCGCCCCCTCGCCCTGCTCTCGACCTCGGTGCTCGCCCTGTGGGCCTGGTGCGCCCTCGCCTTTCTGACCGGGCTCGCCCTCGCCGGCGCCATCGTGATCGCCGCCGGAACTCCGTGGCAGTTCGGCCCGCGCGAAGCCTTCACCGTACTGCCCGCGCTCCTGATGCTGCTCGCCGAGTGCGCCCTCGGCCTGGTCGCCGGCTGGCTCAGCGGCAGCAAACTCGCCCCGCCACTCGCCGCGATCACGGTCTTCCTGGCCACCCTGCTGCTGTACGCGGGTGACCTCTCGGAGTTCGTGATGGTGGGCGGCGCCACCAGCTCCCTCATCGGCCTCCGGCCGAAGGCCGGCACCCAGGCATGGCAGTGCCTCTTCTACCTGCTGGCGTCGGCCGTCACGATCCTCGCGGGGGCGTGGCTGGCGACGTGGTACCGCACACCGAGCCGGCCGGTGATGGCCGTCGCGGCGATCCTGGCCGCGCTGGCGGCGGCGCAGTTGACCACGGTCAGCCCGCTGTACCTCGAAGCACGCAAGGGTGACGTCGTCTGCCACGGCTCCGCACCCCGGATCTGCCTGGGCCGCTCCTACCAACGGTTCGAGCCCCGGCTGCGCGCGGAACTCACCCCACTGGACAGCGCGATCGGCGCCCTCGGCCTGCCCGCCCCGACCGCGTACCGGCAGGACGCCCTCACCACCGGCCACGGCACGACACAGCTCGACCTGGACACGATCACGGGCACGGGCGCGGGCCCGGGCAGCGGCAAGGACGGCCTGATCGACATGACCCTGGGCGCCTACTACACGTCGGCATGCGACATCGAACCCCGCACCCGCATGGAACGGAACTTCACCACGGCCCGCTACTACCTCGCCACGGCCGTCGGCGCCGACCCCGGCCCCGCCGATCCCGCACTCGACCCCAAAGCCGCGCGGGGCAGCGCGGCCGAACGCAAGGACGTCGTCCGCAAGGCGTTCAAGGGCCTGATGGCCTGCGATGCCTGACGCCGCCGCCCGCTCCCTCGCCGCCCTCCCCCTGGCCGCCCGCCGCTGGCACCTCCCGCGCCTGCTCGCGGCGGCCGCCGGATGCGCGCTGCTGTGGGTGGCGACCCCGCTGCGCCTCTTCGACGTACCGGCGCGGGACGGGGTCCAGGGGGCGCTGTGGCCGATGGTCCCGGCCCTGTTCGCGGCGTTCGTCCCGACGACCCTCGGCACAGCCGCCGACATCCTGGAACGCACCGCTCCCCACCCCCGCCGCCTCCGCGCGTACATCACCGGCGCGGTACTGACGACCGCCACCGCGCTGGCGACGACGGGCGCGCCCACGGACGCGGTCATCGCCTACCGCAACACGGCGCTCCTGGTCGGCCTCGCCTTCCTCGGTACGTGGCTGCTGCCGCCCGGCGCGGCCTGGACCCCGGCGGTCCTCACCCCCCTCACGATGTGGCTGATCGGCACCCGCCCCCAGGGCCAGGTGGAACCCTGGTCCCTCCTGCTCCTCCCCGCCGACACCCCCTACGCGACCACCACCGCCACCCTCCTCCTGACCACCACAACAACGGCCTACATCACCACAGGCCCCAAAACCCCGTGACCGCCGACCACCGCATAGAGGCCCCTCGCCCAAGAAGCGAGGGGCCTCTATGCGCCCCGACGCCACGTCGCGCCCCTCTACCGGCGCTTCTTCCAACGCGGGTGGCTGGCGCGGACACCGCCCGACGAAGATCGTCGATCCCGTCCCCTAAATATCCCACAAACGATCTAGAAAACCCCCCTCACCGATCACGGCGAAGGGGGTTTCAGCAGGTCAGCTGCGGTGGGCGCGGACGGTTTCGAACCGCCGACATCCTGCTTGTAAGGCAGGTCTTCCGTTTAGACAGGGCTTCCGAGACTCGCCGAGACTCGCCCGATCTCGAACGCCCTGGATCTTCACCTCGGATCCTGCGCTCGCCGAGAGTCGCCGAGACCCACCGAGGGGGGCGTGTGGACTCTTCGTGGACTTCGGCCCAACTCGTCACTCGGCAACCCGGAGTCCACTTCCCTCGCCTCCCTCCCCGGTCAGCGCCTTGCGGACCCGCTCCTGCGCCCCCTCACCCTCGTGCGTATAGATCCACGTGACCTTCCCGCCACGCCTCTGCCCGAGGAACGCCTGGGTGTCAGCCTCCTTCACGCCCGCGTGGTGCAGCCGCGTCGCCACGTCATGCCGGTACTCGTAGAGCCGCGGCCACCACTCCGTCCGCCCCGTCTCCGGGTTCTTCACCAACCGCGCCACACCCGCCTGCTGGGTGGCCTTCTTCCACGGCCGCTGCAAGTTGTTCATGTTCAGCGCGGAACCCTTCGGACCACGGAACACCAACTCCTCCGTATGCAGGTCGTAACCGTCACCGATCGCTGAACGCGTGCGCTTCGGCTTCCACTTGGCGACCATCCACCGGATCGCCTCCATCGCCGTCGGCGTCAACGGCACCGTACGGAATCCCGCCTCCGTCTTCGGCGCCTCCTGCCGGCACAACCGCCCCTTGTCCAGCACGAGAATCTCGCGGATCTGAGCGGTCATGGCCTCCTCGTCCACACAGTGCAGCCGCAGACCCGCATACTCACCAGGCCGCATACCGGTCTCGTACGCGAAGTCCCGCAGAATCCGCTGGTAGTACTCCGGAAGCGCCGCGTGAATCAGCGCGTACTGCGCCTCCGTCGGAGGCTTCAGGTCGTCCGGGTGCTTGGCCGGCTTCGGCGCGGTGACCTCCAGGTGCGCCGCCGGGTTCTCCTTGATCCGCTGCCCATCCTTGATCGCAGCGTCCAGGAGGTTGATGAGCAGACGCCGCACCTGGCACTGCGTCCGGTACCCCTTCACCTCGGTCGTGAGCCACTGCTGGAGCGCCATGTACTCCAGGTCGATCAGCTTGTACTCCGACCACCTCGGCCTGACATGCGCCGTCCAGATGCTCAGCTTCCGGTTCCGGGTCTTGATCTTCCCCTTCTTGCCGTGGACCCCCCAGTACTCCTCCCACCACTTCCCCAGAAGGACCTTGCCCCGCTCGGGGTCGCGGTACGAGCGCTGCCGCACAGCCGTACGCGTCTCATCGAGGAATGCCTCGGCTGCCTTCTTCCCGCCGTCCTTGATCGGGAAGTTCCGCGCCTTCTGCTTCCCGGTGGGGTCGCGGTAGCGGGCCTGCCACGCGCCCACGCAGTCGCGGCGCTGCTTACGCTCGCCGTGTTCAGCCGGTGGGAAGGCTTCCATGCACAGGGGGCAGCCACAGTTCTTCGAACGGATCTGCCGAGGGTTGTTGCTGGCTCTACGCGGCACTTCTGTCCCCCTTGCTGGTGCCGTAGCTCTCCATCAGAAGATCGGCAGGGAAAGCCACACTGCCGGTTCGGCTGCCCTGCCCGGGCTTACGCGCCAAGATTGATCACCTCTTCGCCCCTTCGCTGCTGCGGGATGCGTGCGGACAGCCGGATCGGCTCTCCGCACCAGCAGCGTGCACCGAACTCCCGCTGCGGGATGCGAAGTTCAGCCAGAACTGCGCGGACAGCACGGAAGGCGAGATGAGGGGTATGCAACTCGACGGGGATGGTGATCAGTTGGCGATCCGCGTCCCACGGGTCGAGCGTGGCGAGCGGCGCGTACTGCACGCGAATGCACATGGCGGTCCCCCAGAAACACGAGCTGTCAGAAGAGAGCCGTGGGGGAGGACATCGGCCGTGCGATCGAAGGTACCCCCCATCTAGGGGAATATGCCACCACGCAGAGCAAGAATTGTGGGGACGGCGTCACATAGAGTGTTCGAGTCCGTTTACGTCAGACCCTGCGGCTCAACAAAAGGTTGTACGCGACCTTGGGCTGGAGTCAGCGGTTGCTGTCCCGGAGGGCCAACGCCTGGATCTCCATGATCTCTTGCTGCTCCTCCGTCAACCCCTGGAAGATTTCGAGCAGGCGCTCGGCGCGCTCTGGCGAGACGGGGCCCGGCGCTCTACGGCCGGCGGCATCGGACAGGCGCTTGACGCTGTACTTGGGGTACCGGCTAGCCAGCTTGGCGATGGCTTCGCTGCGCGGGGTGCGCTTGCGGTGCAGCCAGGTGTTGACCGTGGAGACGGAGACGCCGATGGACTCCGCGACTCGGCTGCCGTTGACCTTGTACTCGGTCATCAGCTCGTTCAGTACCTGCGCGAAGTCCTCTGTGGGGTCGGGCTTCTCGGTTTCCACGCGCCAAGATTGCCCCGCCGCTTCTACTTTTCGCAAGTGAAAGTAGAAGCGTGACGCGTTCTTGTACGGCGCATGACCTCCCCGTCGCGCGCCCTCTGTACGTGAGTATGCCACGCGATTAGAACGCACGTTCGATCAATCGACAGATCCCGAGATTTCTCGGCCGATCTCGGCGAACCCCATTGACGTGACTTCGACTTCGACTGTAGAAATGTCGCATCACCCCGACACCGGAGTGAGCACCAACCTCACCAAGCACGAGGCCCACATGCCCAAACTCAGCCGCAAGGGCGAAGGCAAGCCACTCCGCGACGCCATGGCGCGAGCCGGACTCTCTGGACCGGAACTCGCCGAGGCCACGAAAGAAGTGGACCCGAAGGGAAGGGGCATCAGCGCCTCCACCGTCGGCCGCCTCACCGGGCGCGGCAAGACCGCCCGCACCCAATGCGAGCTGACCACGGCCTGGCTCCTCGCCGAAGCACTCCACAAGAGGACGAGCGCCCCGCTCCAAGACCTCTTCAGCATGCCCACACGTTCGACTACGACAGTAGAAAGGTCAAGGTCTGATGCCGAAGAAGAGTGACCGCCTCACCGTTCTCCCGGCCGGACTCGTGCCCCTGCTGAGCCAGCGCGAGATCGAGACGTACTACGGCGTCTCCGACTGGCAGATCCTCCAGTGGATCAAGCAGGGGATGCCCACGGTCCCCTTCGCCGGGCGCGGCCGGCGCTTCAACCTCGCCGACTGCGAGGCGTGGCACGCCGCGAACGCGCAGCCGGACCCGCAGCTCGCCGCCACCGGCTGATCCCTCCCCTGAACGCGCCGAAGGGCCGCTCCGACTTGCCGGCCTGAGCGACCCCACGACTACGGCGCCCCTACCTGAATCGAAAGAGAGGCCCCGATGGGCATCGAGACTACCGTCCGCCCGCCGAACACCTACGCCCTTACGAGCGACAACCGGCTCGCCGTCGAGTCCCTGATCGACCGGACCGGCCTGCCCGCCCCGACCCTGATCGCCCGCCCCGACGCCGTGTACGTGGCCGTGTCGGACGTCGACGACCTGGAGACGTGGCTGTCCGCGCTCGGCGGCCGGGTCCACGTGGCCCACGCGGGCGACGGCCTGGAGCTGTGGACGCTGCGCACGCAGACGGAGCCGCGGACGGACGGCTCGGTGGTGCTGGTGCGGGTGGCTGTGCCGGTGCCTGCGGGCGAGTTGGTGCAGGAGCACGTGCGTGCGGCGGTGGCTGCGTGAACACGAAGCGGGTGAACGCTGCGGCCGGGGTGATCCTCGCCGCGCTGGAGCAGAACCGTGTGCCTGCGGGTATCGCGCTGGCGTTGGAGTCGGCGGGGTTGTTGATGTCGCCGGAGGTGGCGGCGGAGTTGGAGCGGCTGCGGTCTCGGGTTGCCGAGCTGGAGGTCCGCTGTCTGCCGAAGCTCTGCGAGTGCGGGCACACTCCGCTGGTCCACACGGTTCCCGAACCGCGCTCGTGCTTCGCGGGAAAGGTCGAGGGCGCCGGGCCCTGTGACTGCGGCTCGTACCGGCAACTCTCGTACGCCGAGGCTGAGCGTCGTCTCGCTGAGTCTCAGGCCAGGCAGTCCGCGGACAGGTTGACGGCGCTGCTCGCCCCGACGCAGGCCCTCCGCGACGACGCGACGGGCGGTAGCTCGTGCTGACGATCCCGATCCTCCTCGCCGCGCTGGCCCTGTTCGGCCTCGGCTGCCTGCTCGTCTGCTGGGCCGTCGACCGCGGCTTCCCCATGACCACTTCGAAGGGCGACGACTCATGAGCTACCGCATCGAGGGCCCGACCCCTCTCACCATCAAGGCCACCGCCGGTGGCGCCGAGATCGACGTCACCGCGTTCTTGCGGAACGTGTTCCTCGACCTGTTCGACGCGGCTGCCGACGACCCCGAGGGCGTCGGTGAGGAGCTGGCCGACATGCGCGGCCTGGCGGTGGCGGCGCAGCACGGCGGCGCGGACTCGCACGCTCGGCACGAGTACGACGAGCGGCTGAACCGGATGATCGAGCGGTACGCGGCGGACGGGAAGGTGCCGCTGTACGCGGGCGGGGTGGGGCAGTTGCTCGCCGCCGCGCGGGAGATCGCGGCGCCGCGCCCGGTGCCGGGGCAGCGCGAAGGCGGTGCCGCCGCATGAGCGCCAGCTTCTTCCAGCCCGGCCACACCTACGCCGACACGGACCCGGCCCTCGACTGGAAGTTCCGCGTCGACCACATCACCACCCACCCGGAGAACGGCGAACTGACCGCCCTGGGGTGGCGCCACTTCAAGGGGGAGTGGGAGCCCTACGCGTACGACGCGGACGACTGGGAGATCCACCAGCTCGCCGGGGTCGTGGCGACCCCGGGCGCCGAGGAGAAGGCCACCGCTCCGGCGGCGACGGCCACTCCCACCGGCCCGCTCGGGATCCCCACCCCTACCCGCCTCACCCGCCTCCGCCGCGCCGTGACCGAGTACCAGGGCGAGTGGACCACCGGCCGCGCCGAAGCGCTCTACCGCGCCACGTACGGCGCCGCCGACTGGCGCGCCACCGCACGCCGCGACCTCGCCCAGCTCCACCGCGACGGCCTCCTCACCGAGCACACCGAGCAACCGACCCGCCACCACTTCACCTTCAACGCCCGCACCGGAGGCCACTCATGACGACGACCGTGCAGGCCGGGGCGCACACCGCCCTGGCCGCCGGCCGAAGCCGCAAGGCCAAGGCCCCCGAACCCACCGGCGCCGACCGCATCCCCCGCCCCTCCCAGGGCTGGTACCGCGTCAAGGGCACCGACCTCAAACTCCGCCGCGTCACCACGATCCTCGAACAGGGCTGCTCCAAGGGCGACGCCCTCACCTTCTGGGCCGGGAACATCACCGCCGACACGGCGATGGACAACCTGCCCTACCTCGTCGGCAGCAGCCTCCGCCCGGAGCAGCGCACCGAGGCCCGCAACTGGCTGGCCCGCGCGCACACCCGCAAGAAGGACGAGCGCAAGGACGTCGGCTCCGCGGTCCACGAGCTGATCGAGGCCCACGTCCTCGGCAAGCCGATGCCCGCCGAGCTGCTCAGCGACCCGAACCTGACGCCGTTCCTCGACCACTTCCTGACCTTCGTCGAGGACTGGCAAGTCACCTTCGAGGCATCGGAGATGGTCGTCGGCAACGAGGCCGAGGGCTACGCCGGAACCCTCGACTACCTGCTCCGCTCGTCGCTCATCGCCGCCGCGCTCGCCGAGTACTTCAACACCGACGTGCCCGCCGACGCCGTGTTCTGCGGCGACACGAAGACCGGCGGCGAACTCGACGTGAAGGGCGTCTACCCGGAGGCGTCGTTGCAGATGGCCGCCTACCGCAAGGCGCCCGTCGCGTGGCTGCGCGACGGCACGCGGGTGCCGATGCCCGCCACGTTCTGGTGCGGCGTCGTGCTGCACCTGCGGCCGGAGGGATACCGCGTCATCCCGGCCGTCGCCGACGACGCCGTGTTCGACGCGTTCCTGACCGTCAAGCGCAACGCCGAGTGGACGTCCGGTCTGTCCAAGACCGTCATCCGTCCTGCCCTCGCCCTGCCCGCCGTCATCGAAGAGAGGGCCGCCTGATGCCCATCCTGGACCTGCAAATGCGGATGCGTCAGCTCGGCGAGATCCGCATCGGCCACGTCGTGGCCGGCGTCTCCGCCAAGGGCAACGCGTACACGCGCCCGGCGAAGCTCGACAAGTTCCGCTTCACCTCCCCCTCGCGGGAGATCCTCGCCAGCGTCGCCGAACTGTACGGCGGCGAGGTCAAGCCGTGGACCCCGGCGAACGGCGGCCCGTCCGAGTTCGAGGTGTACTCCACCGTCAACCGGCTCCCCGTCCTGGTCCCGCCGCGCGACGCCGTCTCCCAGTGGTACGAGCTGTACGCCGGATCCCAGTGCAAGCGCCGCTGCGACGGCGTCACCGAGCAGAAGTCCGACCGGCCCTGCATGTGCGACCCCGCCAACCGGGACTGCGCCATCACCACCCGCGTCAACGTGATGCTCCGCGACGTGCCCGCGCTCGGCCAGTGGCTCCTCGTCTCCAAGGGCTACCACGCCGCCGTCACCCTGCCGCCCGCCGCCGAGCTGCTCGCGCAGGCCGGCGGGTACGTCGCCGGGTGGCTCGGCATGGAAGAGAAGACGGCGATCGTCAAGGACAAGCCCGCCCGGTTCAAGGTGCCGACCCTCGACGTGGAGATCACCCCGGCCGCGCTCATGGAGGGCAAGGTCACCGGGGCCCCGGCCGTCGCCAAGGGCCCCGAGCGCGTCGCCATCACGGGCGGGCGGCCGGACTACGCGGCGCTCCTCGCCGAGGCCACGACGTCCGCTGAGGTGGGGGCGCTGTGGACCAAGGCGAACCAGGCCGGGCACCTCGACGACGCGCTCGCCGCGACGATGACGGCTCGCGCCGCCGAGTTGAAGGCGCCGGCCGGAGCGGAGCCGGACGACGGCCCGCACCCCGACGACGTTGAACGGCAGCTCAACCCCGCCGACTACGGCGACGCCCCGTCGGCGCTGGGCGAGGACGAGGTGCACGACGCCGAGTTCGTCGAGGACGACGACGTCGAAGGCATCTGGTTCCAGATCCTCGCCGCCGCCGGACCGCTCGGCCTCACCACCGAGCAGGTCGAGCAGCGATTCGCCGAGGCCAACGGCGGCCTGCACCCCGGGACCGCCAACGCCACCCGGCTCCGCACCTTCCTCGCCTCGCTGAAGGGGGCCCGCTCATGAGCTGGCACACAGGCCGCCTGTGCGGCTTCGACCTGGAGACCACCGGCATCGACGTCGAGACCGACCGCATCGTCACCGCCTGCATCGTCCAGTGCGGCGGCGGACCCGACACCGCCCCCGCCACCTGGATCGCCGACCCCGGCATCGACATCCCCGACGAGGCCGCGCGCGTCCACGGCATCACCACCGAACGCGCCCGCGCCGAAGGGCGGCCAGCCGCCGAGGTCGTCGAGCAGCTCGTGGCCGGGCTCGCCGAGGTCGTCCTCGCCGGGACACCGGTCGTGGCGATGAACGCGGTGTTCGACCTGACCCTCCTCGACCGTGAGGCGCGACGGCACGGCGTGCAGCCGCTCGTCGACATCGTCGGCGGCGACCTCCGCGTCGTCGACCCGCGCGTCCTCGACAAGGCCGTCGACAAGTTCCGGCGCGGCGGGCGCACGCTGACGGACCTGTGCCGCACGTACCGGGTCCGGCTCGACGGCGCGCACTCGGCGGACGCCGACGCCATCGCCGCGTGCCGCGTCGCGTGGAAGATCGCCAGCCGTACCCCGCAGATCGGCGGCGCCTCCCTCGACGAGCTGCACGCCTGGCAGATCGAGTGGGCGGCCGAGCAGGCCGCCTCGCTCGCGGACTACTTCCGACGCACGCCCGGCAAGGAGCACCAGGCCGACAGCGTGCGCCCCGAGTGGCCGCTCATCTCGCAGCAGCGCACGGGCGGTGACGCCTGATGTTCGGACGCAAGAACCGTAAGCTCCGCGACCTCCAGGCCCGCGTCGAGCAGCTCGTCGAGCAACGCGACGACGCCCGCGCGGACGCCGCCGCCCTTCGCGGGGCCGCCGTCCGCGTTGCCGGACGCAACACCCACCTGACCGAGCGCAACGAGCGGCTCACCGCAGCCGAGGCCCAGCACGACGCCGACCTCGACAGCGTGCTCGCCCGAGTCGACCGCGCGCTCCGCGGCTGCGCCCGCTACCGGGCCGCACTCGCCGCCGAGACCCGCCGCGCCGACCAGCTCCAGCAGCAACTCGACGACGCGCTCGGCCTCAACGACTCGCGCGTCGCTGACGGCCGCCTGTGGCAGCAGACCCGGCACGACAAGCCCCGCGAGGTGAAGCCGTGAGCGCCCTCCTCGACCTCATCCGCCGCCGCCAGCCCACCGGCCGCCACCGCGCCGGCACCCACCCGGCCGCCGTCGTCGTGCCCGTGACCCCGATCCCGCCCGCCCCACACGGCCTCCTCGACGACGCCGAGCTGGACCGGCAGATCAAGGCGGGCGACATCGAGCCCAACGACTACGCCCACTGCGCGCCTTGCGGGCGCCGCACGATCCAGCGCACGACCAGCACCGGCGCCCGCGCCTGCTGGCACTGCACGCCCCCGAACGCAGGTGACACCGCATGACCGCACCGACCCTGTTCGACACCGAGGCACCGGCCGCCACCCCGGCGGCCGGGCCCCGCCCCCTCGAACTCCCCACCGTCTACGGCCTCGACCTCTCCCTCACCTCCTCCGGCATCAGCAACGGCACCACCGCCCACGCCCTCACCCCCGCCGACCGCACCGGACACAACCGCCTCGAATTCCACCGCCGCTCCGTCCGCGAACGCATCCCCGACGAGACCAGCCTCGTCGTCATCGAAGGCCCCGCCATGGCCCTCAGCTACCGGCCCGGCGTCGAAGAGATGACCTACCTGCGCGGCCTGGTCACCCACGACCTGTGGAAGCGCCGCATCCCCTACGCGATCTGCCCGCCGCAGCACCGCATCATCTACGCCTGCGGCGCCGCCAACCCGGCGAAGGACTACCCCAAGACACAGCGTCACCGCGTGTGCAAGGGCATGGTCCGCGACGCCGTCGTCGCGCGGTACGGCGTGCCGTGCGAGGGACGCGGACGGTACGACCAGGCCGACGCCACGATCCTCGCCGCGATGGGCCTGCACTGGCTCGGCTACCCCCTCGCCGTCGTGCCCGACACTCACCGCCGCGCCCTCGACGGCGTGACGTGGCCCGAGAACCTCCCGGCGGTGGCCCGATGATCCGCCGAACCCCCTTCACCAACGCCGCACCCGACACCCCCACCGCCAGCACCTGGCGCGACCGGGCCGCGTGCGCCGAGATCGACCCCGACCTCATGTTCCCCGACAACAAGCCGGCCGAGATCAACGCCGCCCGCGCCATCTGCGCCGCCTGCCCCGTCGCCTCCGCCTGCCTCACCGCCGCCCTCGACGAGGAGGGCAACGTCGGCCGGCACGCCCGCTGGGGCATCCGCGGCGGCCTCACCCCGGCGCAACGCCAGCGGCTCTACAAGCGGCGCGCACGGGCCCGCCGCGAACAAGCGCGGGAGTCCAAGCCGCCCGTGACGGCCGCCGCGTGACCCCCCGCCGCTCACGCCGCGCACCGCCGGAGCCGCCCCCGGGCTCGCTCCTCGACTGGCGCGACTCCATGCACTGGTCCTGGACCCCGAAGCCCTGCCGCTACTGCGACAAGCCCACCCAACTCCGCGACTCCAAACGCAAACCCGCACACAAGACCTGCGCCGAAGAGGCGCTCGCCCAACAGGCCGCCGAAGCAGCCGACGCCTACCAGAACGGAACCCTGAGATGACCCACAAGCCCGGCGCCCGCCTCCGCGGCGACGCCCGCAACGACGCCATGGACCAGGCCAAGGAGCTGTACCTCGCGGGCTGCACCATCCGCTCCGTCGCTGCCCGCATCGGCCGCTCGTACGGCAGCACCCGCGCCCTCCTCCTGGAGGCCGACGTGCAGCTCCGCGAGCGCGGCGGGCGCAGCAGGAAGACGGCCGCCTGATGGGCTACTACCAGTCCGCGTACTTCGCGTACGGGCTCCACATCCCTGTCGACGGCCCCGCCTGGCAGGAGAGCGAGCGCATCGACTCCGAACTCCAGAAGGTCAAGGACCGCTGCCCGGACGTCGGCTACCTCACCGCGGGCGACTACGACCGCGACATGGTCTTCCTCGTCACCAAGTGCGACGAGGTGCCGCTCGGCTCGTACGGACGCGGGAGCGACGCCACCGACGAGCAGCGCGCTATCTGGGATGCCCAGCTCGCCCACGCCGTCCACGCACTCGGCCTCAGCGAGACGCCCGACCTCGAACTGCCGGGCTGGCTCTGCATCCCCGATCTCTCCTGAACCACCCCCGTCCCGGGGCCGCACCACCGCGGCCCCGGCCGAGCCTCGACCAGTACGACCGAAAGAAGCGACGCAGATGCCTTGGGCACGATTCGACGACCGGTTCCCCTCGAACAGGAAGGTCCGCCTTCTGACCGACGGAGCGTTCCGCTTGTACGTCTCCGCGATCTGCTGGTCGGCCGAGAATCTCACCGACGGAGTCATCAAGACGCACGAACTGCGGCTCGTAAGCGACGTGAAGTCGTCACGAACGCGAGCGAAACAGCTCGTGGAAGCGGGCCTGTTTGAAGTCATCGAGAACGTCGGTTGGAAGATCCACGATTACCACGAGTACAACCCGACCGCCGAGCAGGCCAAGGCCGACCGAGCCGCGAAGACTGCACGTCAGAAGCGATGGCGGGAGCGAAAGAACCAGCAGCAGCCCGACCCCACTCCGCCCGACAACCGCCACGATGTAGACGCGTCTACAGACGCGTCACAAGACGCGTCGCGCGACGGTACCGGAGACGCTGCCCCGACCCGACCCGACCCGTCCCGTCCTTATAACGGGGTTGATCCCGGGGGGCCTTCTACAGGTAGTAGGACGGCCGGCGCCGATTCCGCGCCCATCGACGACGCCGAGTTCGCCGTCACCGACGCCATGCGGCGGTGGGCCCACGCCACCTACCCCGGCACCGACGTCGACCACTCCACCGCGCAGTTCGTCAGCCACTACCGAGCCACCGGAGCCACCCGCAAGAGCTGGCCCGACGCCTGGCAGAAGTGGATCCGCGACGACGCCAAACGCGTCGCCGAACGCCGCACCGCCCCCCAGCAAGGCGCCTTCCTCGTCCCCCTCGACGGCGGCGGTCAGACCCCCACCCCGCCGCGCCGCTCCACCACCGACGACCGCGTAGCCGGATGGCTCTCACTCGCCTCAGGAGACGACCAGTGACACCAGACGAAGCCGCCCGACTCCTCGCCGCCTGCGCCGCCTTCGACAACCGCCAGCCCTCCGAGATGGGCAAGCAGGCATGGGCCGCCGCCCTCCGCGACCTCCCCGCCGACGACGACACCTTCGAAGCCGTCGCCCGCTACTACAGCGCCCCGGCCGCCCCCGGTGAGACCGGCCGACGGTGGATCGAACCCCACCACGTCCGCACCTGGCGCACCCGCATCCGCGAGGAACGCCTCGGCACCACCATCCCGGCCTACGCCGCGCCCGCCGAACCGGAGACCGGCAGCGAGTTCGTCCGGCGCCGTCGCGCCCAGCTCACCGCGATCGCCGACGGCCGCGAGCAACCCGTCCCCGTCACCGCGCTCAGCGGCGGCCCCCACCCCAGCGTCGCCCGCGCCCTTGACGGCGTCGGTGCACTGCCGGCCGACGACGAGCCGTACATGCCCGACGGCTTCCGCGAGTCCATCGGCTACGCCGCCACCCCGCCCGAACTCCGCATCCCCTGTCCCAAGGACGGATGCCGCGCCCCCGCCCGACAGCCCTGCAAGACCCCCCGCGGCCACCGCCGCACCACACCACACCAAGCCCGCACCGACGCCGCCCGGACCGACACCAAGAGCGAGGCCACCGCGTGAACCACGAAATCCCCACCACCCCGCAAGACGACCCCGCACAGACAATCATGGCCGCGCTCGCCCACGGCATCACCGGCCACCCCGAGAAGGCCGTCGCCCTGTTCGAACCCTTCATCCTCGGCGGGCCCACCACCGCCCTCGGACTCTGCGCGGCCCTCGCCGAAACCACCATCCGCAGCAACAGCACACCCCTCCCGGCCAACAGCACCTTCGGCCTCCTCGTCATCGACGCCAAGACCGGCCAGCGCCGCAGCATCGACCGCCTCCCGCCCGGCATCCGCTTCGCGGCGCAGTTCACCGCCTCATGGGCCAACCACGACCGCGGCATGGCACAAGACCTCTTCCACGCCCTGGTCACGCCCGACACCGAGGAAGCCGCGAGCGCCCTCGCAGACGGGATCCGTGCCCTCTTCGACATGGCCGTCGCAGCCCTCAGCGCGACAGCTCGCCCGACGGGAGACGCCCAGTGATCCGCATCGAACTTCCCGACATCCCCACCACCGACCGCCTCATCGAAGCCCTCCACGTCGCCGCAGGACTCCGACCCGGGAGCCCACAAGCACACGAGTGGCGCCAGATGGCCCACGAGCTGGAGACCGCCCTCGACAACCTCGGCCCCACACATCCGCTGCAACAGGTCCACCAGAACGCCGCCTGACCGCGCGCATCCGGATAGCCCGACCCCACGCGCGCAACCCCACCCAACCCAACGCCGATACAACGGAGATCACCATGACCATCACCCAGAAGGGCACCGCCTGATGTCTGTCGCGTCCACGAAGCAGCGGGCACGCACCGCCACGCACCGCCCGGCCACCAAGCGGCGCCGGTGGCGCCACGACGACCCCGTCGCCGTCGACCTGTTCTCCGGGTTCGGCGGCCTCACCGAGGGCATCAAGCGCGCCGGATTCACCACGATCATGGCCGCCAACCACAACGCCTACAAGGTCGAGGTCCACGAGGCGAACCACCCCGAGGCCGAACACTGGATCGCCGACCTCGTCGACCCCGACGCCGCCGACTACCACTCCGCCCGCGACCTTCCCGCTGCCGACCTCCTCGTCGCCGGCGTGAGCTGCGTCAACCACTCCTTCGCCAACACCAAGCGGGCCTACGCCCACGGCCTGACCCTGTTCGGCATGGACGACCCCGACTACGAGGAGCGGGTCACCCGCTCGGAGCGGGACCGCGCGACCGCGAACTGCGTGCTGCACTACGCGCAGACCCACCGGCCGCGCATGATCCTCGTCGAGTGCACGACCGAACTCCAGTCGTGGGGGCCGCTCCTCCCGGGCAGCAAGAAGGTCGGCGACGGCAGCACCTACCGGTGGTGGCTCAAGCAGTTCGACCTGCTCGACTACAACCACAAGGTGCGGTTCCTCAACAGCCAGTTCTTCGGGGTGCCGCAGTCCCGCAACCGCGGCTACTGGGTGTTCGTCCACAAGTCGCTGCCCATGCCCGACCTGGAGCACCGCCCCGCCGCCCGCTGCCACCGCTGCGACAAGGACGTCGAAGCCGTCTGGACGTGGCGCACCGGCATCCCGCCGACCGGGAAGGTCGCCTACGGTGAGCAGTACGAGTACCGGTGCCCGTCCTGCCGCACCCGCGTCGAGCCGCCGGCCACCCCGTCGCTCGCGGCACTCGACCTCACCGACCTCGGCACCCGCATCGGCGACCGGCCGATCAAGGAGTTCAAGGACGGACACCGCGGCCCGTTCGCCGCCTCGACCACCGCCCGCATCGAACGCTGCCGCCAGAAGTTCGCCGACTTCCCCGCGATCCTCATGCCGGCGAAGGGCGTGCACGGCTCGGAGCGGCTGCTGCTCCAGCCGCTGGCCACGCAGACCAGCCAGCAGGAGGCGCCGCTCCTGTCGACGGGGCTGGGCCTGTGGGGCGAGTCGGCGCTCGCGCTCGCCGTCGACAACTTCCAGGGCGCGCCCCGCAGCCCGGGTGAGCCGCTGCCCACGCAGGTGGGTTCCGAGACGCTCGCCGTCGTCTCCTCGGGGGTCATCCCGTACCGGAAGCACACCGTGCCCACGGTGCACCCGGAGCCGATGCCGACATTCACCGCCGAGCAGATTCCCGCGCTGCTCACCGCGGCCGGCTGGTTCAAGCAGAACGGCACCACCCGCGGTCACGGGACCGCGCCGCACCCGGTCACCGATCCGCTCGGCACCCTCACCGCCCACGACACCACGGCGCTCCTCACCGCGAATTGGGGGCCCGCCTTGGCGCAGGTGCCGTTCGAGGAGTGCTTCTACCGAATGATGGCCGCCCACGAGATCGGCCGCGGCTGCGGCTTCGACGTCAACTTCCGCGAGCACACGGGGACCTTCAAGGTCTGGGGCACCGCGCGCGACCAGGTCGACGGCTTTGGCAACGCCGTCTCCCCGCAGGTCGGCACCTGGATCGGCTCACGCCTCCGCGCCGCACTGCACTCCCCGCAGGACAGCGGCCCCGAACTCGTCGCCGCCGCGTGACCACGAGCACGGCCGCCCAGCACACCACAGCAGCCCCAGGAGGCTCGATGTACCCGACCCTGTTCACCACCCCCGGCATCCGCCACTTCGCCGAGGAGGTTGACGCCGAACGGCAGCGGCAGATCGCCAAGTTCGGCGAGCAGCACCACCCCGACGGCACCGGCTACGAGGGCAGCACTCAGCACGCCGACTTCTGGCGCCAGCGCTGCCAGGACGCCTTCGACGCGGGCGACGGAACGTGGGGGCACATCCTCCTGGAGGAGGTCTACGAGGCCCTCGCCGAGTCCGACCCGGCGAAGCTGCGCGCCGAGCTGGTCCAGGCCGCCGCCGTGTGCGCCGCGTGGATCGCCGACATCGACAGCCGCACGCCCACCGAGGAGCAGCGGGCCGAGCCGACGGACGCCGACCTGGCTGGGGAGTTGATCAGCGGCACGCAGCCGTGCGGCCACGACGACTACCACGACCCTCACCCGTGGAACGACACGCCGCACGTCTGGTGCCCCGGCATCGGCTACGAGGACGACGGGGAGCAGCAGGCCGAGCCCGAAACGCGCGCCTGGCGCGGGGCCACTGAGCTAGCGCCCGACCGCGAGATCACCACCCGCGCCGCTGCCGGACTGGTCGGCTACCGGCAAGACCACGGCCGCGTCCTGCACTGCCTGGCCCACAAGCCCGCGCCCGCGAGCAGGCACGCCGACTTCCACGAGGTCTCTGCCGACGACCTGGAGGACGGCGGGATCTGCGCGTACCGGGACTGCGGCCGAGACCTACTCGCCCCGTGGCCGCAGAACGGGAGGCAGGCGTGAGCCACGGAATCCCTGACTGGCTGGTCGACCACCTCGCAGATCGGCAGGCCCAACGTGACGCTGCCGCAACCGCATTCCTCGACAAGCTGACCCCGCGTGAACGTCACCTCTTCCACGACGCCGCTGTCATGGGCTACGTCCAGGGCCTGATGCGCGACTGGGACGAAGGCTGTCCCAAGGACTCCCGTGTCATGGCCTTGGTTGCCGATGCGTGCCTCGCCCTGCCTGACCTGTACCCGGGCGTGCACGCCATTGCGCACGAGGCGTAGCCGTGATCGTTCACGACCTCGCCGCCGCCGGCCAAACCCTCATCATCCGCGCCCTCACCCTGTCCGCCATCGCGGGCGCGCTCATCGCCCTCGTCGTCGTCCTCATCACCACCGCCATCACCGGCGCCCTGCCACCCCGCAGACACCGCCCCAAGGCGCCCGAGGACGCGGCCTGATGCCCGCCCTCGGCGTCGCCCTCCTCGTCTGGCCGGTCGCCTCCGCGCTCCTGCTCACCCTCCAGTGGGCAGGCCGCACCCTCCAACACCACTGGAGCCTCATGCACTTCCGCATCACCGCCGCAGAGATCGCCCGCACCCTCACCGCCCGCCAACACCCCGACGCCACCACCGGCCCCACCTGGCGGCCCGGACACCGCGCCACCCAGGCCAGCCCCACCACCGTCCGCCTCTGGCACGACGGCCCCGACGAGACACCTCACCTCGACGAGTACGCGACCGCGCTCCGCGCCGCCGGATACACCGTCACCGCCGAGACCCGCGCCGGGCGCCGGCCCCGCCTCCGCGTCTCCCGCCAGCCGTCCTGAACCCCCGCGCCGCCGCCCCACACCGGGCGGCGGCCCCCGCCCCGAACGGAGCCCGATGACCCCCGCTGACGAACTCCACGCCGCAGCCTCCCGCCTGCGGGACCTGGCCACCACCGCGAGCACCGACCCCGACGGCCTCCCCACCGCCCACTGGCACGCGGCCCTCAGCACCGACACCCGCCAGCTCACCCTCAGGGGCGACCACCACACCCTCGACGACGGCCGCACCGTCAGCTGGCCCAACCTCGTACACGGCGGCTCCCTCCAGCGCCCGGCCCGTATGCACGCCCAGCACGTCGAGTACATCGCCGCCGTGGGCCCCGCTCTCGGCCTCGCCCTCGCCGACTGGCTCGACGCTGCGGCCGTCGACGCCCGCGAGATCGGCGCCAGCCCCCACGCCCTGACCGTCGCTCGCGCCCTGAACGGAGACCCCTCGTGACCACCCTGCGCACCGCCCGCTGCCTCACCCTCGCCGCGACGGCCGCCGCGATCACCACCCTCTACCTCACCATCAGCGCCGCCTGGTGGATCGGCGCTGCCACCGCGTACGTCGCCGTGTTCCTCGCCTGGTGCGCGTCCCGCGAGTACGCCCACCACCGGCGTCTCCTCGCCCGCCACGAACGCGCCCGCGCCGCCACCCGCCAGGAGGAGGCGGCGTTCACGCCGTGCTGCCGCCTCGCCCAGCACTCCGCCGGCCGCGCCCACGGAACCGACTGCCACGGCCCCGCCCTCGACAACGCCTGCTGCGTCGACGCGTTCGTGTCCCGGGGCGCCGTCCACGACCTGACCTGCACCACCCACACCACGAGGAGCAACGCCGCATGACGGAGCGCATCCCGCTGGACGAGATGAACAGCGACCAACTCGACGCCCTGTACGCGCGCGCCGAAGACGCCGAGGCCACGCTGCGCAGCGTCCGCGCCGAGTGCCACAACCTCAACGGCCAGGTGCAGGGCCTGAACACCTACGCCCTCGCGGGCCGCCGTGACGCGGTCGACCGCATCCAGGCCGCCCTCAACGAGGAACCCGATCCGCCGGCGTCGGATCCGCTCGTCGAGGAGTTCGCGGCCACCGGCCGGGCCCTGGCCCAGCTCGGCCAGCGGCTCGGCATCGGCGAGCAGCCTGCGGCCACTGCGCGCGCACTCCAGGCCCAACTGCGCACAGCCCTCGGTCCCATCCCCACCGAGTACCCGGAGCACAACCGCACAGACGAACACGAAGCGATCCTCGCCGAGATCGTCACCGCCGTACTCGGCGTCGTCGTCCCGCACGGCAAGTTCATGCGCAGCCTCCATCAGAGCGCCGAGGAGGACGTCGAGCGCCTCACCATCGAGCGCGACAAGGCGTACCGCGAGCGCGCTCACCTCGTCGCGCTCCTCGCCGCCATGACACCCGGCGCCGTCATCGCGCCCGCGCCCGACATCGACGAGCCCGGCTGGCAGATCGCCTACCTCACCATCGGCGGCCGACAGGCGAGTTGGCACATCGCGCCCCGCGACGCCGATCTGTTCGAGGCCGTCGAGCACGTCGAGGCCGACGACCCTCGCGCGCAGTGGGACGGCCACACCACCGAGGAGAAGTACGAGCACATCGCCGCCCTCGCCCGCCAGCGCGGTGCCGGCGTGCGCGTCGAGGTCCGTTCCCAAGCCGATCCGCAGCACGTTGCCGACGCAATCCGCGACATCCGCCGCCACGGCGGCCCGACGAGGAGGAACCGATGACCGGACAGAACTTCGACGGCCTCGGCCGCGAGATCAAGCACCGCCCCAAGTACCACCGGCCGAAGTTCACCCGCTACCGCATCGCCGACGACCTGTCCGGCAGGCCACGCGCCATGTGGAACCGGTACGAGAACCAGTTCAGCCGCATCACCATCGGCTTCACGATCGCCATCGGCCACCACGCCTACGGCATCACGTGGGCCAGCGCAGAGATCGACTTCCTCTAGCCCCGCACACGACGAAGGGGCGCGCCCACGATCTCCCCAGACCAGGCACGCCCCCACCGGTGGCAACACCGTACCGCCCCACCAGCACCAGGAGCGCCACGATGAACACCACCGCCCAGCACCTCCGCACCATCGCCCTCCACTGGAACGACCTCCGCGAAGCCGCCGGCGCCCCCACCCAACTCGGCGCCTTCGGCCTCGGCCTCCGCGACTACCTCGCCCGCCTCGACGCCGCCGACGCCGAGCAGCTCGAATACGAGCGCCACCAGGCCGCCCACCTCCGCTCCCTGGAGCGCGACCCGCTCCAGCTCGGCGACCGGCCCACCCCGGTCCGCCTCCACATCCTCGACACGATGCGCGTCGTCGAGGCCGCACTCACCGCGTGCGCGGACGACATCGCCCGGCAGGTCCAGCGCGCGCCGATGGCCATGCCCAGCGCCCGCCGCGCGACCTACGCGAGCCAGCGCGAAGCCGACATCGCACACGCCGACCGGCAGCGCCAGGCCGTCCTCGCCCGCGCAGACCTCACGGACCCGCGACGCTGGCGGCACACCGGCCGCCGGGACGCCGTGCGTGCCGCCCTGTGGCTGTGCGCGCGGGTCGAGTACCAGCCGGGCCCGTGCCAGCCGATCGACGCCGTCCAGGCGAAGCGGATCGGGACGGTGGCGGCCGGCGCCGCCGAGCGCGTCGAGCGCGCCCTCGACATCGCGGCGCAGCAGCGGGTGATCGCCCAACGGTGCGCGTGTGGCGGGGAGATCACCATGCACGGTGGCGAGGGCCGGGCCCCGGTGGCGCACTGCGAAGGGTGCGGACGGGTCTGGACGGAGAGCGGGCTCGCCGCCGCATAGCCCGAAGGATCTCCCCCGGAGATACGACTTTCTGGGGTCTATGGTCCGCAGCCGCGGGCCATAGACCCCAATCGTCATCCCGGGACCCGGATCGACACCGGCGCGGCCTGCCCGGCCCACGTGGCTCTGAGTTCCCCGGGCAGGGGCATCTCGTCCGTCTTGGACATGATGATCTCTTTACTTTCGTTCGGCCGCAGGTCGAAGCTCTCCGGTATCTCCGTCACGAAGTTCTCGACTGGTTCGAGCGTCACGCCTTCCGCAGCCGCGTCGCCAGTGTTCCGCACTCGGTACGCCATTCCTTCCACGTGCTCGATGATCAGCCGGACACGTGGGCGGGCAGCCTCCGCTTCTGCCTGGCGCTTCTCCTCCGCTACCCGGCGCTGCTCTGCAAGGGCAGCCTCCTCTGCTTCTGCTGATCGCACGGCAGCATCCGACGCCCGCCCAGCATGCTTCGCCGACTCCTCTGCCGCATCAGCGCTGCGCTTCCCATCGCCGCGGGCCATGATGGTCACCACGGCCGCGACTATCGAGACCCCAAGCGCAACCCATGCAGGAACATCTCCCCAGCTCATCCGGCACCTCCATCCTCACGCGCGGTTCGCCGGCGTGACTCGCGCCGTGGCGGTCGCGTTACCGACCCGTGGACCCCGACGACGACACCACCGCCGAAGACCCGCTGGCCGTACTGCTCGCCGCGCTCACCCTCAACGAGGCGCACGAGCTGATCTCGCTGCTCGCCGACGTACGCGATGGGCGCGATCCGGACGCCGAGCTGGCGCGCTACCTGCTCGCGAACCTCGCGGGAAGGGTGCCATCTTGCGAGTGAATCCGGCCCGCTCAACCGCCCCCTGGAAACTCGATGTCGTTGCCGAGATGGATCTGCTCCGCATAGATATCGAGCTTCTCTTGCGAGAGTCGTCCCTCATTCACCTCCCACCAGCGGCGGGCGAGTTCCGGCCTGATCTCCTCAACGGGGCGACCGGCGAACTCCTGGGCCATGTCGCTCAGCATCTGCTCGTAGGCGTCTCGGAGCCGTTCCTGCTGACGCTCCGACCACTCTTCGACCTGACGCTTCAACCACTCTTCGGCGCCATCAGTGTCGAGGCCCATTACCCACCTCCTGGTTGAAGCACCGCTGCTCACGCGGCTTCGTAGTGGTGCGCGCGCCCGCCCCGCCACGTCACCCAGGCCGGGTCGTCGAGCAACACCTCCGCGTCCTCAAGACCAGCCCGGCGCAGGAACTCGACCACGTCGCGGTCGCTGTGAGCGAGACCGAGGATCTGCCCGCGCGCGGTGACCCGCCGGCCGCCCGTCCCGAGCGGCGGGTGCACGATGACCGGGGCCGCGTACGCCATACCTCCAGAGTGCGCCCGCCTGGTCAGTCCAGCACCCCGAGCGCGGTGTCGGGGCGGCAATGCGGGCAGGCGTCCGTGCCGTCCGCGAGCGCTCGCCGCGCCTCGTCCCGCTCCGCCCGGCGCGCCCGCTTGCCCGCCATGTGGCAGCCGCCGACGTGGACGTACACGCTGTGGCGACCTTGGAGGCCCCGCTCGATCAGCCACTCCGGAGCCGGTGGCCGGGCCGCAGCGCCGCGCGCTTGCTCGGCGATGCGGCGCTGCTCGTCGTCGATCCACCGGCGGGTGCGCGCGAGGTCCCGCACCTGGACCCGCTCAAGGAAGCGCAGCCAGTCGAGGTGCGGTGACCTCTGAGGGCCGGTCGATGGTTCGTTCACGTGTTCGAGTCTAGATCGCCGGGTATCCGACTTCGCGAGGCGTACCATTTCGAGCGTCAATCGAACAGGAGGCACCCTCCGGTGAGCACGCCCGCCCCACCCGACGAGGTCACGTACATCCCGCCCCTCGGCGGCGCCGGCCCCTGCGCGACCGCCCGCTGCGAGAACATGGCCCAGAAGTACGGCAACGCCATCGACGGCCGCCCCTCGTCGCCGCTGTGCAATGTGTGCCTCGCACGGGTCGAGGCTCAAAGGCGCAGGTCAGCCGTGTAGCCGTACACAGGAGAGCGCCCGACCAGATCCGGTCGGGCGCTCTCCTGCGTACGGCTACGGCCGCCACTCCTCGCGGTACCCGGGCTGCTTCTCGTAGGGCTCGGCGAGCACCTTCGCCGCCTCGTAGACGGCGCAGCCGGCCTCATGCAACAGGAGCGACGTCCAAGCCGCGGCGGGGGCCTTGGATCCGTCATCGAGGGCGCCACAGTTGGCGGTGCAGAACGGGCCGCCCCGCGCAAGCAAGCGGCGCTTGGCGGCGACCTCGCCCATCACCCGGTCCGGATCATGACTCGCAATATGCAGAGCCCGCGCGCGCTCGACGTCGTACCCAGGCATGTCCTGCATGAAGCGGTTGGTCACCACCAGCGGCTCGTTCAACGGCGCCCGCATGCCGTCGACCGCCACCCCGGAACCGGCCGCCATCCAACGCAACATCAGTTCACCACCGAGCGTGTTCCCGGCCATGAACGCCTGCTGCTCCTCCTGGTCGAGCTGGGCGCAGAGCCACCGCAGGAGATCATCCATCACAGACTCCGCGCCGCGACGACGTCCGGGTCGGCGTCCACGAGGGCCTGCGCCTCCGCCCGGATGTCCGCAGGCAGCGCGTCGAATGCGCCCTGATACGAGTGCCGCACGATCCGGCCGCGAATGTCGTTCGGCATCGACGCGAACGCGGTCGGCGGCATGGCGCTCGCCAGGTCGCGCATGGTGATTGCCGCGAGCAGCAAGGCCGCAGCGGCGTCGATCAGTTCGGCTCGACTGATGGTGTTGATGTCCGTCGGCGGCATGGCCGCTCCTTCGTCTGATTGGGCGAGGTCCGTGCGCTTGCCCGGACTCGGCGGGTTCGCCGCGAAGAACGCGGCCACCTCGTCGGCCCGGAACCGGGGCCGCGTGCTGCCCTCACCCCCGACAGGCTGAGGGAAGACGCCGTTCTTCCGGTGCGTATGCACCGTCTGTCGGCTGACCCCGTGCTCCGCCGCGATCTCGGTGGTGGTCATCAAGCGCGGGCTCCCCTCTGCTCCAGGGTTCTTGGGCACGGCAACATCCTTCCCGAACCTCTTGACGTTGTAAAGAGGTCCCTGTCACTCTGGCACTGCACCAACAAGAAGCCCCCGGCCCGGCGGTAGGACGCCATATGGGCCGGGGGGCGGACCCACCCACAACGCGAGAAGGAGCAGGTCCATGGACCACGCTACCGACCAGACCACCCCCACGGACACCATCCGCACACTCGTCATCCGCGCCCTCGGCCTGTCGCAGTCATGGCAGCCCTACGAGCACCTCGGCGAGACGCTGCACTACATCACCGTCTGGGACCAGCACTCCCTCAACGCCATCTACGTCCGCGCCGGCGGCACCATCACCACCCAGCTCGTCACCCGCAGCACCCCCAACGGCGACGGCGAGATCACCTGGCCCGCCACCGAGATCACCCTCACCGTGCCCGTCCCCCACGTCGGCGACGTCCACGTCGTCACCGACTGGGATGCCGAGGCCGGCGGCATCGACCTGCCGATCATGCGGTGCATCCCCGCCCGGGAGCTGGTCGCATGAGCGAGCAGAAGCCGCCCCCGCCGCGGCCCCACCCGATCCTCGACGAGCCCGCGACCGTGGCCGCCTGCCGCCGCGACTACGAGGCGGGCACCGCCGACCGGCACGCGAGCGAGCAGCGCGACGCGAAGGCGAGGAGGAACTGATGGGTCTGTTCAGCCGTCGCTCTGACACCGGGACCGCGTCCAGCCGCTACAACGGGCGCGAGTCCGCCACCGAGGAAGCCGCCCGCAAGCGCCGCGAAGGCCACCGCCGGCACGTCCCGGGCGCCGCCGCGCGCGGGCAGGACTGGGAGGACCGCGACCGCGCCGCCGAGCGCCGCGGCCGGGACCGCCTCACCACCTGGGACTGACCCTCCCCTTGACCGGCCGGGCCCGGCCACCACCCCCACACCGGGCCCGGCCTCCACCCCTGGAGCAGCACGCGTGAACGTAGGCCAGCTCACCCCGTGGGCGGTCGCCAACCCCTGGCCGACCGCCGTCCTCGCGGCCGTCGCCCTCACCACCCTCACCCTCCTCGGCATCGCCCTCTGGCACACCGCCGGCGCCCTGCGCGCCGTACGGTTCCCGCCCGCAGCCGTCCTCGTCGCCGCCACCGGCGCCCTCGTCTGCACCGCCTACTCCGGCGACACCAGCTGGCGGTTCGCCGAGCACCGGCTCGGCATGGCCGACACCACCGAACGCGCCGTCATGTTCGCCGCCGCCGAACTCGCCCTCCTCGCCTGCGGGATCATGGCCCGCGCCCACAAGCGCGCCACCAGCAGCGCATCGACGGCAGGCAGCGGCGGAGTACCCGGCGTCCTCATGTGGCTCATCACCGCCGTCCTCGTCATCCCCTGCTACGCCGAGTCCGGGCCCATCGGCGGCACCGTCCGCGCCACCATCGGCCCCGTCATGGCCGGCATGCTCTGGCACCTCGCCATGGGCCTGGAGATCCGCGTCGCCCGCCCCGCCGCCCTGTCCTCCGGGCTGCTGCCCATGGTCGGCCGGGAGCTGCGCGAGCGCCTGCTGTCCTACCTCGGGCTCGCCACCCGGGACCGCACCGCCGAGCAGATCAGCCGCGACCGGGCCATGGCGCGCGCCGTACGCCTCGCCTCCCGCCGCACCCTGCGCCCGTGGGGGCGAGCCCGTCTCGCTGCCGCTGTCGCCCGCGCGTGCGTCGGCACCGACGGCGCGCAGCGCCACCGGCTCCTCCTCGAACTCGCCGCACGGCGTACCTCGGACGAGCTGCGCACCGTACCCCTGCCGTCCCCGTGGGCGAGTACACCCGTACTCGAAGCCCCCTACCCGCGTACCCCGGCCGGGGTAGCGAGCGCCGAACTCCGGCGCCTAGACCCGCTCGACGCGGTCCTCCAGGTGCACGCCGCGCACCCGGACTCGACGCCCGCCGCGCTCGCCTCCCTGTGCACCGAGTACGGCGTACCCGTCACCGAGACCCAGGTACGCATCGCGCTGCGCACCCTCGCCCCACCTGCACGAGTACAGGCCGAGCCCGTACCCGCGCCGAGCCCGGAGCCGGAGATCGAGCACACGCGCAGCCTCACCCTCGACCTCGCCCCCACCGCGCCAGGCCCCAACCCCATGGCCGCCCCCACGCCCGTACTCGCCGCAGACCGTACCCGCCACGAGGTACACGCCCGCCTCCCCGACAACGGCGTACCCGACGAACTCCTCACCCGCGCCCGCCAACTCGACACCGAGTACAGGGCCGCGCACAACGGGCGGCCCGCAACCATCCGCGCCCTCAAAGCAGGGCTCCGCATCGGCCAGTCGCGCGCCGAGCAGGTACGCGACGCCCTCGCCGAAAGGACCAGCCCATGACCGCCGCCGGCGGCCTCGTGCTCGCCCTCATCTGCTTCGCCACGGTCGGCCTCGCCGCCGCCCTCGCGCTGGTCTCCCTCACCGACCGCCAGCCGCACTGGCTCCTCATCACCGCCCGCGCCGTCGCGCTCCTCACCGCCGGCAGCTGCTTCCTCCTCGCCTGCCTGCACCAGCTCGCGCAGGCCCTCACCTTCTGACCGAAAGCCGCCACCATGCTGCTGCTCGCCGTCTGCCTCGCCGGCCTCTCCCCCGGCATCGCCACCGCCTGGCACCTGCGCCACCACGGCTGGCTCCCCGCCGCCGCAGCAGGCACCGCCGTCACCCTGTCCCTGCCCGGCCTGCTCGCCCTGGCCATGCTCGCCGTGCCGCCGCTCGGCTACCTCGTCGCCGCACTCTCCGCCGCCGTCGCGGTCAAGGCGTACGACGACGGACGGGTCCTCGTCGGTACCGCATGGGCGCTGGCCGTGGTCACCGCGTTCGCCTGCGCAGGTGCACGGTGACCGACCGCCAGCCGATCACCCCCACCCGCATCATCCCGGCTGCCCGCCCCCTGCCCGCGCCCGCACCACCCCCGCCTCCGCGTCCCCCGGCGCCGCCGACCTTCCCGGACGCCGATCCGGACTGGTGGCGGACCGGGCCCGGACTGTCCGGACCACCCCCGCCCGTACCGGTCGACGTCCACGTCACCGTGACCATCGACCAGGGCGGATGGCTCGCCGTCCCGGATCCGGAACCGGCCCCGCGCTGGTGGCAGCGGATCCGCTGGGGCTACAACATCGCCCTCGCCACGCTCTCCATGACGCTGGCCGGACCATGGGGCGCTCTCCTCGCCCACGTCCGCGACGAGGAGAGCCTCGCGGGCGCCTGGGTCATGGCCCTCGTCCCCCTCGTCGTCCTGGCGTTCCTCGACAACGCCCGCCGCGCCGAAGCGGCAGGCGCCGACCCCGACCTCTGGGCACCGAAGTGGCGCGCCGCCCGCGCCCGACTCCTGCTGTGGGCAGCCGTCCTCGGCGCCGCCCTCACCCTCCCGCTCACCACGCTCATCTACGCCCTCACCGGAGTGAAGCCCGCATGAACACCGTCAACGTGGCCGCCGGCCAGTACACGACCGCGACCATCAGCACGGCCGGATTCGCCCTCGGCCTGGCCCTGCTCGGCGCGGAACTGTGGCGCTGGCACAAGGGCGGAGCAGGCGGCGCCAAAGGCAAAGGCCCCGATGCCGGGGCCGGCTCGAAGGACCCCAAGGCGCTGATCCCGCTCGGCTTCGGCCTGATCTGCGGCATCCTGATGATCGCCTGCCCCGCCGGACTCCTGGGCACCCTCGCCGGGTTCCTGCGCTGGGGCGGCAACAGCGTGGGCGACCTCGCCATGAAGTGGCTCACCGGCACCCCCTCACAGACCCTCGGCACCGCCGCCACCCCGCGCATCGACAGCTACGGCGCCGTCGTCATCACCGCCATCGTCGTCGCCCTGTGGCTCCTGCGGAAGTCCATCGGCAAGGCCGTCCGCGGGAAGTGGTGGAAGGGCGTCCTCATCGGCTGCCTGCTCTGCGTCTCCACCGGCACGGCCGCACTCATCGCACAGCAGGTCATCGAAGGCGCCAACGGGCTCGGCGCCTGGGCCCTCGACGGCATCGCCAAGGGGAAGATCGCATGAACCGGCCCCCGTCCACCATGCAGTGGATCCGCAGCGCGGGACAGCGCCTGTCCACCGGCTCCAGCCGCCTGTCCACCCACCTCGCCCGCCGCGCGCTCGGCGCAGGCGCACGCGTGTGGAACCGCTGCCGGCAGTGGCTGGCCGAAGTGTCCGGCGCGGCGTGGTGGCTGCGCCTGGCCGTCCTCATCGGCGCCGCCTGGCTCCTGCGCAAGGTGATCACCGCGCTCGCCCTCGGCCTGTCCCGCGTCCTCGTCGGCGGGAGCGCGCCGTGGCTGATGTGGGGCGCGGCGCTCGCCTGGGTCGTCGCCGCGTACCGCCGCGGCGGGCCCGACGGGGCGCCCGCGCAGCCCCCCGCCGACGAGGCGCCCCCCGCCGACGAGCACGCCGCGCCGACCGGGCCGGCCGCTGCCGAGTGGCCGCCGGTCTCGCCCGTCGCGCTGGTCGCCGCGGTGCGCGACATCGGCACGCCGCACGCCCAGCTCCGGCCGCTCGCGGAGTACCTCCGCACTACCACCGATGACGTGCGGGCAGCAGCGGCCAAGGCGGGCTGGCCCGTCAAGGACGTCCGCATGCAGGGGCGTTCGACGTCCGCCGGGCTGGCCTGGCCCCCTCCCAGGCTGCCCCCTCTCGAAGGTGTCGTCGGTGCAGGTCAGCGCGCCGACGACAACGACGACGACACCAGCGGGGAGGGGCCCGAGAAGGGGTTGCGTGTGGTGCGCACCGACAGCGGGCTGACCGTGTACGACCTCGCCGACACCCAGCGCCGGCGCGGAACCGTCACCCCCTAGACCTCCGGAGCACCCGCTCCGGCAACCGAAAGGAACCGCCCATGCCCCGCTTCCGGCCCGGCGCCCAGATCACCGTCACCGACCCCATCCCGCCGACCCGCCACCAGGGCGGCGAGACCGGCGTCGTCATCACCACCGCCACCGTCGCGGGCACGGAGATCGTGCAGATTCAGGACGACCGCGACGGCTCCCTGATCGGCGTCCATCCCGAGGAGATCACCGCCCGCTGAGAGCACCGGGCCCCGCCGCGTTGCGTGTGCCGGGTCCCGCGCACATCCCAATCTGACTGCGTCGGTTCACCCCATCGGCCTGTCGGCGCGCACTCCCTAGTGCGCTAAGGTGGCGGTTGACATTCGGACGATGCGGCCCTGCGAGTTGACATTCGTACGGGACGACAAAAGGGCCCAACCCGGGCGGCAACCCAGGTCAGGCCCTCGTCGCAGTTCACGAGCCCGGTCGCCCATCTATCGACCGGGCTCGCTGCTTGTCAGCGACCGGTCGCGCCGGGGTCGTGCGTGAGGCCATTACCTAACGTTCGGCCACACAATGGCGGCAAGCATCAGCAGCAGCGTTGCGATGTCGACCCCCCTCTGCCACATGTCGTGGCGGGTCCGAGGGCTGCGCGGCTCCTGCTCTCTCTCGTCGTCCACCTGCTGTTCCTCCAGTTCTTCCGGCGGTGCCCTGACGGGCGGGTGCACCCGCCACTCCAGGCGAACAGATCCGCCGAGTGACGGGACCTGAGGGGAAGAACTGGTGGAACGGCGCTCATCGTACTGGCACCGGCGGTAGTAGCCACAATCGCAACTCCTGGGCGATACAACCGTGTTGGCCAGGCACGGGTAAACCTTGTCTGACCTGCCGCTTTTCAGATTCGGAGAAAAGCGGCCCCTGCCCGCGAAGAAGTGCCGGCCTCGACAACGCGCTCCGGCGCGGAGCACTCAGCCCCCATGCCTCCGCATCACGCCGTGGACGCGTCCGCCGATAGCCAAAATTCAGCCAGTGTTGAATTCCGCAAGCTGATCATGCACACTGGGCCGCAGATTTGGCGTGCCCGAAAACGGATGACCATCACAGGTCAGTCACAGCCGCCCACCACCGCCCCCCAGATCGGGGATGATGCCCCCTCAGCACATCCTCCTGGGGGGGGAACCTTGAACACCCGCACCGCCACCGCTGCCATCCTCACGACGGCGGCACTTGCACTCACCGGCTGCACCGCCGACAACACGACCGACGCCAAGCCCAAGCCGAGCAAGTCCCAACCCAGCCCGGACTGGAGCGCCGCCGAGAAGGCAGCCGGTATCCCGCCGGAGCCGACCGGCAAGGCGCGCGAGAGGCTACTCAAGGTGCTCGCCGCGGCGAACCCCACGATCATCAAGTACGAAGACAAGGCCGTCGACGCTGCCCGGAACCAGTGCTCATCCCTGAACGGGAACGGGAAACGGCAGGACTGGGCGGCGTCGCAGCGCTTCACGTACAAGGACGTCACGACGACGGAGGCGCAGGGCAAGCAGATCAACGAGTCGCTGAAGGCGATCGGGTTCTGCAAGGTCTGACCCCCCTTCACAGCGCCTAGCCCGGCCCTTCGAGGCCGGGCTTTTGCGTACCCCGAGGAGGTGCACGATGACCCGCCCCAAGGTGAGCAAGGGAGGTTTCGTCGCCGCCGAGGAGCGCGCCGAGATCGTCCGCCTCCACAGCGAGGGCAAAGGCCGCAACGAGATCGCCCGCATCACCCGGCGCTCCCCGCGGACCGTGTCCCTGATCTGCGCCGAGGAGGGCCTCGCCTTCGACGTCTCCATGACCGAAGAGGCCACCCGGCACCGCGTCGCCCAACTCGCCGAGCGGCGCGCCGTCCTCGCCGAGGCGCTCCAGGGCGACGCCGAACGGCTCACCGAACTCATGTGGTCGCCAGCCACCATCTTCAGCTTCGGCGGCAAGGACAACGTCTACCGCGAGAAGAACGTGGACGAGCCGCCAGCCGCCGACAAGCGCAACCTGATGGCCGCGGCGAACGTGGCGATCGAGAAGTCCTTGAAGCTCGTCCCGCCGCAGGACACCGACGCGAACGAGGAGGTCGGCTCGCTGCTGACGTCGCTGTACGACAAGCTGCGAGACCGGCATGGGGACGGCTAGCCCGGGGCTGTCGGACAAGCAGGAGCTGTCGATCGCGCACGCGAGTGCCTGGCTGAACGTGTGGGAGGGCAGCGTTCGGTCGGGCAAGACGATCGCGTCGCTGCTGCGCTGGCTGATGTACGTCGAGACGGCCCCGCGCGGCGGCGAGCTGGTCGTCATCGGCAAGACCTTCGACACCGTGGCCCGCAACGTCTTCGGCCCGCTTTCCGACCCGAGCCTGTTCGGCGCCGCCGCCAAGACGGTGCGGTACACGCGCGGCGCATCCGTCGCCTGGATCCTCGGCCGGCAGATCGAGGTCATCACGGCCAACGACAAGAAGGCGGAGGGGCGGCTGCGCGGCCTCACCGGCGCGGGCGCGTACATCGACGAGTGGACGCTGATCCCGCAGGAGTTCTTCAAGCGCCTCGTCGACCGTATGTCGGTGGCCGGGGCGAAGATTTTTGCGACGACGAACCCTGACAACCCTGGCCACTGGGTCCGCAAGGAGTGGCTCGACAAGGCGGACGAACTCGGCATTCGTCGCTGGCACTTCGTCATGGACGACAACCCGTCGCTCGACGACGACTACCGCGAGCGGATGCGGCGCAGCTTCACGGGGCTGTGGTTCCGCAGGTACATCCTCGGCCACTGGGTGCAGTCCGAAGGCGCGATCTACGAGTTGTTCGACGCGGAGCAGCACGTCGTGAAGACGCTGCCGCGCATCGATCGGTGGCTGTGCGACGCGATCGACTACGGCACCGTCAACCCGTACGCCGACCTCCTGTTCGGGATCGGCCGGGACCCGCAGACGCAGCGCAACCGGATCTACGTCGTGTCGGAGTACCGGCACGACTCCCGGCGCGCGAAGCGGCAGATGACCGACGCCGAGTACAGCCAGGCTCGGCGCGCGTGGCTGGCGCGGGTGCCGCAGCCGGACACGAACGTCGTCGGCGTGGTCCCGGAGTGGACGGTCGTGGACCCGTCCGCGTCGTCGTACATCGAGCAGCTGCACCGCGACGGCGTGACCGGCGTGACCGCGGCCGACAACTCGGTGCTGGACGGCATCCGGACGGTGTCGTCGTTGCTGTCGACCGGCGACCTCGCCATCCACGAGTCGGCCCAGGGCCTCATCGACGAGATGCCCGGCTACTCGTGGGACGACGCCGCGGCGGAGAAGGGCGAGGACAAGCCCATCAAGGAGAACGATCACTCGTGTGACGCCCTGCGGTACGGGGTGCGTACAACCGAGGCCCTGTGGCGGCCGTACCTGCCGACCCGTCTGGAGGTGGCCGCGTGAGCGAGCAACCGAGCGTGCCGGAACAGATCACCCCGGACGCGGCAATCGAGAACGCGGCCCGGCTCCTGCGGTGGGCGGAGACCGAATCGAACCTCGCCCTGATGGAACGGCTCGACGACCTCGCCGCCTCATGGCTCGGCATGGCGCACCTACTCATGGAACGGGAGGGGGTGTGATGGCAGCAGAGGTCAGCATGCCCGTGCACGTCCGCGCCGGCAGCACCGAAGCATGCTGGGGCCACCTCAGGGTCCCCGTCACCGGCGACACCGTCCGGGAAGAGGACGTGCGGCGCCAACTCGTCGCGTTCCTCCGCGAGTCCGCGGACTACCTGGAGAGCCAGCTCACCGAGGAGGTGCCGGATGCCGCTGCCCACGGGTGACATCGCCTGGCCGCCCCCACACCTCGCCCCCGCCCTCGACGCCATGCACACCTGGGACTCCTGGTGGTCCGGCGACCCCGACCGTCTGGAGCAGCTCTACGGCGGTAGCACCGGCGGCGGCCCCGACCCCAAGCGCATGCAGTACTCCGGCGGCGTCGTCGGTCGGATCGCCCGCTGGTGGTGGGGCACCCCGACCGGCCCGGGCGAGCGGCGCACGAAGCTGCATGTGCCGATCGCGGGCGACCTGTGCGGCGGCTCGGCCGATCTTCTGTTCTCCGAGCCGCCGAAGCTGTCCGTGGACGACACCGCGACGCAGGCCCGGCTCGACGAGCTGGCCGATGACGGCATGCTCGCCACTCTCCAGACCGCCGCCGAGGTCGGCGCCGCGCTCGGGGGCGTCTACCTGCGGCCCGTCTACGACCTCGACGTCGCCGACCGGCCTTGGATCGTCGCCGAGCACGCCGACCGCGCCGTCCCCGAATTCACCTGGGGCCGCCTGTCCGCAGTGACGTTCTGGCGTGTGGTCGGCGAGGACGACGGCCAGGTGTGGCGGCACCTGGAGCGCCACGAGCCGGGCGTCATCTTCCACGGCCTCTACCAGGGCACCCGAGAGAAGCTCGGCCACCCGGTACCGCTGGAGGAAAGCCCGGCCACCGAAGGGCTCGCCGAGATCGTCAACGAGGACGGCGCCACCGCAACCGGCTACCGCCTCCTCGACGTGTCCTACATCCCCAACCAGGCGTCCCGCCGCTGGCGTTGCCGGCCGCGCCTGGCGGACCTCGGGCGCTCCGACCTCGACGGCGTCGAGCCGCTGATGGACGCGCTCGACGAGACGTACTCCTCGTGGATGCACGACATCCGGCTCGGCAAGGGCCGCATCCTCGTCCCCAACGCCTACCTCCAGTCGAACGGCCCCGGCCGCGGGGCCTCGTGGAACCCGGACCAGGAGGCGTTCGCCGGGCTGGAGATGCTGGCCCGCGGTGACAGCGGGTCGCAGCTCACGGTGGCGCAGTTCGCCATCCGGGTGCAGGAGCATCGGGACACGGCCGAGGATCTCGTGAACCAAATCCTCCGCTCCGCCGGCTACTCGGGGCAGACGTTCGGGCTCGGCGGCGACATCGCCGTCACAGCCACGGAGACCATCGCCAAGGAGCGCCGTTCGATGACGACGCGCGGCCGGAAGATCCTGCGCTGGCGCCCGGCACTGGCTCACGCGGTAGAGGCGCTCCTCGCGGTCGACGCGGCGGTGTTCGGCGGCGGCGTCAAGGCGCAGCGGCCGAGCATCGAGTTCGAGGACTCCGTCCAAGAGGACCCGCTGTCCCTCGCCAACACGGCCGACGTGCTGCGGCGGGCGAACGCGGCCTCGACGGACACCCTGGTACGGATGGCCCACCCCGAGTGGGACGACCGCATGGTGGCCGCGGAGGTAGCACGGATTCAGGGCGAGTCCGGGATGGCGGTCGAGGACCCGATCCAGGCCGGCCGTATGCCTTATGCCGTGGGCGAGGTGATGGGTCGTGCCCATTTCCCCGGCCATGGCTGAAGACCTGGCCGCCGCCGTCGCGGACCTGTACGAGGCCGCTCAGGGCGTGCTGCTGGAGAAGGTCCGGCAGGCACTCGCCGAGGGCCTCGACAGCCCCGTGTGGGTCCAGTTGAAGCTGGCAGCGGTCGGACAGTTGCAGGCCGCGATCGATGACGTGATCGCCGCGCTCCAGACGGACGCCGCCGGGGTCATCCACGCAGCCGTCGCCGAAGCGTACGAGCGGGGCGCGCAGGCCGCCGTCGTCGAGCTGGGTGCGCTCGCCCCAACCGTCCCCGCGATCCCTGCGGGCACTCCCGCGGTGGACCGTCTGGCCGCCGCCCTGGTGGGCGACACACGGTCGGTGCATGTGCGGATGCTGCGGCAGACGATGGACGTGTACCGCGACGTGGTCGCCCGTGCTGCTGCGGCGCCGCTGCTCGGCGGCCAAACCCGCCGTCAGGCCGCGCAGTCGGCGCTCTCCGCCTTCGCCAACCGGGGTGTGACCGGGTTCGTGGACAGGGCGGGCCGGGCCTGGGACCTGCGCTCGTACGTGGAGATGGCCACGCGGTCCACCGTGGGCCGGGCCGCGATCGAGGCGCACTCCGAGCGGCTCGGAGCCGCCGGTGTCGAGCTGGTGCTCGTGTCGCAGTCGCCGGAGGAGTGCCCGCTGTGCCGGCCATGGGAGCGGAAGATCCTCGCCCGCACGGGCGCGCCCGGGGCGCGGGACGTGCAGGTCGAGCACGCCACCGAGGACAGCGAGAAGGTCACCGTGCGCGTGGCCGGCTCGTTGCCGGAGGCGCGGGCGGCGGGGCTGATGCATCCGAACTGCCGTCACACGGTGTCGGCGTACATGCCGGGCGTCTCCCGGATCCCCGCGGTGCAGGCGTCACGCGGCACGTACGAGGACTCGCAGAAGCAGCGCTACCTGGAGCGTCAGATCCGCAAGTGGAAGCGGCAGGCGGCGGTGGCCCTGGACGAGGACACGAAGCGCGCGGCGAACGCGAAGGTCCGCGTGTACCAGGCCCGCGTCCGGGAGCTGACGAAGGACACCGGCCTGCCCCGCAAGAGCCGCCGCGAGCAGATCGACAAGCCCGGCCAGAAGGCGCCGGTCGCTCGCTGACCCCAAAGGTTTCCGCCCGCCAGGTGCGGGCCGGATCGCACAACCCCCGCCAGGCGCGGGGCCCTCACCACCGACGCGCACCAGGAGTGCACGCATGAACAAGCGAACCCTCGCCCGCCGCCGCCACCAGGCCACCGGCTGGGCCCACCCCTACGCCACGGGCCCTTTCGACCCGTACCTGTACGCCGACGGCGGGGACGGAACCGACTCCGGATCCGACAACGCCGACGCCGGTGACAGCCGCACGGACGACACCGACCAGGACGCCGGCGGGACCGGCGACGAGGACGGCACGGACGACGGCGCGGGCAAGGACGACAAGCCCAAGCCGAAGCCAGCCGCGAAGAAGGACAGCGACGAGGACCCGGCCGCAGAGCTGGCCCGGCTCCGCAAGGAGCTGAAGCAGGCGAACGCGGACGCGGCGAAGGCCCGCACGACGGCGAAGAAGAACGCCGCCGAGGAGGCCAAGGCGCAGCTCGTGCAGGAGATGGGCCGGGCGCTCGGCCTCATCAAGGACGAGAAGGACGAGGCACCCGACCCGGCGAAGCTCACGGCGGAGATCGAGCGGACGCAGCAGGCGCACCGGGAGACCGCGGTCGAACTGGCCGTGTACCGGGGCGCGTCGAAGCACGGCGCCGACCCTGATGCGCTCACCGACTCCCGGGCGTTCCTCCGCTCGATCGCCGATCTCGACCCGGGCGACGAGGAGTTCGCAAAGAAGGTCAACGCCGCGATCAAGCAGGCCGTGACCGACAACCCGAAGTTGAAGACCGCGAGCCAGGCGCCCGCGCGCACATCGAGCGACTTCTCCGGCAGCAGCGAGAAGCGCACCAAGCCGACCGGCATCGACGCCCAGCGGGAAGCGCGGCGCAAGTCGCGCGCTGGCTGATCACGTAGAGAGGGCCCCTCATGGCCAACACGTTCCTCCACCCCACCGTCATCGCGCAGCGCGCCCTGGCGACCCTGTACGAGACGACCGTCATGGCCCAGCTCGTCCACCGAGACTTCGACGCCGACTTCAGCGGACGCCAGGGCGACACCATCACCGTCCGCAAGCCCGCCACCTTCACCGCGGGCGAGTTCAACCGGGCCACGGGCATCGCGCCGCAGAACGCCACCGAGGGCTCGGTCGACGTCAAGCTGAACCACTTCGCCGACGTCTCCTTCACCGTCACGACGGAACAGCTGGCCCTGGAGATCGAGGACTTCGGTACGCAGCTCCTCGACCCGGCCATGGAGGCGATCTCGCAGAAGATCGACCGGGACCTGCTCGCGCTGCGCTCCGACATCACGCAGGAGGTCGGAACTGCGGCCGGGCGGACCCTCGCCGACCCGGAGGTTCTCATCGACGCGGGCACGCGCCTGAACCTCAACTTGGTGCCGACCACCGAGCGCCGCGCGGTCGTCGGCCCGACGACCAACGGGAACTGGCTCGACTCCGACATCCTGAAGCTCGTCAACGAGTCCGGCAGCACGGAGGCCCTGCGCGAGGCGTACATCGGGCGGCGCCTGTTCGGCTTCGACCCGTACTGGACGCAGCACGTCGAGCAGCCCTCCGGCAGCCCGACGACGGGACAGCCGACGACCGAGGTCGGTGTCGCGTTCCACCGGACGGCGTTCGCGCTGGTCACGCGCCCGCTGGAGGTTCCGCCGGGCGCACAGGACGCCGCGATCATGGACTACAAGGGCTTCGGCCTCCGCGTCGTCTACGACTACGACATCAAGTACAAGCAGACCGTCGTGTCGGTCGACTGCCTCTACGGCACGAAGACCCTCGACGCGAAGCGCGCGGTCCTCCTGAAGGGGGCCAACGCATGATCCGCTACCGCAACGCGAACACGGGCGACGTCGTCGAGTACGAGAAGCCCAACTCGCGGCTGGAGTACCTGGCGAACTGGGAGCGCCTGGACGACGGGCCGGCGCCGTCGTCCCCGGCCGCCGAGCGTCCCGCCAAGGCGGCGTCCAAGGCCGACTGGCAGGCGTACGCGCGCTCGCAGGCGCAGGACTCCGACGAGGAGGCCGCGATCGACGGCCTCACCAAGGAGCAGCTCGTCGAGCGGTACGGGGGTGACCTCTGATGCCGCTGACCAGCACCCTGTCCCTGGGCGCCTACACGGAGCTGTCTCAGGCGTCCGGCCTCGGTACGGGCCGCGTGCCGGCCATGCTCTCCCGGTCGGTCACGCTCGCGTCCGGGACCGGCGTCGGCAAGGCGGACCGCGTCTATCAGGCGCGGCGCACGCTGGCCGCGTCGGCGTCGGAGGATCTCGACCTCGCTGGGGTCCTCACGGATGCGTTCGGCGCGACGGTCACGTTCGCCCGGGTGAAGGGCCTGTTCATCACGGCGTCGGCGGCGAACACGAACAGCGTGGTCGTCGGCGGCGCCGCGTCGAACGCGTGGACCGCGCTCCTGAACGCGACGGGCACGCTCACCCTGCGACCGGGCGCGGGCGTGGGCGCGGTCGCGGGTGACGCCGACACCGGCTACGCGGTGACGTCGGGCACCGGCGACATTCTCAAGATCGCCAACTCTGGGTCCGGGTCCACCGTCACGTACGACGTCTGCATCGTCGGCGCGTCCGCATAGCCAGCCATCCCGACGGGCCCCGGCGGGCCGTTCCGTATCTCAGGCAGAGGGGAGGCGGGTATGGCTGTCGTCGGAGAGAGCGTGACGGCGTCGCTGGCCGTGCACCCGCATGACACCAGCACCACCGTGGCGCTCATGGTCACGGCCCCGGACGGCACGGTCACCCACCCGGCCGTGACCACGGCGGACGGCGGCGCGACGTGGACAGCGCCGGTCACCTACACGGCCGCGGGGGTGTGGCTGCTCGCCTGGACCGTGGCCGGGACCGGCGCGACCACCGAGTACCAGCAGGTGGCGGTCGCGCCGGCGCCGGAAGCGGGCGGCCGTTCGTACGCGACGACGACTCAGCTTGCGGAGTACCTCGGCGCGGCCCCGCCGGTCGACGCCGCCCGCCTGCTGCGGCAGGCGACGCGGCTCCTGGACTCGGACTTCCTGCTCGCGGCGTTCTACGACACGGACGCCGACGGCATGCCGTCCGATCCGCTCGTCGCCGACGCGTTCGCCGAAGCGGTGTGCGCTCAGGTCGAGTTCTGGGGCGAGGTCGGCGAGGAGACCGATATCTCCGGCCCGCTCCAGGGCGTCACCCTCGGGTCCCTGAACCTCCAGTTCGGTGCGGGCGACAACCGCAGCAGCCCGTCGTACTACGCGCCCAAGCTCGTGCGGGCGCTCGCCGCGCTTCCTGCCGACCGGTTCCGGCTCGGCGTGATGAGCGGGGGCTGGTGATGGCCCGCATCCCCGGCTGGCTCCTCGTCCACACGATCACGATCGAGCCGTACAAGGGGCAGGGCTCCAAAGGGCCCATCTACGGGCCGCCCGTGAGCGTGAGGTGCTTCCTCGACGAGCAGACCCGCGCCGTCCGCTCTCCGAGCGGCGACACCGTCACCTCCGGCTCCACCGCCTACACGGCGCCCGGCATCAACGCGCCGCCGCTGTCCCGCGTGACCACGGCGGGCGGCCAGACCACCAAGGTCATCCAGGCGAAGCGGCGCGACGGCGCGGGCCTGCGCACCCCGGACCACGTCGAGATCCAACTCGAATAGGAGGTCGCCATGGCCCGGTCCTTCCGGCTCCGCTTCAACGGGGCTCCCGCGCAGCGCGCCATCCACCAGGGCGCCGGGCGGGGCCTGCTCCTCGCCGCCGAGCACGTCCTGTCCGAGTCCACCAGCGTCGTCCCCCTCGACGAGGGCGAACTCCAGCGCACCGGCACCGCCTCCGTAGACGAGGCGTCGCTCACCGCCGCCGTCTCCTACGACGGCCCGTACGCCGTCCGCCAGCACGAGGAGATGGATTACAGGCACGCGCCCGGACGGCAGGCCAAGTACCTGGAGCAGCCGCTCAACGAGAACAGCGCGCAGGTCGCCGCCATCATCGCCGCTCAGATCCGCCGGTCGCTGCGGTGACCGGCTACACCAGCCGCCTCCTCGACGGGATCGCCGCGCTGCTGGAGGCGGAGGGCGTCGGCCTGTTCCGCCCCGAGGACGTGATCGAGGACCCGGACACCGGCATCTACCGCGGCCCCATGCCGGCCAGCCCGGACCGTGCGCTCGGCCTCACCGCCTACCCGGTCCAGGACACCCAGACCACCGACACGATCACCGGCGTCCAGATCCGCATGCGCGCGGGCACCGACCCGGACGCGGTCGACGACCTCGCCGACAGCGTGTTCGGCGTGCTGCACGAGCGGGAGCACTACTCCGCCGGCGGGGTCCACGTGGCGCTGTCGTGGCGGCAGTCGCAGGCGTGGATCGGACAGGACACGCACGGCCGCATGGAACTGACCAGCAACTTCTACTTCCGGACCACTCGGCCCGGCCCGCACCTGGAGGACTAGGAGCACCATGACCACTCCCACGCCGCAGACCGCGCTCGTCCGGCGGTGGCGCATTCAGATCGACATGTCCGCCGCGATGGACGGCTCGGACTGGCAGACGATCTTCGGTGTCAAGGAGTTCACCCCTCCGATGCCGGACCCGAACATCGAGGACAGCTCGGACTACGAGTCGGGCGGTTGGAACGGCAACGAGAAGACCGCGCAGGAGTGGGAGCTGTCCGTCACTCTCAACCGCAAGATCAACGACCAGCTCAAGGTGTTCCACCCCACCCACGAGAAGCTCCGCGCTGCCGCGTTCGGCTGGGGCTCCACCTCCCGTGTGCACCTGCGCTGGTTCGACCGCAACGGGCTGCCCGAGGCGTACGAGGGCATCGGCATCGTGAAGTGGGAGAACTCCGGCGGCGAGCACACCGACCTGGACCAGCCGGAGATCACCGTCACCGGCGACGGCCCCATGCTCATGATCGACACCCCGGGGGTCTGATGGCAGCGACCTTCGAGGCCCTCGGCGACTTCCTCGACGACTGGCTCGAACTGCCGGTGAAGTGCGCCGACGGCAACACCCGCACGTTCCGCATCATGTCGCCGCCCGCCGAAGACGGGATGCGCGTCGACCGGATCACGACCCTGGCCGCGCGCATGGCCATGAGCGGGACCCCGGCCGACACCGAGATCCTCAACGACGAGGAGGAGCGGAACCTGTTCCGGCTCGCGCTGGGCGACTCCTACGACGAGATCCTCCCCTTGGTCGACTGGGCCCACTTCCGGCACGTCGCCATGACCGTCATCGTCTGGATCACCTCCACCCGCGACAACGCCGCCGCCTACTGGGCCACGGGCGGCGACCCTTCTCGCCTGGCCCCGAACCGGGCGGCCCGTCGGTCGCAGAGCAGCGCCTCCTCGGAGTCGGCTGCGGCGAGTTCGACCCGGTCACGGGGCTCTACGAGTGGTACGAGGGCGGGCTCCAGCCGACGCGGCGGCAAGGGTCGGCGCAGGTAACCCGCGAGGCCCTGCTGAACGAGTGGGCGCTCGTCGAGGCCGACATGCAGGAGGTGTACGGCCTCGACCTCTCCTCCGGCGTCATGCGCACCCGCTCGTGGCGCTGGTTCCTGATCCGCCTGCACGGCCTGCTCAGCGCAGACAGCCGCATCGCGCGCCACTTCGCACCTCCAGAACCACCACCCCGAAGGAGGTAGCCCGTGGCGCTCAACGTCGGCGAACTCACCGGAACCATCACCCTCGACGCCTCCGGGGTCGCCGACGGGCTGCGCGACGCCGAACGCCAGATGCAGCGCGCAGGCGACCAGATGGGCTCGGACGCCGAACGCGCCGGACAGGATGCCGGGCAGCAGCTCGGCGACGGCGTCACGCGCGGCGTCGACAGCCGACTCCGTGACCTGCCCGGTCACTTCAACCGCGCCGGTCGGCAGGCAGGGGAAGACCTTGCTACCGGTGTCCGGCAGACCTCGCGCAGTGTCGGGGACGCCGCCGGGGACGCGGGCGACGAGGGCGGCCAGTCGTTCATGCAGCGGATGCGCGGGCGCGCTTCCGCCGGGGTGGGCGAGCTGGCCGGCAACATCCGCGAGGGCCTCGCAAGCAAGCTGGCGCTCGCCTCGGTGGGCGCGGCGGCCGGCGCGATGCTCATGCAGGGCATGTCCGACGCGATGGACCAGTCCCGCATCGTGGGGCGCCTCGGCGCGCAACTGGGCTCCACCGGCCCGGAGATGCAGCGGTACGGCCACATCGCAGGCCGGATGTTCGCGGACGCCGTCACGGAAGATTTTCAGGGCGCAGCCGACGCGATCAAGGCCGTCGCTTCCTCCGGCCTGATCCCGCCGAAGGCGACGAACGCGCAGATCAAGTCCATTGCGACGAACGCCGCTGACCTCGCCAACATCATGGAGGTCGACGTCGGGCAGGCCGCGCAGGCGGCCGGGTCGATGGTGCGCAACGGCCTCGCCAAGGACGGCAAAGAGGCGTTCGACATCCTCACCAAGGGCTCGCGCGGCCTCGGCATCGCCGCCGAGGACGTCATGGAGACGTTCATCGAGTACGGGCCGATCTTCAAGAGCGCCGGCATCTCGGGGCAGACCGCGATGGGGCTGATCCGGCAGGCGATCCAGGGCGGCTGGTCGAAGGACACCGACAAGATCGCGGACGCCTTCAAGGAGCTGGGCATCCGCGCGACGGACATGTCCACCGGCAGCGTCACCGCTCTGAAGCAACTCGGCCTGAACGCACAGCAGACCGCCGACGACGTCGCGGCCGGCGGGGCGCGCGGCGAGAAGGCGATGGGCCAGATCCTGGAGAAGATCCAGAAGCTTGGGCCGGACTCAGCGGAGGCCAAGCAGATCATCTCGGCCCTGTTCGGCGGTCCGGGTGAGGACCTGGGCGCCGCACTGTTCTCCCTGAACCTCAGCAAGGCGTCCAAGAGCATGGGCGACACCGCTGGGGCTGCTGACGGGCTCGGGGACGCGCTCCGCGATAACGCGGGTACGAAGGTCGAGGCGTTCAAGCGGGGGATCCAGCAGGGAGTCGTCGACTTCCTCGGCACCTACGTGATCCCTGCGATCACCGGGTTCAAGAGCCTGGTGGGGCAAGCGTTCGGCTCGCTGTGGGAGCAGGCCGGGCAGGGTGGCGCGCAAGGGCTTGACCGTGTGCTCTCCTTCTTCGGGCTCCTCGGGCCGAAGCTCGTCGAGCGGGTCAAGGCGTTGGGCCCGCAGGCGGTCCAGGGGCTCATGGGACTCGGTGAGTCCATCGGCGCGTGGATGGCCGCGAACCCCGACAAGCTGTTCAAGGTCAGCCTGGTCGCGGGCGCGATCATCCTCGGATTGATGGCGCTTCCGCTGCTCGTCGCCGGGGCGCTCGTCGCCGCTGTCGGCATGATCCTCGTCAACTTGGGGCGGGGCCTGGTCGAGGGCGTGGGCGGTCAGCTCGCGGCGTTCGGCGCGGTCATCTCGATCTGGTTCGGGTCCCTGTGGTCCCGCTATATCGCGGGCCCTGTCGGCGGCGCGTTCGGCGCGTTCATCGCCTACGTGGGCGCCCTGCCCGGTCGTACGGTGCGCGCGCTGGCGCTGCTCGGCGTCGTCCTCGCCACGGTCGCGGCCACGGCGTGGCAGCGGTTCCGGGACGGCTCGGTTCGCAAGGGCGCCGAGTTCCTGACGTGGGTGCGGGGGCTTCCCGGCCGGATCAAAAGCGGGCTCGGCTCGCTCGGGCATCTGCTGTACGACAAGGGCGTCGACCTCGTACGCGGCCTGCTCAACGGTGTCCGCTCGCGCGGCGGCTGGCTCCGCGACCAGCTCATATCGTTCGCCAAGAGCATGATCCCCGGGCCGATCGCCAAGGCCCTCGGAATCCACAGCCCCTCGCGCGTGCTCGCCGACGAGGTCGGCCAGTGGATTCCCGCCGGTATCGCTATGGGCGCCGAGGACAACGTAGGCGTCCTCGACCGCACCATGCAGTCCCTCGTCAACGTGCCGACGCCGTCGGCGGCGATGGCGTCCAGCGTCGGCGGCGCAGTCGCCGGCGCATCTTCCGGCGGCCGTGCGTCCGGGCCCGCTGTGGTCGAGCTGCGCGGCGACGGGTCTCCGACCGCCGATTTCCTGCTGTCCATCCTGCGCCCCGCGATCGAGAACAGGGGCGGCAACGTGCAAGTCGTCCTGGGGAGGTGACATGGCGTTCCCCGAGGATCCGCTGGGGCTCCATGTGGAGGTGAAGGCGGGCGCCTGGACGGACATCACGTCCAGGGTCCGTACGTCCACGCCGATCCGGATCACGCGCGGCCTCGCCCCGCGCAGTTCCATGGCGGAGTACGCCCGCACCCCGCTCCAGATCGACAACGCCGACGGCCGGTTCTCCCCGCGCAACCCGATGGGCCCGTACTACGGGCTGATCGGGAGGAACACTCCGGTTCGCATCTGGCTCCCCGGCGCCGAGCACTACCTCGACCTCGACGGGTCGGCCACAGGCGTCGCCTCGACTCCGCACGCGGCGCCGGTGTCGATCACCGGCGACCTCGACCTGCGGATCGAGCTGGCCGCGTCCTGGTACCGGCCCGGGGCTCAGCAGCTCATCGGCAAGTGGGGCGCCGAGGGGCAGCGTTCGTACGCGCTCCGTCTCCAGGACGGACAGGCCGTCATGCTGTGGAGCAGCGACGGCACCACGCCATGGGCACTCCGCCGCCCGCTGCCGCCGCTCCCGCCCCGCGCCGCACTCCGGGCCACGCTCGACGTGGACGCCGGCCGGGGCGAGTGGGAGGTGGTGTTCTACTGGGCGCCGTCGCTCACCGGCCCTTGGACGCGGTTCGGCGGCTATCGCGGATCGCCGCCGCCGGCCCCAATCCAGATCGCAGTGACCACCTCGCCGCTCACCATCGGCGCCCCCGACCTGGCGAACGTGCCGCCGAGGCTCCCGGTCGAGGGCAAGATTTACCGCGCGGAAGTGCGCTCCGGTATCGGCGGCACCCTCGCCGCAGCCCCGGATTTCACCGTCCGCCCGACCGGCACGGCGCCGTTCACGGACGCGGCGGGGCGCGCCTGGTCCTACGCGGGCACGGCCGCCGTCGCGGACCGCCGCGAACTGTTCGTCGGGGAGATCGCCGAGTGGCCGCAGGAGTGGTCACCGTCCGGCGCGCTGGTGTGGACGACCGTGGAGGCCGCGAGCCTGCTGCGCCGGTACGGGCAGGGCGTCAAGGCGCTCGACAGCACGCTGCGGCGCCGCGTCCCGTCCGGGAACCCGGTCGCGTACTGGCCCATGGAGGAGGACCGGTCCGCGACCCGCGCCTACTCCCCGATCCGCGGGGTGCGCGCGGCGTCGCTGACCCGCGTGGACTGGGCCGCCCTCGACAGCCTCCCGTCCTCGAAGCCACTCCCGAAGATCATCGGCGCCGGGTCGCAGCTCTCCGCGATCCCGCCCGCCGCCCCCGACGGGCAGTGGCAGGTCGAGTTCGTGTACAACGCCGACGACAAGGCGCCGCTGCCGAACGGCCCGCACCACGAGCTGATCGGCGTCTCTACCACGGGCACCATCCGCCGGTGGGTGATCAGCATGCGCGCGAGCAACGTGCGGATCGCCGGGTACAACTCGGCCGGCGACGACATGATCTTCATGTCTATCGCCGTCGGCGCCGACGTGTTCCACGGCTGGGTGCGGCTGCGGCTGTGGGCCCGGGACGCTGGCGGCGGCAAGGTCGACTGGCGCCTCGACTTCCAGGACGTGGGCGGCGACGCCGGCGGCTACGGCGGCACGTACACGGGCCGGGCCGGACACGTCACCGCCGTCACCGGCACGTGGACGGATGCCATGGCCGGGTGGGGCATCGGCCACCTCGCCGTACTCCCCACCGCCGCCAACCCCCTGTACACGGGCTCCGATGCCGGGTACGCGGGCGAGACGGCGTGGCAGCGCATGCTCCGCCTCGCGGGCGAAGAGAATTTCCCGATCGGCCGGATCGCGGGACCGCTCGACCCGCAGCGCGTCGGCCCGCAGCGCCCGGACACCCTCCTGTCGCTGCTCGCCGAGGCGGCGGAGGCAGACGGCGGCATCCTCATCGAGGACCGCACGCGGCCCGGCCTGGTCTACCGGGACCGGTCCGCGCTCTACACCCAGGAACCCGCGCTCGTCCTCGCCTACGGGCAGATCGTCGCGGGCTCGCTGCGACCCACCGACGACAGCAACTCCGCCCGTAACGACATCACTGTCTCGCGCGAGGGCGGCTCGTCCGCGCGCGCGGCGCTGGAGACGGGCCCCATGTCCGTACAGGAGCCCCCGGCGGGGATCGGCCTGTACGACGAGGCGGTCACGGTCAACGTCCAGGACGACCTCCAGCTGGAGTACATCGCGCCGTGGCGGCTGCACCTGGGGACGTACGACGGAGCCCGCTACCCGACGCTGACGGTCAACCTGCACCGCCACCCGGCCCTGATCGAGCGCGTCCTCGCGCTCCGCGAGGGCGACATCATCCGCATCACCGGGCTCCCGCCGTGGGTCGCGTACGGGCCCGTCGACCTGATGGTCACGGGCATGTCCGACACGCTGCTGCCCCGCTCGTGGGAGGTGACGCTGACCTGCGAGCCCGGCGGCCCGTGGATGACCGCCCGCGCCGACCACCCCCTGTACGGGAAGGCCGACACCGACGGGTCCGAGCTGGCGAGCGCGGCTACCGCGTCCGCCTCGACGCTCGCTGTGCGGACGACAGCGGGCCCGCAGTGGACGACCGACCCGGCCGAGACGCCGTTCGACGTCACGGTCGGCGGCGAGATCATCCGCGTCGACGCCGTCGCCGGACAGGTACTCAACACCAACCCGTGGCTCGACCAAGGCGTGGCGGGGTGGGTCGGGCAGGCGACCGGCGCCGTCGCCCTGTCCACCGAGGCAGTACACCCGCGCGCCCAGACCTCGATCAAGGTCACGCCCACCGGCAGCGCGGCCTCCAACAGTCTGGCCATGAGCGCCCGCGCGACCGTCGTTGCGGGCCAGACGTACACGTACGGCTTCTGGGTCTATTCCGCCGTCAACTGGCCGGACTTCCGGGTGTCGTTCGACTGGTACCGCGCGGCCGGCACGCAGATCAGCACCACCTCGGGACCGCAGACGGCGATCCCCGCCGGCCGGTGGACGTTCCTCTCTTACACCGCGACCGCTCCGGCGGAGACCGTCTCCGTCGTGGGCCGAACCCGCCAGGGCGGCACCCCGCCCGCTGGCGCCGCCTACTTCGTGTGGGGCGGGCGGCTCGTCGGCCCGTCGGCCGCCGCAGGCGCTGGTGTTCAAGCCTTCTCGGTCACCCGCGCCCGCAACGGCGTCACCAAGAGCCACGCCACGGGCGCGCCTGTCTCCCTCGCCTACCCGGCGATCACCTCTCTGTAGAAAGGGGGCCGCCTTGGCTACCCCTGTCGACTGGCGGCCCGGCATGGACATCACCGCCGGGCGCCTCCAGGCGATGACCCCTCAACGGACGTTCTCCGTCGTCAACTACGGCGCCGACGCGTCCGGCACTGTGGATGCGTCACCGGGCATCCAGGCCGCCCTGAACGAGGCCAGGGACATCGGCGGCGCGCAGGTCATCGTGCCGCCGGGCGTCTACCTCATCGGGCAGACGCTGCGGATCTACACCAACACCCGGCTCACCCTCATGCAGGGCGCGGAGTTCCGGCGAACGGTACCCGGCACCCTTCTCCTCAACGGGGACGGCGGCCAGTCCTTCCCCGGCTACACGGGGCACTCACGGATCACGATCGAGGGCGGCCTGTGGAACATGCAGGGCACCACGCCGGGGCTGACCGGATCGGCGATGTGCATCAGCATCGGGCACGCCTCCGACATCGTCATCCGCGATCTGGAGATCCGGGACGTGCCCGGCTTCCACGCCATCGAGCTGAACTCCACGTCGCACGGCACGATCTCGGGCTGCCGGTTCCGCGGCTACGTCGACCCCGGCGGCCGGGATTTCTCCGAGGCCGTGCAGATCGACCTGGCCAAGAGCGTCGGCGTGTTCGGGGGGTTCGGCCCGTACGACCACACGCCGTGCGTCGACATCCTGATCCACGGCAACCACTTCGGAGATTCGGACACCGTGGGCACGGCCGCCTGGCCGCGCGGCGTCGGCTCGCACTCGGCCACGATCGGCCGCTGGCACCGCCGCATCCGTGTCGCCAACAACAGCTTCGAGAACATCCTTCAGTACGCGGTGTCGGCCTATAACTGGGAGGACACCACGATCACGGGCAACGCGTTCGTCGGCTGCGGCTCCGGCGTCCGCCTGCGCGCGGTGATCCTCACCGACACCGAGGACACCAAGGACGTCAACGGCAACCAGACCAACGCCTCCCAGGTCATGCGCAACCTGTCCGTCGTGGGCAACGTGTTCCGGCAGGGCGGCGGCTACGACGAACCGATCATCGCGCTCGGTGAGACGTCCGGCCAGATCCTCAACCTGACCGTCGGCTCCAACAGCATCGACGGCTCGCAGAACAACCAGAACGGCATCCGCATGCAGCAGGTGTCCCGCGCCGCGATCACCGGGAACGTGATCGCCAACATCAACGGCACGGGCATCAGCACGGAGGACTGCGGCAACCTCGTCATCACCGGCAATCAGGTGTGGACGGTCGGCGCGCACGGCATGACCCTCGTCAACTGCGATCACTCCAGCGCCATCGGCAACCAGATCCGCGAGCCCGCCAACAACGGCATCCTCATCCAGAACGGCAGCAACCTGCACATCCGGGACAACTACGTGAAGAGTCCCGGCCGTTCAGCGAACGCGCAGTACTACGGCATCCGCCTCTCCACGAACGCGTCGTCGGTGTCGCTGTCGGGGAACAAGTGCCGGCCGAACGGTTCCGGTAACGAGGCCCGTTACGGGCTGTCGGTCTCCGGTACCTGCTCGCTGATCCAGCGTTACGGCAACGACTTCCGTGGCGCTGAGTGGAAGGGCGGAGAGGCGCCGAACACGGGCGCCGGGATCGGCATCAACATCGAGTCCGGAGCGACGGAGAACACGACCGCCACAGACCTCACCTGACCCGCCCCCCCCCACGCCTGCCCTGTGCCGCTCGGCCGGGGCCTTTCTCATGTCTGGAGACCCCATGGCACCACCCATGACCCCTACGCAGTTCCTGGCGGCACTGCGCGCCGAGGGCGTACGCGTGCAGGAAGTCGGCGCGTGGCGCACGCACAACCGCAACCACAAGGGGCCCTGGGGCCCCGTGAACGGCGTGATGATCCACCACACCGTCACCCGCGGTACTGCGAACACGGTGCGGATCTGCCGCGACGGACACGCCGACCTGCCCGGCCCGCTGTGCCACGGTGTCATCGCCAAGGACGGCGTCGTGCACCTCGTCGGCTACGGCCGCGCGAACCATGCGGGGCTCGGCGACCCGGACGTCCTCGCCGCGATCATCGATGAGCGTCCGCTGCCCACGGACAACGAGGCCACCGTCGACGGCAACCGGTGCTTCTACGGGTTCGAGTGCGAGAACCTCGGCGACGGCTCCGACCCTTGGCCGGACGCCCAGTTGGAGGCGATCGAGCGGGTGGCCGCCGCGCTCTGCCGCCACCACGGCTGGTCGGAGCGCTCCGCCCTCGGCCACCTGGAGTGGCAGCCCGGCAAGGTCGACCCCAAGGGGTTCACGATGGCGTCGATGCGGGCGCGGGTCGGGGCGCGGCTGGGCGGCGCGAAGCCGCACCCGCCGCTTCCGGCGCCGTCGCGGCCGACGGTGTCGCTGTCGAGGCTGATCGCCGCGGCGAAGAACGACCCGAAGGCGAAGGGCACTCCGGTCACGTATGCCGGGGTCCGCACCGTCGAGGCCGCGCTCGTCGACGCCGGCCTCCTCTCGAAGCCGTACCTCGACGGGCACTTCGGCTCGGCGACCGTCACCGCGTACGCGAAGTGGCAGCGGTCGAAGGCGGGCGGCGGCTACACGGGCGCGGCGGCCGACGGCATCCCGGGCCGCGACTCCCTCACCCGCCTTGGCGCCCGCCACGGCTTCACCGTCACCACCTGATCCGAAGGAGAGCACGCTCATGACCGACTACAGCCAGCGGCACCCCGGCACCCAGCAACTGATGCAGTACTTCGAGTACCAGCACCTGCCGCAGCCGCTCCAGGACGTCAGCTTCGACGTCTGCAACCTCGCGTACAAGCTCGTCGAGAAGCTGCCCGACAGCCCGGAACTCACGGCCGGGCTGCGCAAGCTGCTGGAGGCCAAGGACTGCTTCGTCCGGGCCGCGCTCGACACCCCGAAGGAGAACTGACATGGCCTCTGCCCCCATCGAGAAGAAGGTCAAGGCGTCCACGGCGCTCGCCTACCTGGCCAGCCTCGCCGGGCTCGCCATCCTCGGCGCCGTCACCGACGACCCCTCCCTCATCAGCGGCATGCCCGACGCGCTGGAGCCGGTCGTCCTCGCCCTCGTCCCGGCCGCCGCATCCTGGATCGCCGGATGGGCGGCACCGCACACACCGCGCTCGGACACCTGACCCCCACACCCGCACACTGATCGGAGGACCGCGTGCCCGAGGAACAGACCGTCGGGGAACTCGGGCGCTCGGTCGCCGCGCTGCGCCAGGAGATCCAGGTCATGGCGCAGGGCATCAACTCGCGCCTCGACAAGGTGGTGTCGACGGAGGTGTACAGCCTCCAGTCCGCGTACACCGACCAGCGCCTCCAGTCCCTCGGCCAGGATGTGCAGCGTGTCCGCGACGAACGTGACGCGCTGGAGGTGGCGTTCGAGCAGTACCAGCTCGCCGAGCGGGACCGGCGCGAGCGCGAGCGGCAGCAGCGCATGTACCAGCTCGTGGTGCCCGTGCTGTTGGCGCTGCTGTCGGCGGGCGTCGCCATCTGGGCGGTGGTCGCCTCGTGACCGGCATTCATGGACGCACCCGAACGTGGCGGCTTCCGCGCGCCGAGTGGCTCCTCGCCACCCTCGCCGCCGTCGTCGTCGCCGGGCTGGCGCTCCTCGCGGTGATGGTGGTCCGCCAGTCCGTCGAGATCCGGCAGGCGGACCAGGACCGGGCCGCGCTCGCCGAGCAGGTCCGCCAGCTCGGCGGCACGCCTACGGCGGGGCCGCGCGGGGAGCGCGGCCGGGACGGGGCCGGGCAGCCGGGGCCGTCCGGCGCACCGGGCACTCCCGGCCGTGACGGGACGCCCGGCAGGAGGGGCCCGTCGGGCAGCCCCGGCGCGCATGCTCGGGACGGCTCGCCGGGGCCGAGCGGCGCGCCCGGCCGCGACGGCGCGAAGGGGCCCGCCGGCCCGGCCGGACCGTCCGGGGCGCCGGGCGCGGCCGGCTCGCCGGGGCCGCCGGGTCCAGCGGGGGCGCAGGGCGAGCCCGGACCGCCGGGGCCCGCGGGGAAGGACGGCCACGACGGACAGACCTGCCCCGACGGCTACAGCCTCCAGCCCCTGCCGGCCGATCCGGACGCGCTGGTCTGCCGACGCGACGGCGCTCCTGGTGGTGGCGGGCAGCCGTCGCCGTCGGCCGCCGGACTGGACCCGCAGCGGCGCCAGTACCACTGACAAGGCCCCGCCCTCCTGGAGGGCGGGGCCCTTTCGTCATGCTCAGACCGTCCATCGTCTGCCAGCAGGCCCAGCCCCTCTAGGCTGGGCGGAATGATGCACACCGTCGCCTTCGACGTAGGCGAGACTCTCGTACGTGACGACCGGTACTGGGCATCGTGGGCTGACTGGCTTGATGTTCCCCGGCACACCGTCTCCGCGCTCGTCGGCGCCGTCGTCACCCGCGGCCAGGACAACGCCGAAGCTCTACGGTTGCTCCAGCCCGGCATCGACCTTCCGGCGGCCTACCGAGCGCGCGAGGAGGCGGGGCACGGCGAGTTCCTGGATGAGACCGACCTGTACGACGACGTGCGCCCTGCGCTGTCGGCGCTGCGGTCGGCCGGGGTACGCGTGATCGTCGCAGGCAACCAGACCGATAAGGCCGGCAGGCTGCTGCGGGCCCTCGACCTGCCCGCAGACCTGATCGCCACCTCGGGCGAGTGGGGTGTCGCAAAGCCCAGCCAGCAGTTCTTCGACCGCCTCATCGCCGAGGCTGGCGTTCCTGCCGGGAAGATCCTCTACGTAGGAGACCACCCGCAGAACGACACGCTGCCAGCCGCGCGCGCGGGCCTTCGGACAGCGCACCTGCGACGCGGCCCGTGGGGACATCTGTGGGCAGAGGATCCGGAGGTGGCTGCGGTGGCCGACTACCGGGTCGATTCACTCATCGACCTGGTCGACATGCTCGACCGCTGATCGCTGCTGGGAGCGGCCCCACCTGCGGAGTACAGGCGGAGCCGTTCCCGCACCAGCGCGTGACCGCGCGGGTACGGTTCGAAGTGGACGCCTCGAACTGGAGCCAGTATGCCCGCACTTGACGACAACGTGCTCGGCAAGCAGATTGCCATCCTCCGCAAAGCCAGACGCCTACGGCAGCAGGACCTCGCCCGCGACGCGTACCTGTCTCTGCCCACCATCCGAGGAATCGAGCAGGGCAAACGGCGTCCCAGCGACGCCGCCCTGGAGTCGATCGCCGCGGCGCTCGGCGTGGACCCAACGCGGCTGCTGTCCACGTTCACGGGCACCGAACGGCGCGTCCACACCGCGCTACCCGCGATCTCCGCAAGCATCGCCGCCTACGACATCCCCCTCGACCCGCCAGCCCGCAGCCTCGACGAGCTGCACACCGCCGTCACCGAGGCCACAACCTGGCGACTGGCAGCCCAATACGGGCGCATCGCCCAGCACGCACCCGCACTCCTCGACGACACACTGGCCGCATTCCACACCGCGCCCGACCGGCGTGCTGCGGCCCGCCTCCTCGTCGCCACCGCGCGCTGCGCCGACGCGGTCGCCTACAAATACGGCGCCCACGACCTGTCCGCGCGCCTCATCGAACTCATGCGATGGGCAGCCCCATACGCTGAGGCGCCGCTACTCGACGCCACCGTCGCCTACGTCCGCACCGAGACGTTCTTCACCGCCCGCGCCCACACTGCCGGCGCCCGCGCGCTGGAGGCCGCCGTCGACTCGGCGCCCTCCGTCACTGACGAAGCCTCAGCCGCCGCACAGGGTTCGCTACACATGCGCGCAGCGGTCATCTCCGGGCGGGCAGCGGACGCCGACCGCGCGCGGGCCCACCTAGCCGAGGCACGCCGCCTGAGCCAGCAGGTCCCCGAAGGCAGCTATCTCGGTACCGCATTCGGCCCCGAGTCGGTGCGCGTACACGAGCTGTCCGTCGCCGTCAGCCTCGGTGAAGACCACGTCGGCACCGCGTTCGCGGTCGCCCGCGAAGGCGCCCCCTCCGACGCCCTCCCCGCCGAGCGCCGTTCCGGCTTCTGGATCGAACTCGCACGCGCGCAGTTGTGGGCGTCCCGCATGGAGGACGCGTTCGAGTCGCTGAAGGTGGCCCGCGCGATCGCCCCGCAGCACACCCGCGAGCACCCGTGGGCCCGAGAGACCGCGGCCACACTCATCCGGCTCAAGCGCACCGACGCTGAGACGCTGCACCACTTCGCGGAGTGGATCGGCGCCGTCTGACAGTAATACACGCTGTATCACCTACCGCCTCCCCAGCCGCCCATGATCTGTGCATCGGACGCCACAGACCGGGGGCCAGACTATGAGCAGCACAATCAGAGAACGGGCCATCACCTTGGTTGAGGAGGTGAGTATCGCCCGTCTCCACGGTTTGGCGTGCTGGGATTGCGGCGCGGTGTCGCGGTCGCTCACGCCCAGCCACGAGGTCCGCCAGCACGGCACCGACTGCGTGTGGACGGTGTCACTGTGCGCGGGGTGTCAGACGCAGCAGGACGGCACGAGCGGCATCGGCCTCGGCGAGCCCATCGAGACGAAGGCGCGGGCGGCCGTGCTAGACGAGGACCAGATGTGCGGGCGGGCGTGCGCCCGTTGCGCGGGGCCCCTCGTCGGCGTGGCGAGCGTCGACCTCGGCGAGCGCATCGACCCCGACGCCCAGCGGCTCATCTTCCCGAGGGCCTGCGACTCCTGCGCGGGGGCCTCATGACCGCCCCCCAGGTCGAGACAGCCGAGGCGCCCTCACGCATCACCGTGGACGTGCCCGTGGCGGAGATGACCACGGCGCAGCGCCGGGGGCGCGCCTGCGCCTGGTGCGACGTGAACCTCGTCGGGTGGGCGAGCGTCAACCTCGGCGGACGCCGCGACCCCGACACCGGGCGCGTGATCCTCCCCCGCGGCTGCCACGACTGCACCGTCATGTTCGTCTACCGCCAGTACCTGGAGCACACGATCACGTGCCCGCAGTGCGCCCTCCTCGGGCTGGCCTGCCCCGCTTCCATCCCGCTGCGACGCGCCCTCAGCAAAGGACGGTGGACGTGAACACCGACGCCCACGCCAACCGCTTCCAGGCGACGCAGGACGCCGCCCGCGCCGCCCTCCAGCTCGCCCCAGTCGCCACCCACACACAGCTCGACGAGTGCGCCGACGGCCTCACGGAGCTGGCCGCACCCATCCTGGCCGCCGCCACCCCCGAGCTACGCGCCCACCTCCCCCTCGCGGCTGCGGCCCTGACCACCGAGCGACTCCTCAAGCGCCCCCCGCGGCAGCCCGCCACAGTGGGGCCGATGCGCGTGTACGTGCGCCATCTGGCGGACGCGCTCGTCGAACTGGTCAAGACGCTGAAGGCCGCGGAGACCTCGCACCTCCAGGACCCGCTTTGCGCCCGCTGCGACCAGCCGGTCCGGCCTGGCCAAGAGGTGGAAGTTGAGGCGGTCTTCAGCGCGTCGGGTCCAGGCCGCAGCGTGACGAGACACCGGCGCTGCATGCGCCGGCCGACGCCGCACCAGACCTCACCGGCTGGGCGCCCCTGACCCTCAGCTCCCGCCGCCTGCCAATCCCCCCCGTCAGGCGGCGGGATACCGGGCCGCCCGCGCCGATGGGCGGCCCGGTCTGCCCCCCCGCAGCCGGTGGTGCCTGCGGGCGGGCGGCGGCCGACGGCGAGTGGGCCGCCGCCCGATCAGACGAGATCGCGGAGCGGGACGCCGAGCGCGTCAGCGATACGGATCAGGTTGTCGAGGATCGGGCTCGCGTGGCCCTGCTCGATGCGGTTGATGGACTGCCGGTCCATGCCGGCCTCCTCGGCGAGGGCCTCTTGGGTGAGGTTCGCGTGGAGGCGTGCGGCCCGGATGCGGTCGCCTACGGCTCGCCGGGCGGCGAGGACGCGGGGCGAGGGCGGGGCGGGCGGCACCCGCTCAACGCTCGCCCGATCATGATCGTCTGTCTGTATCTTCGACTGTACATTTTTGGATCACTGGTCAGATCGCGCGCACAGGATCGGCACGAATGCGATGCACGTTCGAGTGACTTGTCGGGCAACGCACGACGTCTCAGGCAACCGTCCGGCAGCGTGCATATGACAACGCCGTCACCAGCCGCCCTCCATCCACGGGAGGGCTCCGACGGCGCCTCCCCGGCGTGTACGCCTGTCCGCCCGGGGAGGCGCCTTCACGTATCCGAGTTTGGCCGAGAATCGCCGTGCTCCGATCCTGCACACCCCGTGTGTAATACCCACATGGGGTGTGAGGGTCTACCGTCGAACGCAACGGCCCCCGCCGAGCTTTGCGGCGGGGGCCGTGGCCTGTGGGCCGGGCCTCCCCGCCCGGGATCCACAGGAGGCAGACGAGCGCCTGTCTGGCGCGCGCGGGGAGACGCGCCAGCCCTCGTCGCCTGTGACTCTACGGCCTGTCGTGGCCCGATCAATCCCTCGAACCGGTGACTTTCCTCTTGATCGTCAGGGGTTGTGGACTCTTTGTGGACTTCGATCACAGGGGAGGCCCCCCGGCGATTACGCCGAGGGGCCTCTGGCCTGCTACATCTCGTGGTGGGCGCGGACGGTTTCGAACCGCCGACATCCTGCTTGTAAGGCAGGCGCTCTACCCCTGAGCTACGCACCCGAACGCCCCGGTTCCACGACCAGGACGAGCCGACAGCCTACCCTGCCGATCCCGGTCCGCGGCAAACCCGCCCCGCCCGCCCTGCCCGCGCGGGATGCCGGACTTACTCGTACGGGGGATATCCCCACCCGGGATCCGGTGGCGGTCCGCATGCCGGGGAGGGGGTCGCGGCGCATACGTTCGTAGGGCGTCGGACGCTCGTGCGGCGCGGCAAGGACCGTAACCTCTGGGGGAGTTCGTCATGACCGTCCGTACGAGTCGCCGTACCCGTCGCGCCCTGGCCCTGAGCACGGTCGTGGCGGCGACGGCCATGACCGTCGCCGCGTGCGGCGCGGACGCCTCCGACGATCCGCATCCCGACCACCGCGCCTTCGCCCTGCACGGCCGGACGCTGACCGTCGACTCCGACGACTCCGCGCTCGACCTCGTGCCCGGCAAGAGCGACCGCGTCGAGGTCACGCGCTGGTTCCGGGGCTCGACCGTGATCGGATCGGACCCGAAGGTGACGTGGGCGTGGCGGGCCGGCGAGGACCGGCTCGTGCTGCGGCTGCACTGTTCCGGCATCGTCGTGAACTGCGCCGCCCGGCATCGCGTCGAGGTCCCGCGCGGCGTCGCCGTGGTCGTCCGCGACGGCGACGGCAGCGTACGGGCCAAGGGCCTGGACGCCGGCCTCGACGTACGGTCGGACGACGGTTCCGTGCACGTCAGCGACGTCAAGGGCCCCCTGCGCCTGCACGGCCGCGACGGCTCCCTGAATGCCTCCGGGGTCGACGCCCGCCAGGTCTCCGTGTCCACCCGTGACGGCAGCGCCCACATCGGCCTGCGCCGCGTCCCCGACCGCGTGGACGCCGCCAGCACGGACGGCTCCCTGACGCTGACCCTGCCGGGCGGCGCCACCGCGTACCGCGTCGACACCCGCGCCGGCGACGGTTCCGTCCACGTGTCCGTGCCCCGCGACCCGCGCAGCACCCACCGCGTGAGCGCCCGCACCGGCGACGGAAACATCACGGTGCGGCCCGCGAACTGAACGGCCCGTGTGTTCGTCTTCAACCGGTGGGAGAATGGACACCGGGCCGGCCCGGGCACGATGACGTGCACGGACGGGACGGGAAGCACGGGCAGTACGGGCACCACGGGCAGTACGGGAGAGGTTTGTGGCGAAGTCGACGAGGCGGCGCCCCACGGGGGCGTGGGAAACGACGCGACACGCCCCGCGACCTGCCCCGGACACCACTTCGGGCCTACGGGACTTCCTCACCCTGGCGCTGCTGCCCGTACCGCTGCTGGCGCTGACGGCCACGGCCGCGTTCAGCGCGGGCGGGACGCGGCGCTGGTTCGGCGGGCGGGCCGAGAGCCAGCGGGCGGAGGCGCAGGCGGCCAAGGACGACGCCGCCGCCGCGTTCTACGAGCTGGACACCGCCCAGCGTGACCTGCGCATCTCCATCGAGACGATCACCGCCGTCGACGACTCCGCCGCCGCCCGCGCCGCCGCGTCCGACTTCGCGCAGCTCGGCCGCCGGATCGACGAGGCGAGCGGCCGTTACATCGGTGCCGTCGACGCCCACGACCTCGACCGCGACGACCTGGAGGCTGCCGCCGCGTCCCGCGCCCGCGCCGAACTGACGCAGGCCAAGGACGAGTTGCTGCGGACCAAGCAGGACCTGGACCGGTTCGCGCAGAGCCTCGGCCCGCTGCTCGGCAAGGCGGAGACCCAGCTCGCGCGGCTCGCCCCGGCGATCGAGCGCGCCCGGCAGGCCCTGCTCGCCGCGACCACCGCGCTCGACGCCGTACGGCAGGCGGGCCTGAAGGCCGACGACCTGGCCACCCGGCTCGCCGCCCTCGGCCCCGAACTGACCAAGCTGAACGAGGGCGCCGGCCGGCACGGCGTCCCCCAGACCCTGGAGCGCGCCGAGCGCGTCAACCGCGACGCCGAGGCCATCCGCGCCGAGGCCGAGCGGCTGCCCGAGCGCGCCGCCGAGATCGACCGCCGGCTCGTCTCGCTGCGCACCCGCGCCCAGGCCCTCCAGACCCGCGCCGGCCAGGTCGAACCGGTGCTGAGCGAACTGCGGCGCCGGTTCGCCGCCGCCTGCTGGCAGGACCTCCAGCACGTACCCGAGCAGGCCGCGCAGAACGTACGGCAGGCCGAGACCAAGCTCGCCGAGGCCCGCACCGCCCGCGACGAGCAGCGCTGGCCCGACGCGACCTCCCTCCTCTCCACGGTCCGCGCCCTGCTGAACACCACGGACGAGTCCGTCTCCGCCGCCTCCGACCGCCTGACCAGGCTGAACGCGGTGCAGAAGGACCCCCAGCAGGAGATCGACCGCACCCGGTTCGCCATCCGCGACGCGCAACGCCTCGCCATGGCCGGACGCGCCACCCCCGACCCCCGGCACGCGCGGCCCCTCGACGACTCGGTCGGCCGCCTCGACCGCGCCGTCGCCGGCCTGGAGGGACGGCACCCGGACTACTGGCACTTCCTCACCGAGACGGAGGCGGTCCGCCAGACGGTGGCCCAGGTCGTCGCCCACATCCGAGAGGCCCGCGGCACGGGGACGTGACGTGTCCTTGCCGGGAGGGGGGCGTGCGGGTGGAGCGGGCGGGCGGGCCCTGGGTGCGGGTGGGCCGGTGGTCGTACGGGGGCTGCGTGCGGGCGGTGCCTATGGGTGCGCGTGGGCACTGCGGACGGATGACTCGTGCAGGCGCTGCGTGCGAGTGGGGTCGTGCCGGTGGGGCGAACGGGCGGTGCCTACGGGTGTGGCGCGTGGGCGCTGCGCGCGGGGTGCGCTCCAGCCCCGCCCGGGGGTTCGGGCGCGCCCTGGGGGTTCGGGCGCGCCGTAATCTGTGCGGCATGCCTCGTTACGAGTACCGCTGCCGCACCTGCGCCGACACGTTCGAACTGTCCCGTCCGATGGCCGCGTCCGGGGACCCGGCGCCCTGCCCGTCGGGCCACCCCGACACGGTCAAACTCCTCTCCACGATCGCCCTCACCGGTGCCCCGGCCGCCCGATCCTCCTCCCCCGCGCCCGCCTCATCGGCCTCATCCTGCTGCGGAGGCGGCTGCTGCGGTTGAGGTCGCACAGGGCGTCCTGGGGGCGGATGCGGAGAGCTGCGCGGGGGCGCCCTGGGCGGAGGCTGAGGCGGACTCGCGGGCGCCTGCGACTACGCCGCCCGCAGAACGCCACGGGGCCTACTCCCGCCAGCCGCCGACCTTCTCACCGGACGACCTGGGACGAGCGCGGGGCCCTTGACTCCTACGGCCCCGACCTGGACCGGCGCGAGGTCGCACCGCTCCGCCCCGCCAATCGCCCGCCCGAGCCAAGGCCCGCGCCCACCTTCACCGCCCCGCCCGCCGCCTTGGGCAATCTGCCGCCCGGGGCGGCAGGGTGGGCAAGGCGGCCCCCAGCGCCGGGCCACAGCCCCATCGGGCCCGCACCCCCGCGCCGGTCGCGGCCTCCAACACCCCGCACCAAGCACCCCGGTACGCCCAATCGAGCCGCCCCGCACCCAAGCGCCCCGCGCCGAAGCGCACCGCCCGATCAAACCGCCCCCAAAAACCCCCTCAGCACCCCCTCCCCCGCCAGAACCCCGACCTCCGTCAGCCCGACAACCCCCTCCGCCACGAACCCCGCCTCCGCCAACTCCCCGTGCCCCGGCCGCCACCCCAGATCGGCCACCTCCAGAAGATCCGCGTCCAACAACGAGTCCCCCGCCGCGAGAACCCGCCCCGCCCCCACTCTCCGCGCCACTTCCCGCACAGCCGCCCCCTTGGTCAACGGCTTCGGCACGGCGTACACCTTCCGCCCCTGCAAGGACACCCCCCATCCCAACTCCTCGGCCCACGCAGCGAGTTCCTTGACCCACCCCTCGGGCAACGCCGCCCGGTCCACCACCAGGTAGGCGAACAGATCCTCGGCGACCCGTTCCTTCAGCAACCACTCCGGGTCCGCGGAAGCGACCATCCGCTCCCGCACCTGCTCCAGCGGAGCGCACTCCGTCGCCAACCGCTCCCCGACCGCCGCCCGCCACTGCGGATCGGAGACACCGTCGACGAGCAGATGCCCTCCGTTGGCACACACCGCGTACTTCGGTGCCGGCCCGGGCAACCGCACCCGCCCGTACTGCTCCCGCGTCCGCGTCGTCGCCGGCACGAACACCGCGCGCCGCGCCAGTTCCTCCAGCATCCGGGCCGCGTCCTCGGTGACGTACGAGAGGGGCTTGCCCTCGTACACCTCGACGCACAGCAGCCGCGGCGCCCGCGCGTCCGGCATGCCGAGCGCGAGCGCGCCCGCGGAGTAGATGAGCGTCCTGTCGAGGTCGCTCGCTACGAGGACCGTCACTTCGCCGCCACCGCCTTGCCGTCCGCACCCGTGGCCCCCCGCGTGAACCGGGGATGGATCAACCCCACGCACGTGTACGGGAGTTCGGCCACCGCCTCGACCGGCACCCCGCGCTGCTCCGCGAGCAGACGGACATGATCGAGGTCCGCGCCGGCGTCCTCACGAGCCAGGATCTTCCACGGCACGCGCCGCAGCAGCACCCGGGTCGTCTCACCCACTCCGGGCTTGACGAGGTTGACGTCGTGGATGCCGTACTCCTCACTGATCCGCTCCACCGCGGCCCACCCCTCCCAGGTCGGCGCCCGATCGGCCCCGAGCAGCTCCTTCACCTCGACGGCGACGGCCTCGGCGACTTCCTCGAACCGCTCCTCCACCGCGTCCAGGAACCGCCCCGACACATCCGCCCCGGCCAGTTCCCGGTAGAACTTCGCCCCGTGGAAGTCGTGCGGCCCCACCAGGTCCGCGCGCAGCACGGTCCGCGATATCAGCCCGGAGACCGTGGAGTTGAGGCACGCGGACGGTATGAGAAAGTCCTCCCGCGTCCCGTACGTCCGCACGCACGAACCCGGATCCGCCAGGACCGCTATCTCCGGGTCGAAACCCGCCGCCCCACCGCTCTTCTCGAACTCCCCGATGGCCGCCGCGAGTTCCCGCGTGATCGCGCCCTTGCCCGTCCAGCCGTCGACGAAGACGACGTCCGCCGGGTCGTGGTGCGCGGCGATCCACCGCAGCGCGTTCGCGTCGATACCGCGCCCCCGCACGATGGAGACGGCGTAGTGCGGCAGCTCCAGCCCGTGCCGGCGCCGGGCCCAGCGCCGCATCAGCACACCGACCGGCGTCCCGGCCCGCGCCAGCGACACGAGGACCGGGCGCGGCGAACGCTCCGCGAGGACGGTCTCCGTGACGACGCCGACGGCCCGCGCGATCCGCGCCGCCGAGGTCTCCAGGGCCGCGTGGAACAGCTCCTGGTACTGGTCGCTCGGCTGGTACTCGACGGGCAGCGACTCCGCGTAATGCGCCCCGCCGCTCTGCACGGCCTCCTCGCGCTCCTCGGTCGGCGCCTCCAGGGCCACATCGGACAGGTCCTGCAACAACCAGCCCACTTCATCGGGCGCGTACGAGGAGAACTCCGGCCCCCGCAACGGCTCGGGCAGCCGGGCCCCGAGCCGCGTCGACTCGGGCCCCGCCCCGGGCGCCGCCGCCCCCGGCACATACGAGGGGACGACCGCGACGACGACCCGCCCGGCATGCTCGGCGACCTTCTCCAACAGCCCGCCCGGCGCCCCGAGTTCGGCACGGTCACCGGCGGAGTCGACGACGACGAGGACCGTGTCGAAGCCGCCCCCCGCCACGTTGTACGCGTACCGCTCGCCCGGCCCGTCGGCCGGCGCGTCATGGGCCGGGAAGGAGATCCGGGTGCGGATCGCGTATCCGGGGTCGTCGACGGGAAGGACCGGCGACCGTGTGGTCGTCGAGAACGCCACGTCCACGCCCGTCGCCTCCAGCGCGGTGGCGATGCGCAGCGGCGCGTACATCAACTCCTCGTTGCCGAGGACCAGGACGCGTCCGCGCAGGTGCGGGGCGATCCGGTCGGCGAGGGCGGGCAGCGCCGCCTCAAGCTGCTCGCGGTGCTGTGGGGTGAACCCGTGCCGTCCGCCGTCCGGGACCCCGTCGGGCCAGCCGAGCGCGGGCACCCGTACGATCTCGCCGCGCTCCCGCTCGCCGCCCCGGGGCCGCGCGTCCTGCTCGTGGGCGGCGACGAGGGCCTGCCCCTTCTCCAGTACACCGTCCGGCAGTTCGACCGTGCCCCGCGCCGCCACGACGAGGTCCACGCGCGCGCCGATCTCCCGCGCGAACTCCTCCAAGCGGCCTTGGTCACCGGGCGAACGCAGGTCGACGAGCGCGACGATGACGTAGTGCTCACGCGCGTGCAGGTCGTGCAGGGCGCGGATGGTGTTGAGGACGGTGTTCCCCGTGGAGAACTCGTCGTCGACCAGGACCAGCGGCCCGTCCCCCGCGAGCAGCCCCGGATCCTCGGGCAGCAGCAGATGGGAGCTGGCGTGCGAGTGCGACTCCTCGAACCCGCCGGCCGTGGCGACGCCCTCGACGGGGCGCCGGGTGGAGTGCAGGTACGGCGCGAGCGCGATGCCTTCGGCGACACAGTGCCCGAGGCCCGTCGCCGTCTCCGCGTATCCGAGCACGACGGCCCGCGCCGCCGCCTCGTCACCGAGCAGCTCCCTGACCCGCAGCCCCAGGTCGTGCCCCGCGGCCCGGACCACGGACGGACGCTGGGGGACATGCTTGCCCAGCACGTTCGACACGAGCAGATGGGCGCGCTTCGGGTTGCGCCGCAGCGCGAGCCCCAGCAACCCGGTCAGCTCTTCGTCACCGCGCAGCTCGACGCCCAGCCGCTCGGCCACCCACGCCCCCGACCACACCACGCCCGTCTCCCCGCCCACCTCAGACACCGCAGACACCCCGCTCATCCCACGCACCCCGTTCATCCCACGCACCTCGTCCATCCCGCGTTCCCCGTTCATCCCACTGACCCCACTGCCCTGCCGGCCTCTCCGACCCTGTCGACTCCGCTGGCCCCGCCGGCCCTGCCGGACCCACTGACCCTGCCGGTCCAACCGACCCGGTCGGCCCCACCGGACGCGTCCGCCTCACCGCTGACTGCCGCGCGCGCAGCGCCCACCGCGGCCCGGCCTCATCCGGGCAGGCCCGCCGCCAGCAGTTCCACGAAGCCGACGTCCTCGTGCGCCACTCCGAAGACCTCCGCGCGCTGGAGCGTCCGCTCCGCCCACGCCCGGTGCGGCTTCACCTCGTTCATCTTGTTCGTGTACGCCGATCTGAGGACGCCGCCGCCGTCCCGCTCGGGCCGCAGTATGTCCCGGGCGTCGCTGTACTCCTCGTGGCTGACGACGGACAGGGCGTGCACGGGCAGGACGTGCGAGGGGTGGATGCACGTCTTGCCGAGCAGGCCGTTGGCCCGGTCCAGCTCGATCTCGCGCAGCAACCCGTCCATGTCGTGCTGGATGAGCGTCTCGCGCAGCCGCTCCGCACGTCCCTCCAGGAAGGGGCTGCGCCGCAGTTGCGGCTTGAACATGCGCTCCTGGTGACGGAAGTACTCCCAGACCGGCCCGGTGACGGTGAAGCCGGTGCCGTCGGCCCGTCCCAGCCGGTTGACCACGTCACCGATGACCGAGGCCACGATCTGCACGTCGTACGCGGTCATGTCGGGCGGCCGGCGCAGCCCGTAGGCGGAGCAGAAGTCGGTGACGCCGAGGCGGAGGGCGAGGACCCGCTCGCGGTACTTGTCGACGACGCGGGCGATGCCGTCGAGGGTGTCGGCCCGCGTCTCCAGGTGGAGCAGTTCGGGCGACTCCAGGACCGGCATGGCGAACAGCCGGCGGCCCGACTCCGCCTCGGCCGCTGCCAGCGCCTCCAGGAACGGGATGCCGCGCTCCTCGGTGAACTTGGGCAGCACGAATCCGGACAGCAGCTCGACGGCCGGCCCGAACCGCCGCACGAGATCCCCGATCTGCTCGGGCGCCCGCACCCGCACGAACAGCAGCGGCGGCTCGACGCCGGGCCGGGCGTGCAGTTCGGTGAACTGGCGTACGAGGTTGTCCTCGGCGGCCACCACGTCCGCGTCGTCGATCGAGTCCTCCAGGCACAGCACCATGGAGGCGACGCCGCGTCCCGCCAGCTTGAGCACGTCGTCCGCTAGGCGCGGCCGGGTGGCCGGGCTGTAGAGCGTGGCGCCGAGCGCGGCCGCGAGCAGGCCGGGGTCGGAGTCCGCGGTGAAGTCCCGTGGCTCCCTATGGAAGAGCCGCCCCCGCACTTCAGGGGCAACATGCCCGAAATGACGCATTGATTCTCCCCCGATGACGCCCTGTTCCGCTGGGCCGACTGTCTTGATGTGGCCGGTAATAGTACGTACAAGGGTGTGTCAAAGGTTCCCGGGCCCGGTGAAAATCTGGTAACCCGCGCATGGCGTGGGGAGCGTTCTGCCTGGTGCGAGCGCGTGTCGCGGCCCGCTATTTTTGTTCTCGCGCCGGGCACCCCGCGTTGTCCCGGCCGGTCCCGGGAGGGCAGGATGACGGGCATGACGCACGCGATGCTCAAGGGGGCGAACATCCCGCTCGACGCCACGGCGGTGCGCGCCGTGCTCCGCTGGACCCCGGGGCAGGGCGTACCGGATGTCGACGCGTCGGCGCTGCTGCTCGCCGGGGACGGCCGGGTCCGTTCCGACGAGGACTTCGTCTTCTACAACCAGCCCCGGCACCCGTGCGGCGCCGTGTGGCGACTCGGCAAGAAGCGCGTGGCCGAGGGGCTCACGGACACCGTGCAGGCCGATCTCGCGGGGGTGCCCGCCGAGGTCTCCCGCGTGCTGCTCGTGGCGTCCACGGACCCCGCCGAAACCCCTTTCGAGCGCGTCCCGGCGCTGCGCATGTTCGTCTACGACGCGGCCTCCGAGGGCGGTGAGGCCCTCGCCCACTTCGACATCAAGCCCGAGACGGGCGCGGAGACCGCGCTGATCTGCGGCGAACTGTACCGGCGCGGCGACGGCTGGCGACTGCGCGCCGTCGGCGAGGGCTATTCGAACGGGCTGGTGGGCCTCGCCACCGACTTCGGCATCTCCGTCGAGGACTCCTCCGACAGCGATCCGACCCCGGCGCCCTCTCCTTCGCCGGCCCCTGCTCCCGCGCCCGCGGCCCCGGCCGCTCCGGCACCGCGGCCCGCCGCCGCGGCCGCCGCCGTGACCTCGTTCCCGCTGCCGCCGCAGCAACCCCCGGTGTACGGCTATCCGCAGCCCTCGACCCAGCCGACTCCGCAGCACCAGCCCGCGTACGGCTACCCGCAGCCGGTCGCGGCGCCGGCGGCCCCCGGGCCGGAGTTCCGGCTCCCGCCCCAGGGCCCGCAGTTCATCGGCCGTTGACGGGCGCGGGGGCCGGAGCCACGGCCCCCGCGTGCCCGCAGGCCCCTACCGTCCGCTGACGGTCTTGTAGCCGCGTCCCCACTGCAGGCCCCAGCCGTAGAGCCGGTCCAGCTCCGCCTGGAACCCGTACACGAACTTCACCTCGCGCCGCACGACGAGGTCGCCCTTGACGTTCTCGATGGTGACGACGGCGCAGGAACGTGCCTGCGGCGCCCGCTCGTCGAGGCTGATCTCGATGCGCGGCCCATTGCCCGGGTAGAGCGTCACATGGGCGTGCGTACGGTCGAACGCCGGCGTCTGGTCGTAGATGTAGACGAAGACGAGCAGGCGTTTGATGGAGTCACGATGATCGAGATTGACGTAGATCGTCTCACCGGACGCCGAGCCGAACCGGTCGTCCCCGCTGAGCTTCACGTACGGCGGCGCGTTCAGATCCCCGAAGAAGTTCCCGAGGGGCTGTACGACGCCCTTCTCGCCGTCCTTCATCTCGTACAGGACGCCGAGGTCCAGGTCGACGTTGACCATGGACTGCGTGTGCGCCTGCACGACGTCGGGCTTGAACATGCTGAACGGATTCTTCAGCAGGCTGTTCCTCTCCGGCCCGCCGATGTCCGACGTGCGCATCCGCCAGGACAGGTTGATCCGCAGATTCCCGGTGGCCGCGCCCTGCTTCTCCAGCGAGACGACCGGGTGCCGCTTCGTCAGCTCGATGGCGTTGGTCGCCGCGCTGCCCGAGTCGAAGTCGAACTGCGCGCCGCGTCCGCTCCATAGCTTGTCCCAGAAGGACATACCGCCCCCAAATGCCGTTCCCGTACTGCCCCTTGCCGGCGTGTGCCGTCACGTCCTCACACGCCGACGGGGCGGCCGGCCAAGGACTCGTCCTCGTACGACCGCCCCGTCCAGAGCGTTCCAGGAACCGGCCCCCGGTCAAACACCGGGTTCCCGCTCCGTGTTCGGACCGGCCACCGCGCGCGTGGCCGGCCGGCGGCGTCAGACCCCTGAGGGGACTTCCGCCTTGCCGTCATTGCCCGCGCTGCCCTCTTCGGCCGCGATCCGCTTGTTGCGGCGGACCGAGGAGAGGAACGACCAGGCGATCAGGACCACACCGACGAGGCCGGTGATGACCTCGTTGATCTCGTAGCGGATGGTGACCAGCAGGATCACGGCGAGCGCGCCGATCGCGTAGTGCGCGCCGTGCTCCAGGTAGACGTAGTCGTCGAGCGTGCCCTGGCGGACCAGGTAGACGGTGAGCGAACGCACGTACATGGCGCCGATGCCGAGGCCGAGCGCCATCAGGACGATGTCGTTGGTGATGGCGAACGCGCCGATCACACCGTCGAACGAGAACGACGCGTCCAGGACCTCCAGGTAGAGGAACATGAAGAACGCGGCCTTGCCGGCCAGCACGACGGCGGACTTCGGCTTGCCCTCGCGGGCCGCCTGCTCCTCCGCCTCGTGCTCGCGCTCCTCTTCCTCCTCCAGGCGGTTCTCGAAGAAGCCCGACAGACCGCCCACGACCAGGTACGTGATCAGGCCGGCGATACCGGAGATGAGCACCGTGGACTGCTTGTCGACGTGCACGCCACCGTGCTGGTGGGCGTGGATGGCGAACGTCATGGAGGAGACCAGCAGCACGATCAGCGCGATGCAGACCGACAGCATGTCGACCTTGCCGAGCTTGGCGAGCGGACGCTCGATCCAGCGCAGCCACTGGATGTCGCGGTCCTCGAAGATGAAGTCGAGGAAGATCATCAGCAGGAACATGCCACCGAAGGCGGCGATGGACGGGTGCGCGTCCGTCACCAACTGCTGATAGCGGTCAGGCTGGTTGAACGCCAGGTCGACCGCTTCCACCGGGCCCATCTTGGCGCTGATCGCCACGATCACGACGGGGAAGACCAGCCGCATGCCGAAGACGGCGATCAGTACGCCGACGGTGAGGAAGATCTTCTGCCAGAAGGCGTTCATCTTCTTCAGGATTCCGGCGTTGACGACCGCGTTGTCGAAGGAGAGCGAGATCTCCAGGATCGCGAGGATCGCGACCACTCCGAACGCGGTCCATCCGTCATAGAAGACGGCCGCGATCAAGCCGAGCACGGTGATCGCAAACGACCAGCCGAAGGTTTTCAGAACCACTGGCTACCCCATTGTGTGTACGGGTTTCCCCGTGCTGGTTGTACGGGGCTCCCCCGCTCCGCGCACGGCTTTACGAAACATTGACCCCGAAGTCTAGAGCGATGCCCCGCAGCCCCGACGCGTACCCCTGTCCCACTGCACGGAATTTCCACTCGCCTCCATAGCGGTACACCTCGCCGAAGATCATCGCGGTCTCGGACGAAGCGTCCTCGGAGAGGTCGTAGCGCGCCAGCTCCTGGCCGTCCATCTGGTTCACGACGCGGATGAACGCATTGCTGACCTGGCCGAACGTCTGGCCCCTGTTGTCCGCGTCATGGATCGAGACAGGGAAGACGATCTTGTCGCAGGTCGCCGGAACCTTGGAGAGGTCGACGATGATCGACTCGTCGTCGCCCTCGCCCTCACCCGTCAGGTTGTCGCCGGTGTGCTGGACGGAGCCGTCGGGGCTCGTGAGCTGGTTGTAGAAGATGAACCACTCGTCGCCCATGACCCGGCCCCCGCTGCACAGCAGTGCGCTGGCGTCCAGGTCGAAGTCCGCTCCGGTGGTCGTGCGTACGTCCCAGCCGAGGCCGACGAGGATCTGTGTGAGGTTGGGTGCGGCCTTGGAGAGGGAGACATTGCCTCCCTTGGCGAGCGTGACGCCCATGATCGTGGTCCTCCCCGAGTTGTGGTGCGCTGCCGTGGTCGAGCGCGTCCGGCGCCGCACTGTGCGTAGTGCGGCGCCGGACGGTGAGCGTGGTGCGGTGCTTCGGCTCAGACGTTCACGCCGAAGTCCTGCGCGATGCCGCGCAGGCCCGAGGCGTAGCCCTGGCCGATGGCACGGAACTTCCACTCGCTGCCGTGCCGGTACAGCTCGCCGAAGACCATCGCGGTCTCCGTCGAGGCGTCCTCGGAGAGGTCGTAGCGCGCGATCTCGGCACCACCGGTCTGGTTCACCACGCGGATGAACGCGTTGCGCACCTGGCCGAAGGACTGCTGGCGGTTCTCGGCGTCGTAGATCGACACGGGGAACACGATCTTGTCGACATCGGCCGGCACGGCGGACAGATCGACCTTGATCGCCTCGTCGTCGCCCTCGCCCTCACCGGTGGTGTTGTCACCGGTGTGCTCGACCGAGCCGTCCGCGCTCTTGAGGTTGTTGAAGAACACGAAGTCCTGGTCGTTACGGACCTTGCCGTCGGCGTTCGTCAGGATCGCGCTGGCGTCGAGGTCGAAGTCCGTACCGGTGGTGGTACGCACGTCCCAACCCAGTCCGACGACGACCGCCGTGAGGCCGGGGGCCTCCTTGCTCAGCGATACGTTGCCGCCCTTGCTGAGGCTGACTCCCACGAGTCCTCCCTGTGGTCTGAGGGGCGGGAAGCCCCGTAGTACGTCCGGCATCCGATCAACGTCTGGATCCTAGTGAGGGGTTCCCGCCTGCGGCGAGGCATCTCACTGCGTTGTCGGGCCGCCCGGGGTACGGGCGGGCCGCTCAGAGCGCGTCGATGGCCTTGACGTACTCGTTCAGGTCGCGGGCGTCGGGCAGCCCGTTGACAACGGTCCAGCGCACGACACCCTCCTTGTCGATGATGAACGTGCCGCGCACCGCGCAGCCCTTCTCCTCGTCGAAGACGCCGTACGCGCGCGAGGCCTCACCGTGCGGCCAGAAGTCCGAGAGCAGCGGGTACTCCAGGCCCTCCTGCTCGGCGAAGACCCGCAGGCTGAACGGCGAGTCGTTCGACACGGCGAGCAGCTGCACGTCGTCGTTGACGAACTTGGGCAGCTCGTCGCGCAGGGCGCACAGCTCACCGGTGCACACCCCCGTGAAAGCGAACGGGTAGAAGAGCAGCACCACGTTCTTCTCGCCCTTGAAGTCCGAGAGCCGCACGGTCTCGCCGTGCTGGTTCCGCAGCTCGAACTCCGGAGCCTTGGTGCCGACCTCGATCGCCATGGTGAAGTTTCCCTTCGACGCGCCTGTTCGGGTGATCCCAACCCTAGTGCGCCGCCGTGAGCGACCCGTCACAGCCCGCCGGGGGCGTCACCGGGGCGGAACACGTCCGCGCGCACGTGAGGCCCCCGGGACGGCGCTCACACGCCGCCCCGGGGGCCTCACCGCGTTCCCTGTGTCTGCTGGGACGCTCAGCGCTTCTTGGCGGCCGTCTTGGGCGTCACCATCCTGCTCCCGGTCCAGTCCTTGCCCACGCTGACCCCCTTGGTCTGCGAAAGCCCGGCCGTCGTGGCCGCCTCGCCGATCTCGCTCGGCTCGACGTACCCGTCACGCCCGGTCTTCGGGGTCAGAAGGAGGATGTAGCCGCCCTCTTCGATGTACGTGGTGGCATCCACCAGCGCATCAGTAAGGTCCCCGTCGTCCTCACGGAACCAGAGCACCACGGCATCAGCCACGTCGTCATAGTCCTCGTCGACGAGATCGCTGCCGATGGCGGCCTCAATGACCTCACGGAGCTCCTGATCGACGTCGTCGTCGTAGCCGATCTCCTGGACCACCATGTCGGGCTGGAAACCCAGCCTTACGGCAAGGTTCGTCTCCGCGTGGTCCGCGGTCGCGCTCACGGATTGCCTCCTGATCATGTTTACGAAGTTGTCTGCGGCCCCGCGCACGCGCGAAGCATTGGCCGTAGTCCACACGTGCGCGACGGATCGCGCAAGTACCCGGCCTCCGAGACCGCCGAAACGGTGACGTTCCAGGCGGTCTCGCCGCAACTGTTGTCAAGGCTCCCCGCAGGCCAGTGATGTATGCCACAGCATTCTGCCGGGTTTGCCCGCCCTGCGCCGCCGGGGCGGACGGCCAGGGCCGAACGGCCCCACGGAACACCTGAGCGACATGAGCGTATCGTTGCGATTTGTTCGCAGCCGCTCCCGGGTGGTCGCTCCTCGACGCGTCACCTCCAGATTTCGTCTCGGCAGAGATGACGATTCCGATTTCGAGGTACACGATGGACAACGGCGCACCCGACAGTGGAACAGTGGCATCACCGACAGTGAAGGAACAGCGTGGCTTCCGGATCCGATCGCAACCCGATCATCATTGGCGGTCTCCCCAGCCAGGTCCCGGACTTCGATCCTGAAGAGACCCAGGAGTGGCTCGACTCCCTCGACGCCGCAGTCGACGAACGCGGCCGCGAGCGGGCCCGGTATCTGATGCTCCGACTGATCGAGCGGGCCCGCGAGAAGCGCGTGGCCGTGCCCGAGATGCGCAGCACGGACTACATCAACACGATCGCCACCAAGGACGAGCCCTTCTTCCCCGGCAACGAGGAGATCGAGCGCAAGGTCCTCAACGCGACCCGCTGGAACGCCGCGGTGATGGTCTCCCGCGCCCAGCGCCCCGGTATCGGCGTCGGCGGTCACATCGCCACCTTCGCCTCGTCGGCGTCGCTGTACGACGTGGGCTTCAACCACTTCTTCCGCGGCAAGGACGAGGGCGACGGCGGCGACCAGATCTTCTTCCAGGGCCATGCCTCCCCTGGCATCTACGCCCGCGCGTATCTCCTGGACCGGCTCACCGAGGATCAGCTCGACGGCTTCCGCCAGGAGAAGTCCAAGGCGCCCAACGGGCTGTCCTCGTACCCTCACCCGCGTCTGATGCCGGACTTCTGGGAGTTCCCCACCGTCTCCATGGGCCTCGGCCCCCTCGGCGCGATCTTCCAGGCCCGGATGAACCGCTACATGGAGGCCCGCGGCATCGCCGACACCTCCAAGTCGCACGTGTGGGCCTTCCTCGGTGACGGCGAGATGGACGAGCCCGAGTCCCTCGGTCAGCTCTCCATCGCCGCCCGCGAGGGCCTCGACAACCTCACCTTCGTCGTCAACTGCAACCTGCAGCGCCTCGACGGCCCGGTGCGCGGCAACGGCAAGATCATCCAGGAGCTGGAGTCGCAGTTCCGCGGCGCCGGCTGGAACGTGATCAAGCTCGTCTGGGACCGGAGCTGGGACCCGCTGCTCGCCCAGGACCGCGACGGCGTCCTGGTCAACAAGCTGAACACGACGCCCGACGGCCAGTTCCAGACCTACGCCACCGAGACCGGCGCCTACATCCGCGAGCACTTCTTCGGCGACGACCAGCGGCTGCGCTCGATGGTCGAGAACATGACCGACCAGCAGATCCTGCACCTCGGTCGCGGCGGCCACGACCACAAGAAGATCTTCGCCGCGTTCACCGCCGCCAAGGAGCACAAGGGCCAGCCGACGGTCATCCTCGCCCAGACGGTCAAGGGCTGGACCCTCGGCCCGAACTTCGAGGGCCGCAACGCCACGCACCAGATGAAGAAGCTCACGGTCGACGACCTCAAGGGCTTCCGTGACCGCCTGCACATCCCGATCTCGGACGCGCAGCTCGAAGCCGGCCCGCCGCCCTACTACCACCCGGGCCACGACTCCGAAGAGATCGAGTACATGCACGACCGCCGCAAGGCGCTGGGCGGCTATGTCCCGACCCGCGTCGTGCGCGCCAAGCCGCTCCAGCTCCCGGACGACAAGGCGTACGCGACGGTGAAGAAGGGCTCCGGCCACCAGTCGATCGCCACCACCATGGCCTTCGTCCGGCTGCTCAAGGACCTCATGCGGGACAAGGAGATCGGCAAGCGGTTCGTGCTGATCGCGCCCGACGAGTACCGCACCTTCGGCATGGACTCCTTCTTCCCGAGCGCGAAGATCTACAACCCGCTGGGCCAGCAGTACGAGTCCGTGGACCGCGAACTGCTGCTCGCCTACAAGGAGTCCCCGACGGGACAGATGCTGCACGACGGCATCTCCGAGGCCGGCTGCACCGCGTCCCTGATCGCGGCGGGTTCCGCGTACGCGACGCACAACGAGCCGCTGATCCCGGTCTACGTCTTCTACTCGATGTTCGGCTTCCAGCGCACCGGCGACCAGTTCTGGCAGATGGCCGACCAGCTCGCGCGCGGCTTCGTCCTCGGCGCCACCGCCGGCCGGACGACGCTCACCGGCGAGGGGCTCCAGCACGCCGACGGCCACTCCCAGCTGCTGGCGTCGACGAACCCGGCCTGCGTCGCCTACGACCCGGCGTACTCCTACGAGATCGCCCACATCGTCAAGGACGGTCTGCGCCGGATGTACGGCCCGACCGCCGACGGCAAGCCCGGCGAGGACGTCTTCTACTACCTGACCGTCTACAACGAGCCGATCCAGCACCCCGCCGAACCGGCCGACGTCGACGTCGAGGGCATCCTCAAGGGCATCCACCGCATCAGCACCGGCACGGACGGCTCGATCCCGGCGCAGATCATGGCGTCCGGCGTCAGCGTCCCGTGGGCGCTGGAGGCCCAGCGGATCCTCGCGCAAGACTGGGACGTACGCGCCGACGTCTGGTCGGCGACGTCGTGGAACGAGCTTCGCCGCGAGGCGGTGGAGGTGGAGCGCCACAACCTGCTGCACCCCGAGGAGGAGCAGCGCACGCCCTACGTGACGCAGAAGCTGTCCGGCGCGCAGGGCCCGTTCATCGCGGTGTCGGACTGGATGCGCTCGGTCCCGGACCAGATCGCCCGCTGGGTGCCCGGCACGTACCAGTCGCTCGGCGCCGACGGCTTCGGCTTCGCCGACACCCGGGGCGCCGCGCGCCGCTACTTCCATATCGACGCCCAGTCGATCGTGGTCGGCGTGCTGACGGAACTCGCCCGTGAGGGCAAGGTCGACCGCTCGGTCCTCAAGCAGGCGATCGACCGCTACCAGCTCCTCGACGTCACGGCCGCGGACCCCGGCACGGCCGGCGGCGACGCGTAGGAACCTGCTCAGCGACGCCCCGGCCCTCCCACAGGAGCGGGCGGGGCGCCTGGAAGCCTCGGCTTCCTCGGCAGTCTTTTCGAACCGAGGGCGGTGGGACCGTGCGTCCCGCCGCCCTCGGGCGTTTCCCGCGCCCGTGGGCCGTGCTCGTACGTGGATGTGCATACCTCTCGCCCCCCCCGTTGCCGCCCGCCGACCGGGATGCACCACCAAGTCGGAGGCTGCTCGCTTCTTCACGCCCCTTCGACACCCGACTCCGGAGCTGCCGAAGTCCTGTGCGGCCCGCCACGCCCTCCCCTGGGCGACAGCGAGGCTCGTTCCTCTTGCGCCTGCGGCTCTCTCTTCTTCGGCGCGCCGACGTACAGGCGCACGCCCCTCCCCCGCCGGGCTGTATGGCTTCTGTTTCACACGTGGCCCCGGGAACTCTCGTCCCGGGGCCACGTGAAGCTGACCGCTCGGCCCGGCTGCCGGTCCGGCCCGACCTCTTGGATTTCTGAGATCGGTCAACCGGAACCGATCAGCCGGTGTTCGGCCGAAGGCTGGTCACTGACTGCTCAGAACACCCCTCCGGCGGTACCGCCCACCGCTGAGGCCAGCGAGACGATCGCTACCAGGGTGTCGATCGCGCCGAGCACGACCGCGACCAGTGCCGGTATGGACTGCGTACCGGTCCATCGCCGCCCCATGGCGAGCCAGCCGCAGATCACGGCGGCCGGTCCGAGCACGACCGGCAGGACGATAAGTCCAGCGATCGCGCACACGAGGCCGATGATTCCGAGCGTCGCGCGGTCCGGCCCGCTCCGTGACCACGTACGGCCACGTGAGCGAGGGTTCTTGCGCGTGGTGTGTCCGAAGCCCGCCATCATCACTCCCTGAGTTAGTTCGGACTCGGGCGATGGTTCGGGTACCCCGGATAGCGGGCTCAATCATCCTTCCGCCGCTGCCCGTTATCTCTCCCAGACCTTGAACGCCCGCGCCTTGTAAGGAGATTCGGGCTCATAGGTACCGCTGCCGGGGTACGTCTGGAACTCTCCCGTCTCCGCGCACTTCGCCGACTGGTAGGTGGTGACGGGCCGGCCCGTGCGGTTGGCGAGCGACGCCGCGCTGTCCCCCTCCGGCAGCGCGACGCAGCTCTCGATGTCGATCGTGGACAGCTCGTAGACGTGCCGGTTCCCCTTGAACCCGGCCTTGCTCCACAGACACAGCTCCCCCGCGGCGCACTTGCCGAGCGCCGTCGGCGGGGCGGCCGCGGTGGCGAGACTCGGAGTCAGCGCCACAGCCGCGAGAGCGATGGCCGCAATGGTCATCGGCAGCTTCGCCGCCGGTCCGGTCCGCGACGCCGTGTCCGATGTGCGCGCCGGCTTCGACGTGGACGCGGACCCGGTCGTGGATGCAGGTGTACGCATGTGCTTCAACCCCCGTGTCGGTTCGACCAGTTGCCTTCGCTCCTGATCACTTGCCAGACACTCTGGCCCGGCGGGTCGGGTTCGGGGAAGGGCTGTCGAGCGACGTCACCCGGATAAGCGAAAGCCCCCGGAAAGTTCCCGGGGGCTTCCCACTCAAGAGCGGTTTCAACGCGTGTGAGTCACTAAGTCACGACCCCTGACACCGCTGTGACCTGCGCTGTCGATCCTGAACAGGCGGAGGGAGGCGGTCGTGGACGGCCGGGCGACAGCATCCGACCGCAAAGCCGTGTCACCGATCCGGCGCACCTCACCGGCGTCGCGCGGCGCGGCGGACCCGGCAGACAGCCGACCGGGTCCGCCGACGGGGTCAGATGTGCGCGGCGCCCGCGCCGGCCTCCGCGTTGTCCCCGCGCTTGGTCAGGAGCGCCACAAGCACGGCGACGAGCGCGACCCCGGCGGCGACCAGGCAAGCGAGGCTCATGCCGGAGATGAAGGTGTCGTGCGCGACGTCGGTGATCTTCTGCGCGAGCGTGGCCGGCATCTCCTTGGTCACCGGAGCCACACCGACCTGCACGGCCTGCGACGCCTGGTCCAACTGCGCCGCGTCGAGCGGCGGGAGCTTGGCGTCCGCCCAGTTGCCCGCGAGGTCGTTGTCGACCTTCGAGGCCATCACCGCGCCGAGAACGGCCGTACCGAGGCTGCCGCCGATCTGCATCGCGGCCTGCTGGAGGCCGCCCGCGACGCCGGACAGCTCCATCGGCGCGTTGCCCACGATGACCTCGGTCGCGCCGACCATCACGGGGGCGAGACCGAGCCCGAGCAGCGCGAACCAGACGGACATGATGCCGCTGCCCGTGCCCGCCTCCAGCGTGGACATGCCGTACATGGCGGTCGCGGTGAGCGCCATGCCGCCCGCGAGCGGGATCCGCGGACCGACCTTGGTGATCATCGCGCCGGCCAGCGGGGAGCCGACGATCATCATGCCGGTCAGCGGGAGCAGGTGCAGTCCGCTGTCCACCGGACTCATGCCGTGCACGTTCTGCAGGTAGAACGTGACGAAGAACAGGCCGCCCATGAACGCGATGGCCATGAGCACCATGAGCACCACACCGGCCGACAGCGGCACGGAGCGGAACAGGCCCAGCGGGATGAGCGGCTCGGCGACGCGCGTCTCCCACAGGGCGAACAGCACGAAGCAGAGCACCGACGCCGCGATGAAGGTCCAGGTCAGACCGTCGCCCCACCTCCAGGCGGGCGCCTTGATCAGGGCCCACACCAGGCAGAACATGGCGCCGGAGAGCAGCACGATGCCCGGGATGTCGAAGGACCGCGGCGCGTTCTCGGCCCGGTGGTCCAGGAGGATCACGAGACCGAGGACGAGGGCGAGGACGCCGACCGGGACGTTGATGAAGAAGACCGACTGCCAACTGACGTGCTCGACGAGCACACCGCCGAGGATGGGGCCGCCTGCGGTGGAGGCTCCGATGACCATGCCCCAGATACCGATGGCCATGTTGAGCTTCTCGGCCGGGAACGTCGCACGCAGCAGACCGAGCGCCGCCGGCATGAGCAGCGCGCCGAACAGGCCCTGGAAGACGCGGAAAGTGATGACGAGCGCGATGCTGTCGGACAGTCCGATGGCTCCGGAGGCGGCGGCGAACCCGACCACGCCTATGAGGAACGTCTGGCGGTGTCCGAACCTGTCGCCGAGCTTGCCCGCGGTGATGAGAGTGACCGCGAGGGCGAGGAAGTACCCGTTGGTGATCCATTGGACGTCGGCGAAGCTCGCGCCGAGGTCCTTCTGAATGGCCGGATTGGCGATGGCGACGATGGTCCCGTCGAGCGCGACCATCATCACGCCGATGGCGACGGAGAAAAGAGTCAGCCAGGGGTGGCCGCGCAGCCCCTTGGCAGGTGTCGGGGAGGACTCGGGCTCCGGCGCCCGGTCCGCCTTGTCGACAGTGGTCTGACTAGTCATACGTTCGAGGCTAGTGACAGTCACTGACAGTTGACAAAGCATTTAACAAGTCAGTAACTGTCACGTCGCTCACACTAGGCTGAGCTGCACAAACAGCCGGAAAGAGGGTCATGGCGACGCGATTGAACCTGCGCGAACTGAAGAAGCAGCGGACGCGAAGCGCCCTGCTGCGCGCGGCACTCGAGCTGTTCACGTCCCAAGGGTTCGAAGAGACGACGGTGGACGAGATCGCGGAGGCCTGCGAGGTCTCGCAGCGGACGTTCTTCCGCTATTTCGCGAACAAAGAAGAGGTCGCTTTCGCCGTGCCCGAGATGCTGGAGGCACGCTTCGTCGCGGCGCTGCGCGAGCGCCCGGCGGAGGAAGGCCCGTTCGAGGCGCTGCGTCACACGGTCCTCGCCACGTGGGACGACCTCAGCCGCTCCGTCGAGCAGGTCATCCCGGTGGAACTGCACATGCGGGCCTACCAGATGATCGAGTCCACCCCCAGCCTGATGGCGGCGCACCTGCGGCGCTCCGCCGAACTGGAGAAGGAGAACGCCGAGGTCATCTCGGTCCGGGAGGGCCTGGACCCCGCGTCCGACCTGCGGCCCCATGTGACGGTCGCGGCCTTCAGCGGCGTGATGCGCCTCGCGGGCCGACTCTGGGGCGCCCGCCAGGACGCGAGTCTCGCGTCGCTGCGTGCGCTCACCGAGTCGTGCCTCGACCACATGACACCGTCACTGGGTGAACGCCACCCCTCCGACGGCCCCGACGGCAGCCGCCCCAACGGCGGCCCTCCGGACAGCGACCCCCGAGGCTCGGGGAACGTGAGCGCGGCCACGTGATCCCGGTCGCACACACGCGCGCGTAGGGCGCAACAGTCCTACACAGAGCGTGAGGAGTCACCCTCGACAATGCCCGCTTTTACCCAAAACCCCTGCGGAAAACGTGATCTGCCTCACCCGCCGCACGGAGCGGCTCACGCTTCTCCTAGGGTGTTCCGCAGTGACTTCCTTCGACTCCTCCCCCCAACTCAACGTCTGGCGCGCACTGCTCGCGCTGGCCGTCGTGTTCGTCATGCTGGCGACCACCGGCTGGACCGCCGTGCGTCACCACCGGGGCGTCACATCGCCGCTCCAGGCCACGCTCACCTCCTGGGAGCACGGCCGGATACACGGACACGCCCTGCCGTCCCCCAGCGCCTCTCCCCAGCGCCTGGCCCGCTTCTTCGGCTCGCTGACTCCGCACGAGCGCAGCCGTCTCGCCGCCCGCTATCCCCTGGCGGTCGGCAACATGAACGGCGCCCCCGTCGACCTGCGCTACCGGGCCAACCGGATCGCGCTCGACCAGGCGCGCGCCGTCGAGGCCAGACGCACTCATGACAACCGTCTGTCGGAGCTGGGGCAGAGCGACGCGCAGCAGCGCATGAAGCGCTTCGCCCTGCTGATGAACCCCGACCGCAAGATCCTCGCGTTCGACCCCATGGGCAACGGCCGAGTGGCGGAAGTCTTCGGCGACCTGGACAAGGCGCAGCGCGTCTCGGTCGTGATCCCGGGCGTGGACACGAACGTGCTCACCTTCCAGCGGACGTTCCGTAAGTACTCGGCCCCGGTGGGCATGGCGCGCTCCCTGTACGCCGCCGAGCGCACCACGAGCCCCGGTACGCGGACCGCGGTCATCGCCTGGGCCGACTACACGGCGCCCGCCGGGCTCGGGGTGGACGCCGCCACGTCCATGCGGGCGAACGACGGCGCGGTGCGGCTCAACGCCTTGCTGCGCGCTCTGCCCGGCGCGTCCCCCGTGGCCCTGTACTGCCACAGCTACGGGTCCGTGGTGTGCGGCATCGCGGCCCATCACCTGCCCGCGCGCGTCAGCGACATCACGGTCGCCGGCAGCCCGGGGATGCGCGCGGACACCGCCGCGGGCCTCGGCACACGCGCGCGCGTGTGGGCCACGCGCGACAAGGACGACTGGATCCAGGACGTGCCCTACATGGAGGTGGGCGGCCTCGGACACGGCGCCGACCCGGTCTCCACAGCGTTCGGCGCGCGCGTGATCGCCTCAGGTGACGCCAAGGGCCACACCGGTTACTTCGCGCCGGGCACCGAGAGCCTGAGGAACTTCGCCGAGATCGGAACTGGCGCGTACCGATCGGTGCGGTGCGCCGGCGGAACCGAGCGCTGCCAGGAGGGTTTTTCCGGCAGCGCGACCGCCTGACGCGCGTAGAAAACGGCAGAACAGCGGTCCGACGCAACAGGCGACGGAGGGACGCGTGCCGCATACGATGAGCCGCATGGGTGACGTACTGGCTGGATTTCATGCCGCCTGGGAGTTCGAGGACGACTCCGTGCTCATCCGCTTCGAACGGGGGATCCGCACGCCGAAGCTCTTTCAGGCGCTCGGCGAGCGCCGCATCCCTCTGGAGGCGGTCACGGAGGTGACGCTGACCCCGGGCAAACGCGGGACCGTGGTGCTGCACGCCGTACCCAGACCGGGCGCCGATCCGCTGATGGACGCGGCGGCCGGCCAGTTGAAGGAGAGCTGCGATCCGTATCGGCTGGTGCTGCCCGCCGAACGGGAGACGCTCGCCGAGTACTACGCCGACGAACTGCGCGCCCGGCTGACCGCGGACGAGGACGTCCGCACGGACGGCTATCTCGTGGCGCCGCCTGACGCGCCGCTGCAGTTCAAGGCGTACGACGGCAAGGCGTCCTTCGATGGCTCGGCGGTCTCCTTCCGCTGGTTCTGGACGGGGGCGTCGTCGGCGAAGTGGAAGGCAGGCGACAAGACCTTCCCGGTCTCCGATCTGAACGGGGTGGAGTGGCGCTCCCCCGAACTCTTCGAGGGATACCTGCGGCTGCTGCGGCGCGACGACGCCGAGCCGCGAGCGGACCAGGCCGACCAGGATCCGGCGGCGGTCGTCTTCGGACTGGGCTACGGGCCCGTGCACGAGTCGCTGCCCTTCGCGGCGTCGGTGCTGGCCGCCGTGCGCTGCGCGGAACCGGTGCCGTCCACGGAGAAGCTGCGCGCCGAGGCGACGGTGCCGTCGGCGCGGCGTGATCCCGCGGACATCGCCGACCGCATACGTCACCTCGGGGAACTGCATCAGGCGGGCCTGGTCACGGACGCCGAGTTCACGACGAAGAAGGCCGAGCTGCTGGCCGAGCTGTGAGGCACTCGGTCACGCGCGCTGCCCCACACAGCGGTCTCGAGCTCGGGCTTCGGTGATACCTGGGTATGAGGTCCGGTTGAGCACCTGGGTATGACGGCGCGGCGGGGGTGCGCTGCCTAGGCTGAGCGGACCATGAGCGCTGCGTCGAAGGACCCTGGTCACTCGCCCCACTCCCCGGAGGACAGTTCCGGCGGCAGGGGACGCGGCCCGTTGCCCGGGCGAATGCGTGACGGGCTTCGCGGCATGGGAGCCCGGCTGGCCGCCGCGGGCTCGGAGTTCACGGTCGCCGTGAGCGAGGACCGCTCCGACCCTCTGCTGGCGCATGCCTCGAAGCGCTGGATACGGCTCCTGCCGTACGTGATCGCGCTCGGGTTCACGGCCACGCTCATCCCCGTCACGACCCAGGTCCTCTCGAACGACTACGGGGTGGGAGGCGGTCTCGCGGGTGCCCTCGGGGTTGCCCAGGCCGCGCCCCTGATGCTCGCTGTCAGCCGGCCGCTGACCGCCTGGTGCATCGTGTTCCCCGCCGACGTCCTCGGTGCGCTCGCCCTCCTGCACGGCGATGCGGGGCGGCCGTCCCCCTGGTCGGCGCCCGCCCTCGTGGGCTACCTGGCGCTGTGCGTCGCTCTGGCCCTGCGCCAGACCCGCCGCACACTCATCGGCATCTGGGGGGTCACGGTCGCGGCCGGCATCTGTCTCGGCTTCTTCCGCGATGCGAGCAGTCAGGACACCGGCTTGCTGCTCATCGTCCTCAGCGGTGGCGTGCTGCTGCTGGGGGCACTGCTGCGCGAGCGCGGGGAGACCCGCCGCAGACTTGTCGAGCAGGAGACGATCAGCGACGCCGAGCGGACCCGGCGCACACTCCTGGAGGAGCGTGCCAGGATCGCCCGCGAGTTGCATGATGTCGTGGCGCACCACATGTCCGTCATCACCGTGCAGGCGGACTCGGCGCCCTACCGGCTGCCAGGGCTCGGCGACGAGACACGCAAGGAGTTCGAGTCCATCGCGGCGGGCGCACGCGAGTCACTGACCGAGATGCGCCGCCTGCTGGCTGTGCTGCGCAGTGAGGAAGCGGAAGGCGACCTCACGCCTCAGCCTGGGTTGGCGGACCTGCGGCAACTGGTCGAGGCGACCGTACGGGGAGGAGTACCGGCGTCCCTGTCGTACCCGGAGCTGACGCTCGTGGCGGAACTGACCGAGCTGCCTCCGGCCGTCGAACTGTCCGCGTACCGCATCGTGCAGGAGGCCCTCGCCAATGTGGTCCGGCACGCGCCGGGCGCGCGGGCGCAGATCTCGGTGGGCCTCGATGAGGACGCGCTGCTGGTCGTCGTGGTCAACGGTCCGGCGCCCGGGCGCGTCTCTCCGTTGGAGACCTCCGGGACAGGACACGGGCTGATAGGGATGAACGAGCGCGTACGTCTGGTCGGCGGCACGCTCGACGTGGGCCCGTTGCCCGACGGCGGGTTCCGTGTTGCCGCCCGGCTGCCTCTGACCGTTCCCGAGTCCATGACGGCGTAAAGGATTTCAGCACGCATGACGATCCGCGTGATCATCGTCGACGATCAGAGCATGGTGCGGGCCGGTTTCGCCGCGCTACTTGCGGCGCAGAGCGACATCGACGTCGTGGGCGAGGCCCCGGACGGCAAACAGGGCGTCGAGGTGAGCCGTGCGACACATCCGGACGTGGTCCTCATGGATGTCCGCATGCCGGAGATGGACGGTCTGGCGGCCGCCCGTGAACTGCTGAACCCGCCGCCCGGGGTCGAGCACATCCCCAAGGTCCTCATGCTCACCACGTTCGACGTGGACGACTACGTCTACGCGGCGCTGCGGGCGGGAGCCTCGGGGTTCCTGTTGAAGGACGCCCCGCCGGCCGATCTGATCTCCGCGGTGCGCGTCATCGCGTCCGGCGAGGCGCTTCTCGCGCCGACCGTGACGAAGAGACTCATCCTCGACTTCGCCAGGACCCGTCCCCCGCGCAAGGAGCGTTCCCCGCGGCTCAACAGCGTGACGCCGCGCGAACTGGAGGTCCTGGAGCTGATCGCGCGAGGGCTGTCCAATCAGGAGATCGCGCAGAAACTGGTACTCGCCGAGCAGACGGTGAAGACTCATATCGGGCGCCTGCTGGCGAAGTTGGGGCTGCGTGACCGGGCCCAGGCCGTGATCTTCGCCTACGAGGCCGGAGTGGTGTCGCCGGGCGAGTCATAAGCCCGGCCCCCGGTATCAGGCCGTTCAGCCTGATCAGCGCCCCGTCCGTCCGGCACCCCCTACTGGGGTATGAGCGACGGATACCCAGGTATCAGGCTCGACTTGGCTCCGTGGTGTGACGATCCGCGCCATGCCGTCTTCCTACCTTCCCCTCGTCACACCGACGAACGGAGGGGAGACGGGCGATGGGCCTGGGTTTCTGGAAACGACGCGGACGACGGACGCTGGTCGCCGCCGCCTTGGTGACGACGGTTGTCGCCGGCACCGCCGGGTGGGCATCCGGCTCCGGGCAGAGCCCGCTGACCGGGCCGCCGCCCGGCTCGGCCGCCTGGCGATCGGACGCCTCCCTGCATCGGGCTCTGCCCGATCCGGAGAAGGCCACGCCGAGACAAGTAGCGGCGTTCTTCTCCGGGTTGGTGCCCAGCGCCCGACGTGAGCTGGTCCTGCGGCACCCCTCGGTCGTGGGCAACCTGGACGGGGTCCCGGTCGAGCTGAGGTACGCGGCGAACAAGCGGACGTTGCGCGCTACGCGGGCCCAGGCGCTCCGGGAAAGCCGTGACGCCTCGCTGACGGATCAGGAGCGGTCGGTGGCCCGTGCGCTCGCCGGTCGCTGCGCGGAACTGCTCGCCCCGAGCCGTCACATCCTCGCGTTCGACCCCCGGGGGCGCGGTCAAGTCGCGGAGGTGTTCGGCGACTTGGCACAAGCCCGGCACGCCGCGGTGGTCGTGCCGGGGTCGGACATCGATCTGGGCTCGTTCGACCGGACCCGCGACGCGTACGGCACTCCGGTGGGCATGGCGCGGACCCTGTACGCGGCCTCCGGCCTGCGCACCGCCGTCGTGGCGTGGGTCGGCTACACCACACCGCTCGGTCTCGGCCCGGACGCGGCCACCGGTCGGCTGGCCGAGGCGGGAGCGCCCCGGCTCGCACGTTTCGTCCAGGGGCTCGCCGCCTCGGGCGTGGCCAGGCCCTCCGTCTTCTGCCACAGCTACGGGTCGGTGGTGTGCGGCCTCGCGGCGCCCAGACTCCTCGCCTCCGACCTGGTGGTGGTCGGCTCACCCGGGGTCCGCGCCGCCCATGTGGCCGCCTTGCACACCAGGGCCCGAGTGTGGGCCGCCCGCGACGCGAGCGACTGGATCGCCGACGTACCGAACGTCGAGTGGTTCGGCCTGGGACACGGCCCCGACCCCACCTCGCCCGCGTTCGGCGCGCGGCACGTCCCCGCAGAACGCGCGCAGGGCCACACCGGCTACTTCGCTCCCGGCACGGATTCCCTCCGCGCCTTCGCCAAGATCGCCACCGGAGCCGTGTCATGACGCTCTCCACTCTGCGGTCCTCCGCCTCCTCGACGATCACCACCATCGACGCGAAAACACCCGCCCACCGGGACCGGGCGGTGGACGGGCTGCGGGCGCTGGCTCTGCTCGCCGTACCGACCGGGCACTGGCTGCTGGGCGGCTTCACCCTCGACGCCCAAGGCGCCATGCACAACGCGAGCCCCCTGTCCGCCTTCGGCTTCTTCGCCCCGCTGAGCTGGGTGCTGCAGATGCTCGGCGTCTTCTTCCTCGTCGGGGGCTACGCGTCGGCGCTGTCCTACCGGCGCTCCCTGGAGCGGGGCTCGTCCACGGCCCTCTGGCTGCGCGGGAGACTGGCTCGCCTCGGGCGGCCCGTGCTCGGGGTGGCTGCCGTCTGGGCGGCCCTGGCAGCGGTGTTGTACGTGCTCGGAGTGCCGGAGACCACGTTGCGGACCGGGGCCACGCTGGTGATCCAGCCGTTGTGGTTCGTCGGCGTCTACACAGTGATCACCGCGCTCACACCCTGGTGTGTCCGGCTGGCACGGAAGTGCGGCGCCTGGAGCGCGGTCCCGTTGATTGCAGCGGTCGCCGTCGTCGATCTCCTGCGCTACGGGCCCTGGTCCTCGGAGATGCCGTCCTGGCTGAGTCTGCTGAACCTGTTGCCGGGGTGGCTGTTCGCTTACCAACTGGGCCTGGCTTGGGGCGAGAAGCGGCTGGGCCGGCGAGGAGCGTGGCTGCTGCTGGCCGGCGGGTCGCTCCTGTTCGCCCTTCTCCTCTGGGTCTTCCACTACCCGGCTTCGATGGTCGGCGTCCCCGGCCAGACGCGGACGAACTCCCACCCACCGTCCCTGTTGGTGCTCGCCCTGGCTTCGGCACAGAGCGGCGCGGCGATCCTGCTGCGGGACCGCATCGGCCGGCTGTTGCGGAAGCCCGCGCTCTGGGCGCCGGTCGTGGTGATCAACCTGTCGGCGATGACGATCCTGTGCTGGCACCAGACGGCGATGTTGCTGGCAGCCGTACCGGGGTCCTTCGCCGGCGCGATACCGGGGCTGACCACCGCGCCCGACTCGCTCGGCTGGATAGCGGCCCGCATCGCCTGGCTGCCGGTGTTCGCGGTGCTGCTCGCGCTGGTCGCCCGCCATGCTCGGGCGTTCGAGTCACCGTGGAAGCGGGCGTCACGGGGACGCAGGGCACTGGCCGGCCTGCTCGCCGCCGGGTTCGCGGTGTTCGCCCTGGGGCTGGCGTGAACGGCCTGGGCCGAGTTCACCCGGAGCGGGCCCGCCTGGACCGGAACCAGAACCGAGGCCGAGGCCTGCGGCCCGTGCCAGGTCTCTCCCCCGCCGGTGACCAGCGCAGCTCCCGCTGCCACGGAGGCGGCTGCCTGCACCACGGCTGGCGCGGAGGAGGCCGTCGCGGAGGCGGGAGTCGGGCGCCTCCGGCCGGGACTCCGACAGGGTGGGGCCCGGGCGGGCACGGCGGCGCGACACCTGGGCCGGGTTACTGCTCGCGGCCTGCCGCGGTGGCGCTCATGTCGCGGTAGCGGTCGCCGGCGACCTGGGAGGCGATGGGGTCGAGCATCGCCAGTTCCTCGTCGCTGAGCACGATGCGGGCGGCCGCTGTGTTCTCCTCGATCCGGGTGCGCTTGCGGGTCCCGGGGATGGGGACGACGGCCAGGCCGAAGACCTGCGCGCGCTGTTGCACCCAGGCCAGGGCGATCTGGCCGAGAGAGGCGCCGTGAGCGTCGGCGATCTGGCGGACCGGGGCGAGGAGGGCCGCGTTGGCCTCGGCGTTGCCGCCGGTGAAGCGGGGCTGTTGGCGGCGGAAGTCGTCGTCGGTGAGTTCCTCGTCGGCGCTGACGAAGGAGCCGGTGAGGAATCCGCGGCCCAGCGGCGAGTAGGCGACGAGGGCGACGCCGAGTTCGGCGACGGCGGCCGCCACCGACCGTTCGATGTCGCGGCTGAACAGCGACCACTCGGACTGGACGGCGGCGATCGGGTGGACAGCGTGGGCGGCGCGCAGCTCGGCGGCGGTGACCTCGCTGAGGCCGAGGTGCTTCACCTTGCCGGCGGTGACCAGTTCGGCCATCGCCCCGACCGCTTCCTCGATCGGCACCTGCGGGTCCCGGCGGTGCATGTAGTACAGGTCGACCGAGTCGACGCCCAGGCGCTGGAGGCTGGCGTCGATGCAGGTCCTGATATAAGCGGGGTCGTTCCTGATGACGGTCTTGTACGGGTCGCCGGGGTCGCTCCCCAGGGCGAACTTGGTCGCCAGGGTGATCTCGTCACGATGTGCGGCGACGAAAGGAGCAAGGAACTTCTCGTTCTCGCCGGCGCCATAGACGTCGGCGGTGTCGAACAGGGTGACGCCGAGTTCCAGGGCCCGTTCGAGGGTGGCCCGGGCCTCGTCGCCGTCCGTCGGTCCGTAGGCCCAGCTCATCCCCATGCAGCCGAGGCCCTGAACGCCCACCACGGGCCCGTTCTTTCCCAACTCAACAGTGGAGATGCGCTGCGGCTCGCCCGGCTGCCGCGTCCGTTCTGTGCTGGTCATGCGGTTCAGCCCCTCTCCGACGCCGTGCCGGCGCCCGAGTAAAAGTTGATCTTGAGGTCCAGGACGGCCAGGGTGTCCTGGAGCTCGGCCATACGGTTCAGGACATCGCGGCGGGTCGATTCGAGGAGTTCCCGGCGCTCTTCGAAGGTCTCCTCGCCCAGCCGGACGAGTTCCGCGTAGCGCACCATGTGGGCCACCGGCATGCCGGTGAGGCGCAGCTTGTTCACGAAACCGAGCCAGTCCAGGTCTCGGTTGGTGTAGCGGCGCTGCCCGGTGTGCGAGCGGTTGACGTCGGGCATCAGGCCGATGCGCTCGTACCAGCGCAGGGTGTGGGCGCTCAGTCCGGTGAAGGCCACTACCTCGCTGATCGTGTAGCGGTCCTGGCCGTCCGGCCGCGGATGAGGGCTCGGCGCCGTCGCGCAGACGTCGAGTCTGGTCGGGGTGGATGCGGGGGTGGTGTCCATCACCGTCATGAGCCCCACGCTAGAACCTTGGAGTGCGCTCCAAGCAAGCATGTCGGGAAAACGGGGCGACAGTCGTCGGCCGCCGCGATTACGGTGCCGATCATGGATGTGGTCCGCCGTGCCGTTCCCGAGGACGCCGCCGAACTGGTCAGGCTGCGAAAGATCATGCTGGACGCGATGCGGCCCAGTGACGACGTGTCGTGGCAGCCGGCCACGATCGAGACGCTGAGGCGCGATCTCGCGGACCCTGACGGCGCGTTGACGACGTTCGTCATCGACGCGCCGGACCGGGCCGGTGGCCTCGCGGCCTGCGCGACGGGCACGGTCCACGTGGGTCTGGGCAGCCCCGGCAACCCGTCGGGGGCCTCGGGGCACGTCTTCAATGTGTGCACCGACCCCCGGTATCGCCGCCGGGGGTACTCCCGGGCCTGCATGGAAGCGCTTCTGGCCTGGTACCGGGAGCGCGGGGTGCGCCGGATCGACCTGCACGCGACAGCGGAGGGCGAGCCGCTCTACGCCTCCCTCGGGTTCGCCAGGACCCCCGCTCCATCGATGCGGCTGACGTTCTAGGCTCGTACGCATGCAGAGCCTCGCGTTGATCGAGAACTGGCCGGTCCCGACCGCCGCCGCAGCCGTCGTCCGAGGGGACGGGAGGGTGGTGGGCGCGCACGGCCCGACGGACCACCGTTTCCCGTTGGCGTCCGTCACCAAGCCGCTCGCGGCCTACGCGGCTCTCGTGGCGTACGAGGAGGGCGCGGTCGAGTTGGACGAGCCGGCCGGGCCGCAGGGCTCGACGGTGCGGCATCTGCTGGCCCACACCAGCGGTCTCGCCTTCGACGAGCACAAGACGACCTCGGAGCCGGGGACGCGGCGGCTGTACTCGAACGCGGGCTTCGAGGTGCTCGGGGACCACATCGCGAAGGCCACCGACATCCCGTTCGCGGAGTATCTGCGCCAGGCGGTGTTCGAGCCGCTCGGCATGACCGCCTCCAGCCTCGACGGCTCCCCCGCCAAGGACGGCGTCTCGACGGTGGACGACCTGGCGCGGTTCGCGGCGGAGTTGCAGGCGCCGCGTCTGCTGGACCCGCGTACGGTCGCGGAGGCGATGACCGTGCAGTACCCGGGCACGAAGGGCGTGCTGCCGGGGTACGGGCATCAGAACCCGAACGACTGGGGCCTCGGGTTCGAGATCCGGGACCACAAGGCGCCGCACTGGACGGGGAGTTCGTCGTCGCCGAGGACGTTCGGGCACTTCGGCCAGTCGGGCACGTTCCTGTGGGTCGACCCGGATGCGGGCGTGGCCTGCGTGGCGCTGACGGACCGGGCGTTCGGGCCGTGGGCGGCGGAGGTCTGGCCGCAGTTCACGGATGCGGTGCTCGCCGAGCTCTGAGGGCGGGGACCATCTGCGGTCAGACCTGAAGCACCACCTCGCCGCGCCTGCCCCGGCCGCTCCGAGCTGGGGCGCCCCTCGCCATCCCGGTCCGAGCCGCTCCGACTCGGTCTGCGCCGTGCCGGTCCGCGCGCCGCACCGCCCCGCGCCGCGCCGAGCCGGTCCGCCCCGCGCCGCCCCGCTCCGAGCCGTGCCGGTCCGCACGCCGCCCCGAGCCGGTCCGCGTGCCGCCCCGCGCCATGCACAAGGCAGGCTGGGTCGACCCCGGCGCCTCAGCCCGTCATCTCCCAGATCAGAAGCTCGGCGGGGTCGGTCGCTACCGCGTCGAGGGCTTCCTGGCGGGTGATGCGGGCCGCGTCCCCCGATTCCAGTTCCGCGTCGGCGAGCTGGATCCGGCCGCGCACGACGTGCAGGTAGACGTGGGGGGCGGCGGGCAGTTCGGCGCGTTCGCCGGAGGCCAGGCGGCGGACGTGGAGGAGGGCGCCCGCGGCGGGCACGTCGTAGGGCGTGGAGTCGGCTATGCCGTGGACGACCTCGTAGGCGGGGGCGCCTCCGGGGGTCCGGGGGGCGAGCCACATCTGGAGGAAGGTGAGGGGCTCGGTGCCGTCGTTGCGCTCGACGTGCCGGACCCCGCCGCCCGAGCTGAGGTGCTGGACGTCGCCGGCGCGTACGACGCTCTCGTGGCCGGTGGAGTCGCGGTGGGTGAGTTCGCCGGTGACGACCCAGGTGACGATCTCGGTGTGGCTGTGGGGGTGTTCCTCGAAGCCGGCGCCGGGAGCGAGCCGCTCCTCGTTGCAGGCGAGGACGGCGCCGAAGCGCAGGTTGTCCGGGTCGTAGTGCGGGCCGAAGGAGAACGCGTGGAGGGACTCGATCCCGGCCTCGGGTTCACCTCCGGGATAGCGGTCACCGGAGCGGCGGACATCAATCACGCGCTCCACGGTAGCCGTGATGTGCGGGTTCGTACCGGGTCACCTGCTACCCGGCACTCCGCACGGCCGTCCTGATAAGGCAGTCTTGTTCCCGTGCCCCAATCGGAATCAGAGCAGCCCTCAGCGAACGACCCGGCGGACCGCCACCCGGACCGCCACACGGCCCCGCATCCGCACGCGGCGACCTTGAAGCGGCTGGAGAAGTCGTCCGGGGCGCTCGCCGCGCAGGCGATCACGCGCATGGACGAGACGCTGCCGTGGTACCGGGCGATGCCTCCGGAGAACCGGTCCTGGATCGGGCTGGTGGCGCAGGCGGGTATCGCGGCGTTCACGGAGTGGTTCCGGCATCCGGACACGCCGCAGGCGATCTCGACGGACGTGTTCGGCACGGCGCCGCGTGAGCTGACGCGGGCGATCACTCTGCGCCAGACCGTGGAGATGGTCCGTACGACGATCGAGGTCATGGAGTCGGCCATCGACGAGGTGGCCGCGCCGGGCGACGAGAGCGTGCTGCGGGAGGCGCTGCTCGTGTACGCGCGGGAGATCGCGTTCGCCACGGCGCAGGTGTACGCGCAGGCGGCGGAGGCCCGGGGCGCCTGGGACGCGCGGCTGGAGTCGCTCGTGGTCAACGCGGTGCTGTCCGGGGAGGCCGACGAGGGCGCGGTCAGCCGGGCCGCGGCGCTCGGCTGGAACTCGCCGGAGCATGTGTGCGTCGTGCTCGGCACCGCGCCCGACGGGGACAGCGAGCTGACGGTCGAGGCGATCCGGCGGGCGTCGCGGCACGCGAAGCTCCAGGTCCTCACCGGGGTGCTGGGCGACCGGCTCGTCGTCATCGCGGGCGGCAGCGACAATCCGCTGGCGGTGGCGAAGTCGCTGATCGGGCCGTTCGCGGCGGGGCCCGTGGTCGCGGGGCCGGTGGTGCCCGACCTGCTCGCCGCGACGCGGTCGGCGCAGGCGGCGGCGGCGGGGCTGAAGGCGTGCGGGGCGTGGCAGGACGCGCCGCGGCCAGTTCTGGCGGACGATCTCCTTCCGGAGCGGGCCATCGCGGGAGACCCGGCCGCTCGGGAGCAGTTGGTGGAGGAGATCTACAGACCGCTCGAGGAAGCCGGTTCGGCTCTGCTGGAGACGCTGAGCGTCTATCTGGAGCAGGCGAGCAGTCTCGAAGGGGCGGCGCGGATGCTCTTCGTGCACCCCAACACCGTCCGCTACCGGCTTCGACGTGTGACGGACGTCACCGGGTGGTCGCCGTCGGATGTGCGCTCGGCGTTCACGTTGCGTATCGCGCTCATCCTGGGGCGTCTGGCCGACGCGGACACCCAGCTCTAGGCTTTTGTCGGGGGTCTACAATTCCCCCTTCGGTTCTTCGTCCCTGTCCCCACGGGCGGCCCGTACCGTCCACAAGAGAGAGTGTGAGAGTGCTCGTACTCGTCGCTCCCGGCCAAGGCGCCCAGACGCCCGGCTTCCTGACTCCCTGGCTCGAACTGCCCGGCGCCGCGGACCGCGTCGCCGCGTGGTCCGACGCGATCGGCCTCGACCTCGCCCACTACGGCACGCAGGCCGACGCGGACGCGATCCGTGACACGGCGGTCGCCCAGCCGCTGCTGGTGGCGGCCGGCCTCCTGTCGGCCGCCGCGCTCGGCGAGGTCACGCCGGACGCCGTGGCGGGGCACAGCGTCGGTGAGATCACCGCCGCCGCCTTCGCGGGCGTCCTCGACGACACCGCCGCGCTGCGGCTCGTGCGCAAGCGGGGCCTGGCCATGGCCGAGGCCGCCGCGATCGCCGAGACCGGCATGTCGGCGCTGCTCGGCGGCGACCCCGAGGTCACCGTGCCGCACCTGGAGAAGCTGGGCCTGACGCCGGCCAACATGAACGGCTCGGGCCAGATCGTGGCCGCCGGCACGCTGGAGGAGCTGGCCGCCCTGGAGGCGGACAAGCCGGAGGGCGTGCGCCGCGTGGTGCCGCTGAAGGTCGCCGGCGCGTTCCACACCCGGCACATGGCGCCCGCCGTGGCCGCGCTGGAGGAGGCCGCCCAGGGGCTGACCCCGGCCGACCCGCGCGTCACGTACGTCTCCAACAAGGACGGCCAGACCGTGTCGACCGGCGCCGAGGTCGTGTCCCGCCTCGTCGGCCAGGTGGCGAACCCGGTGCGCTGGGACCTGTGCATGGAGACGTTCCAGGCGCTCGGCGCGACCGCGCTCATCGAGGTGTGCCCGGGCGGCACCCTCACCGGGCTCGCCAAGCGTGCCCTGCCCGGCGTGAAGACCCTCGCCCTGAAGACCCCCGACGACCTCGACGCAGCCCGCGCCCTGATCGCCGAAGCCGCACAAGCCACGGCCTGACAAGGAGATCCGAGCAGCATGTCGAAGATCAAGCCCAGCAAGGGCGCCCCGTACGCGCGCGTTCTCGGGGTGGGTGGCTACCGGCCGACGCGGGTCGTGCCGAACGAGGTGATCCTCGAGAAGATCGACTCGTCCGACGAGTGGATCCGCTCGCGCTCCGGCATCGCCACGCGGCACTGGGCCAACGACGAAGAGACCGTGGCGATGATGTCGGTCGAGGCGTCCGGCAAGGCCATCGCCGACGCGGGGATCCGGCCCGAGCAGATCGGCGCCGTGGTCGTGTCGACGGTCTCGCACTTCGCGCAGACGCCGGCCATCGCCACGGAGATCGCGGACAAGCTGGGTACGCAGAAGGCCGCCGCGTTCGACATCTCGGCGGGCTGTGCCGGGTTCGGGTACGGGCTGACGCTCGCCAAGGGCATGGTCGTCGAGGGCAGCGCGGAGTACGTGCTGGTCATCGGCGTGGAGCGGCTGTCGGACCTGACCGACCTGGAGGACCGCGCGACGGCCTTCCTGTTCGGTGACGGCGCCGGCGCCGTGATCGTCGGTCCGTCCAAGGAGCCCGCGATCGGCCCCACCGTGTGGGGCTCCGAGGGCGACAAGGCCGGCACGATCAAGCAGACGGTGCCCTGGGACACGTACCGTGTCGGGGATGTCGCGCAGCTTCCGCTGGACTCCCACGGCAACATCAAGTTCCCTGCGATCACGCAGGAGGGCCAGGCGGTGTTCCGCTGGGCCGTGTTCGAGATGGCGAAGGTCGCCCAGCAGGCGCTGGACGCGGCCGGTGTCACCCCGGACGACCTGGACGTCTTCATCCCTCACCAGGCCAACGAGCGGATCATCGACTCGATGGTGAAGACTCTGAAACTGCCGGAGCACGTCACGGTCGCCCGCGATGTGCGCACCACCGGCAACACCTCGGCCGCCTCGATCCCGCTCGCTATGGAGCGGCTCCTGGCGACCGGTGAGGCGAAGAGCGGCGACACCGCGCTCGTCATCGGCTTCGGGGCGGGTCTCGTGTACGCCGCCACGGTCGTTACTCTCCCCTAGGCATCACCGTCCGGATCACCCGGTCCGTACGGAATCACCACCTGCCGCTGACGCGGCGGGCGCCACACCCTCTGGATACACACCGAAGGAGCGCCGACATGGCCGCCACTCAGGAAGAGATCGTCGCCGGTCTCGCCGAGATCGTGAACGAGATCGCCGGGATCCCCACCGAGGACGTCAAGCTGGACAAGTCCTTCACCGATGACCTGGACGTCGACTCGCTGTCCATGGTCGAGGTCGTCGTCGCCGCCGAAGAGCGCTTCGACGTGAAGATCCCGGACGACGACGTCAAGAACCTCAAGACCGTCGGCGACGCCACGCAGTACATCCTCGACCACCAGGCCTGAGCCACCAGCTCACGACCTTGAGGTCAGTCGCTCCGCCACCCGGCGGTGGCGCCGCTGAATCCCTCGCATCCGTTGGAGAAAGAATTCCTGTGAGCTCGACCAATCGCACCGTGGTCGTCACCGGTATCGGCGCAACCACACCGCTGGGTGGCGACGTGACATCCACCTGGGAGGGCCTGGTCGCCGGACGTTCCGGCGTCAAGCCCCTGGAGCAGGAGTGGGCCGCCGAGCAGGCCGTCCGCATCGCCGCTCCGGTCGCCGTGGAGCCGGGCGAGGTCATTCCTCGTCCGCAGGCCCGCAAGCTGGACCGCTCCGCGCAGTTCGCGCTGATCGCCGCCAAGGAAGCCTGGGCCGACGCCGGTTTCACCGACAAGGCCGGCGAGGACCCGAACGTCGACCCCGACCGTCTGGGCGCCGTCATCGCGTCCGGTATCGGTGGCGTGACCACGCTGCTCGACCAGTACGACGTGCTGAAGGAGAAGGGCGTTCGCCGCGTCTCCCCGCACACCGTCCCGATGCTGATGCCCAACGGCCCCTCGGCCAACGTGGGCCTGGCCGTGAACGCCCGCGCGGGTGTGCACACGCCGGTCTCCGCGTGCGCCTCCGGCGCCGAGGCCATCGGCTACGGCATCGAGATGATCCGCACCGGCCGCGCCGACGTCGTCGTCTGCGGCGGCACCGAGGCGGCGATCCACCCGCTGCCCATCGCCGCGTTCGGCAACATGATGGCGATGTCCAAGAACAACGACGACCCGCAGGGTGCCTCGCGCCCCTACGACACCGCCCGGGACGGCTTCGTCCTCGGTGAGGGTGCCGGCGTCATCGTGCTGGAGTCCGCCGAGCACGCCGCCGAGCGCGGCGCCCGCGTCTACGTGGAGGCCGTCGGCCAGGGCATCTCCGCCGACAGCCACGACATCGTGCAGCCCGAGCCCGAGGGCCGCGGCATCGCGCACGCCCTGCAGAACCTGCTGGCCGGCACCGACCTGGACCCGGCGGAGATCGTGCACGTCAACGCGCACGCGACGTCGACGCCTGCCGGTGACGTGGCGGAGCTGAAGGCGCTGCGCAAGGTGTTCGGCGACGAGGCGGACCACTTCGCGGTCTCCGCGACGAAGTCCATGACCGGGCATCTGCTCGGCGGTGCGGGCGGCGTGGAGAGTGTCGCGTCGATCCTCGCGCTGTACCACCGGGTCGCTCCGCCGACCATCAACGTGGAGAACCTGGACCCGGAGGCCGAGGCCGCCGCGGACATCGTCCGGGGCGAGGCGCGCAAGCTGCCCGTCGAGGGCCGGATCGCCGCGCTGAACGACTCGTTCGGCTTCGGTGGGCACAACGTCGTCCTGGCTTTCAGGACCATCTGACGGCCCGCCCGAGCCACACCGCTCCCCGAGCGTGACAGGGGCCCGTCCGGAGACTTCCGGGCGGGCCCCTCTCGTTCCTCGGGCCGCCCTCTGCGGACGGCTCCGGGGTCAGACCACCTGGTGGAGCCAGCGGACGGGGGCGCCCTCGCCGGCGTAGCGGAAGGGCTCCAGTTCGTCGTCCCAGGGCTTGCCGAGCAGACGGGCCACCTCGGACTCCAGGTTCGTCTCGCCGCTCTGCGAGCGGGCCAGCGCGGCGCGCAGCCGGTCCTCGGGGATGAGGATGTCGCCGTGGACGCCCGTGACGGCGTGGAAGATGCCGAGTTCGGGGGTGGCGCTGTAGCGCTCGCCCTCGGCGGAGGCGCAGGGCTCCGCGGTCACCTCGAAGCGCAGGAGCTGCCAGCCGCGCAGCGCGGAGGCGAGTTTGGCGGCCGTGCCCGCCTCGCCGCGCCAGGAGAACTCGGATCTCCAGGTGCCCGGCGCCGCGGGCTGCCGGATCCAGTCGAGGCTGACGCGCGCGCCTAGCACGCCCGCTACCGCCCATTCGACGTGCGGGCACAGCGCGCGCGGCGCGGAGTGCACGTACAGAACTCCACGTGTCGTCACCGGGACCTCCAGTGTGGGACGAGGTTCGCCTTCCCCAGCGGCCTCGCGCCCGTGCCGAGCCTTCTTTCCCCTGCCCGAACCGAAAAGGTACAGACAAAAAGGGACACATCTGACGTGTTGTAATTTAGCGGAACCGGTACAGCGGGGCCTCACCGGGTCGACCGGGGACCCTGGGGCGAGGCTATCGCGCAGCGGTCCAAGGAGTGTGACGTACTGTCGGTCCGGGGGCAGACAAACACCTACCTTTCACCCGCCGGGGCGCACGAGAGGGGACCTGGGGATGCGCAAGCCGAGCCATCGGGGGCGTACCGCGCGTTTCGGCGCGGGGGCCGTGGCGGCGGTGCTGCTCGGGGTCGGGGGCCTGAGCGCCTGTGACGCGTCCGGTGGTGACTCCCCCGGGGCCCGCGGTTCCAGCGCCGCGGCGAAGCCGTCGCCGAAGCCCAGTCCGGCGTGGGACACGAGCCCGCGTTCGGTCGCCGCCGTGGGCGATTCGATCACCCGGGGCTTCGACGCGTGCGGCGTCCTCGCGGACTGCCCGGAGGTGTCGTGGGCGACGGGGACGGACGCCGGGGTCAAGAGCCTGGCGGTGCGGTTGCTGGGCCGTGAGCGGGCGCGGACGCACAGTTGGAACTACGCGCGCACGGGCGCCCGGATGTCCGATCTGCCGGCGCAGATGGCGCGGGCGGCGGCGGAGCGGCCGGATCTGGTGACGGTCATGGTCGGCGCCAACGACGCGTGCCGCACGACGCCGGCCGCGATGACGCCGGTGGCGCGGTTCCGGGCCGACTTCGAGGCGTCGATGCGGCGGTTGCGCAGTGCGGCGCCCAAGGCGCAGGTGTACGTGATGAGCGTGCCGAACCTGCACCGGCTCTGGTCCGAGGGCCGGGGGAACGCGCTGGGCAAGGAGGTCTGGAAGCTCGGCATCTGCTCGTCGATGCTGGCCGACCCGGACGCGATGGATCCCACGGCGACGCAGCGGCGGGCCTCGGTGCAGGCGCGGGTCGTGGAGTACAACGACGTGCTCAAGGACGTGTGCGCGAAGACGAAGCGGTGCCGTTACGACGGGGGCGCGGTGTTCGGGTACCGGTTCGGAGAGCGGCAGTTGAGCCAGTGGGACTGGTTCCATCCGAGCCGGGACGGGCAGGCGCGGATCGCCTCCCTCGCCTACCGGGGCGTCACCTCCCCCGAGGACTGAGCTTGCCCTGAGCCCCCTGAGTCCCCGGCGCTGACGGGCGCGAGCCGGGATTGTCAGTGGCCCGGCGTAGGGTCTCGATCATGCGCAGCGAACTCTTCGGCACCCTCCCCGGCGACGCCGAGCGGCCCGAGGGCACGCCCGTCCACCGGCTGTTCCTCCAGCGGGACGGCGTGCGGGTGGGCGTGTTGACGTACGGCGGGATCGTGAGCCGCGTCGAGGTGCCCGACCGGGACGGCGTGGTCGCGGACGTCGTGCTCGGCTTCCCCGGCCTGGACGACTGTCTCGCATACCCGGAGCCGTACCTGGGCGCGCTGTGCGGGCGGTACGCGAACCGGATCGGCGGCGGCCGGTTCACGCTGGACGGGCAGACCCACCGGCTGCCCCGGAACAACGGGGGGAACACGCTGCATGGCGGTGGGCGCGGCTTCGACAAGCGGGTGTGGACCGCGGAGGAGGCCGGCGAGCACGCGGTGCGCCTGAGCCGGGTCTCGCCGGACGGCGAGGAGGGGTTCCCGGGGCGGCTGACGGTCGCGGTGACGTACGCGTTGGAGGCGGGCGGCGCGCTGCGGATCTCGTACGAGGCGGTCACGGACGCGGCGACCGTCGTGAACCTGACCAATCACACCTACTGGAATCTCGGCGGGCCCGGGGCGGGGGCCGCGGTCGGGGCGCATGAGGTGCGGGTCGACGCCGGGCGGATCACCGCGGTGGACGAGGAGTTGATCCCGACCGGTGAGCTGGCGGACGTGACGGGGACGCGGTTCGACCTGCGGCGGGCGCGGACGGTGGGCCCGGGCTACGACCACAACTACGTACTGGACAAGGGGGTGAGCGAGGTGGCTGTGCCGGTGGCGGAGCTGTACCACCCGGGTTCGGGGCGGGTGGTGACGGTGGCGACGACGGAGCCGGGGCTCCAGTTGTATACGGGGGATCACTTCGACGCGGCGGTGCCGTTCGCGCCGGGTGCCGGGATCGCGCTGGAGACCCAGCACTTCCCGGACTCGCCGAACCGGCCGGAGTTCCCGAGCACGGTACTCAGACCGGGCGAGGTGTTCCGCTCGGAGACGGTGTACGGGTTCGGCGTCCGCCCGTAGGGCCTCCTCTTCGGGACACGCCGGGCTCGCGGACACGGGGGCACGCAGGCCCCAGCGGCTCGCAGGCCCCAGGGCTCGCGGACCCCAGGGCTCGCAGGCCCCGGGGCTCGCGGACCCCCGGGGGCTCGCGTCGCCGTGTCTCCACTCGGCGCCGCAAGCCCCTGGACCTTGTGGGTGGGCGGGGCCCGTGGGCGGGCGGAGGCGGGGTCAGACCGTGAGGGGCGTGGTGACGCGGGCGTCGGTGAGGGAGCGGCCGGCGGTCAGTTCGTAGCGGCCCGCGCGGTGGGTCCAGGCGCCGGTGGTCTCGTCCCACGTCTCGAAGGCGCGGCGCGGGAGTTCGACGACCGCCTCGGCGCTCTCGCCCGGGCCCGCCGTGACCTGCGCGAAGCCGGCGAGCCAGCGGGCGGGGCGGTCGGCGTCCGGCTCGGCCGGGGAGACGTAGAGCTGGACGGTCTCGCGGCCGGGGCGGTCACCGGTGTTGCGGACGCGGACCGTGGCGACGGCCGTGCCGGTGGCGGTCGTGCCGGTGACCTCGACGGACTCGTACGCCCAGTCGGTGTAGCCGAGGCCGTGGCCGAAGGGGTAGGCGGGGGTGGCGCCGGAGCGGTCCCAGGCGCGGTAGCCGATGAAGACGCTCTCGGCGTAGTCGAGGCGGCCGTCGGTGGGGGTGACCTCGGTGACGGGGGCGTCGGCGAGGGCGCCCCAGGTGGTGGGGAGCCTGCCGCCGGGTTCCTCGGCGCCGAGCAGGACGTCGGCGAGCGCGTCGCCGCCCTCCTGGCCGGGGAACCAGCTCAGCAGGACGGCGGCGACGTCGTCGCGCCACGGGAGTTCCACCGGGGAGCCGGAGTTGACGACGACGACCGTGCGCGGGTTGGCGGCGGCGACGGCCCGCACGAGGTCGTCCTGGCGGCCGGGCAGGCGCAGGTCGGTGCGGTCGAAGCCCTCGGACTCGACGCTCTCGGTGGTGGCGACCACGACGACGGCGACCTCGGCGGCGCGGGCGGCCTCGGCGGCTTCGGCGATGAGTTCGTCGGGGTCACGGCGCGGGCCGAGGTGCAGGAGGCTGAAGACGACGGCGGGCAGCGGCGCCGCGGAGGACGCGAGGGGGTGGTGCAGGGAGATGTCGACGGGCTCGCCGGCGGTGAGGGCGACGCGGGCGCGTTCCTCGGGCGCCCCGAAGAACGCGCCGAAGGGGTCGGACTCGTCGCCCATGCCCTGGACACCGTCGTAATGGACCGTGCCGTCGACGGTGAGGGTGAAGGCGCCGAGGCCGCGGGTGCCGAAGACGTGTTCGCCGCTCTCGCGCGGGGTGAAGGTACCGGTGATCTCGACGCTGTGCAGGGCCTCGTGGGTGACGCCGGCGGGCAGGTCGTCGCCCATCCACTGCACCTGGCCGCCGGGCAGGCTGCCCTCGCCGATGACCGTGCCATCCGCGTCGCGGCAGACGGCGCGCAGGGTGAAGCCCGGACCGGCGGCGGCGAGTTCGTCGCTGGGGTCGGCGCCGACGGCGTACGTGAGGTGCGGCGCGGCGGCGCGCAGGCCGTCGAGCGGGGAGACGACGCGGTCGGGGAAGACGGTGGCGGAGCCCCCGCCGAGGACGCGGGCGTCGCGGGCGGCGGCGCCGATGAGCGCGATACGGGCGTCGGGGCGCAGCGGCAGCAGGCCGGTGTTGCGGACGAGGACGAAGGAGCGGCGGGCGACTTCGCGGGCGAGGGCGCGGCCGTCGACGGTGGCGGGGAGGGCGGCGGCGGGGACGACGGGTTCGGCACCGTCGAGGGCGCCGACGCGGGCGGCGAGCCGCAGCACGTTGAGCACGGCGGCGTCGACGTCGGCCTCCTCGACCTCGCCCGCGCGGACGGCGGCGGCGAGCGCCGGGCCGTAGACGGTGCGCGGGCCGGGCATGGCGATGTCGAGGCCGCCCTTGATGTCGCCGGTGGTGGAGCGGGCGGCCATCCAGTCGGAGACGTTGACGCCGTCGAAGCCCCAGGTGTCGCGCAGGACGTCGTTCACGAGGTGGCGGTGTTCGGTCATGGTCGTGCCGTTGACCGTGTTGTACGCGGTCATGATGCCCCAGGGGTGGGCGTGCTCGACGATGGCTTCGAAGGGGGCGAGGTACAGCTCGCGCAGGGCGCGTTCGCCGACCCGGTTGTCGACGGTGAAGCGGTCGGTCTCGGCGTCGTTGGCGACGAAGTGCTTGACGGTGGTGCCGACTCCGCCGGACTGCACGCCCTGTACGTAACCGCTGCCGATGGCGCCGGTCAGGTACGGGTCCTCGCTGTACGCCTCGAAGTGCCGACCGCCCAGCGGGGAGCGGTGGAGGTTCACCGTGGGGGCGAGCAGGACGTCGACGTTCTTGCGGCGGGCCTCCTGGGCGAGCAGGGTGCCGGCGCGGCGGGCGAGGGCGGGGTCCCAGGTGGCGGCGAGCGCGGTCGGGGACGGCAGCGCGATCGAGGGGTCGTCGGCGGTCCAGCGCACGCCGCGCACGCCGATCGGGCCGTCGGACATGACGAGGGACCGCAGGCCGATCTCGGGGAGCGCGGGCAGCGACCACATGTCCTGACCGCCGAGCAGACGGGCCTTGGCGTCGAGGTCCAGTTTCCCGAGCGCGGCCTCGACGACCGCCTCGCGAGCCGCGTCGCCGGGAGTGCGGTCGCGGGCGGTGCCGGGGCGGGTGAGGGCGGGGCCGGCGAGGTCTGGGCGGGCGGTGCCGGGGGTGTCGCCGCTGGTGGGGGTGGTGCCGTCTGCCTGGGGCGCCATGCGGGGCCTCCTCGTCGAGGTGTTCGCGTCCGGGCCGGGGTCGGGGTCCCGGGTCCGGGGCCGGTGGGGCGCCTCCATCGTGCACCCGCTACCTGGCACACGGTAGGTTTTGTTATCTTGCCGTTACTTTCAGAGGCCCGGGTGTCAGTGCCGTGTCGTACGGTGACGGCATGAGCAGCACCAGGACCGCGAGGAGCGAGGGGCGCCGGGCCGAGATCCTGCGCGCGGCGTTCGAGGTGATCGCCGAGCGCGGCTACCGGGGCGCGAGCCTGGCCGCCGTCGCGGAGCGGGTGGGGCTGACGCAGCAGGGCCTGATGCACCACTTCCCCACGAAGGAGACGCTGCTCGTGGCGGTCCTCGCGGAGCGGGACCAGTGGGACGCGATACCGGAGAGCAGGCTGCGGCTCGATCTGCTGGGGTCACTGGTGGAGTACAACGCGATGCGGCCGGGGATCGTGCAGACCTTCTCGGCACTGCTCGGGGAGTCCGTCACCGAGGGGCATCCGGCGCGGGACTTCTTCTCCCGGCGGTACGGGGGCGTACGGGAGTCGATGGCTCAGGTGCTGCGCGCCGAGTACGGGGAGCGCTTGCCGGGCGGGCTCACACCGGAGCGGGCGGCGCCGCTGCTCGTGGCGGTGATGGACGGACTCCAGTACCAGTGGTTGCTGGACCCGGAGAGGGTGGACATGCCGGCGGCGTTCCGCGACTTCCTGGAACTGCTGGGCGGCGGCGGGGAGTCGGACGCCGGTGCGGCCGGGGACTGAGGGCAGGAGGGCGCCGGTCGACTCCGGGCCGGCCCGGACCCCGGCGTCACTGGTTCCAGCGCACCGCCAGCGCCTTGCTCAGCACGCAGACGGCGGCGAAGACACCGGCCCAGACATACGCGCCGGACGCGGCGAGCGCCACGACCCCCGCGCCGAACCAGACGACCTCGAAGGCGACGCGACCCGCGCCCCGCACCTTGAAGCGGGCCTTCGGGGAGCCGAACAGCGCCCATGTCGTGATCATCACCGCGAGCCCGGCGAGGCCCGCCAGCCAGGCGAGCGGGGCCGAGAGGTCGCGGGTGAAGCCGTACGCGCCGACGGCACCGAGGGCGACCAGTTCGATGAGGAAGAGGACGGCGAGGTTGAGGGTCTTCACGCGGAGGCGTCCCCTCGTGCGGGGCGTTCGGCGGCACCGGACCTCGGCGGGGGCGGCCCGAACCCCTCCGGCGGGGGCCCGAAACCCGTACCCGGAGCAGCCGGCACCCCCGTACCCGGCGCATCCGAGCCCGACGCCCCCGTACCCGAACCACCGGCACCCGGAGCCCCTGAACCCGGAGCACCCGGCACCCCCGCACCCGACGCACCCGGCGCCCCCCGCTCCCCCGCACCCGCCCCCTCCGGCCGGAGTTCGCGGACCATGAGCGTCGCTCCGGCCACCGCCCCCGGCATCAGGAACACCGCGACGAACGGGACGAGGAACGCCACCGCGAGCGGCGCGCCGAAGCCCCAGGCGAGACCGCGGCGGGAGCGCAACAGGGCGAGCCGTTCCCGGAGTTCGACCCCGCGGCGCTGGAGGGCGACAGCGGTCAGTTCCTCGGTGAGGAAGAAGCCGGTGACGAAGAAGCCGAGCACGGGGATGACGGTCTGCCCGACGAACGGCAGGAAGCCGAGGGCGAACAGCAGCACCCCCCACAGCCCCGCCCGCACGAGGATCCGCAGGCTGTCGCGAGCGGAGATCCACAGGTCCCGCCAGAGCGAGAGCCCGGACTCGGGGGCGTGACCGCCCTCGGCGATGTCGACCTGCTCGGAGAGCGCCTCGTAGAAGGGCTGCCCGATGAGCAGGGTCACGGCGGTGAAGGTGAGGACGGCCAGCAGCAGCGCGAGCGCGAAGAGGACCACGGTCAGGAAGCCGCGGAAGAGGCCGTCCCAGGGCGCGGACCAGTCGTCGGCGAAGGGCGTGGACCAGGTGACGAAGTCGTCGCCCCACAGCGCGAGGCAGACGAGCGCCGCCGCGTACAGGACGAGGGTGATCAGGCCGGGCAGCAGGCTCCAGCCGTACTTCTTTCCGTGCTGGGCAACCCAGCGCTGCCCCTTCAACAAATAGCCGAAGCCCGCCCCGAGATCACGCATGGCGCAAACCTTACGGGACGGGCATCGGGCTCAGGACGGGGCTCAGACGGAGAGCGTGACCGTGATGTTGCCGCGGGTCGCCTTGGAGTACGGGCAGACCTGATGGGCCTTCTCGACCAGGGACTTGGCGGTGGCCGCGTCCACGTTCGGGATGGAGGCGGCGATCTCGACGATCAGGCCGAAGCCCTCGTCGTTCTTGCCGATGCCGACCTTGGCGGTGACGGTCGAACCGGAGACGTCCGCGTTCTCCTGGCGGGCGACGACGGCGAGGGCGCCCTGGAAGCAGGCGCTGTAGCCGGCGGCGAAAAGCTGCTCCGGGTTGGTGCCGGCGCCGGAACCGCCCTGCTCCTTCGGCGGGTTGACGACGACGTCGAGCTTGCCGTCGTCGGTGGCGACGCGGCCGTCACGGCCGTTCTCGGCGGTGGCTACGGCGGTGTAGACGACGTCGGACTGCGTGATGGCCATGCCCGTGCTCCTTCGCGTTCCATGCGTGCACTCTTCCGGCACGCGGAGACTCATATCCGTACAGTGGAATGAGGCTATCGAATGCCGGAAGGAATGCATGTGACGGGGGTCACGAAGGCGCGGGGCAAGACGTGAGGACCGGCGGCAAGACGTCAGGACCGGCGCGCGGAGGCGGGGGTCACTTGTCGAGGCGGACGACCATCTTGCCGGTGTTGTCGCCGCGCAGGACGCCGAGGAACGCCTCCAGGTTGTTCTCGATGCCGTCGACGAACGTCTCGCGGTACTTCAGCTCGCCGGAGCGGACCCAGGCGCCGACCTCCTGCACGAACTGCGGCTGGAGGTCGTAGTGGTCGCCGACGAGGAAGCCCTCGATGCGGCCGCGCGTCTGGATCAGGCGCGCGAGGTTGCGCGGGCCGGGGGCCGGCTCCGTGCTGTTGTAGACGGAGATCGCGCCGCAGATGGCGATGCGGCCGTCGCGGTTCAGGCGGGCGATGGCGGCTTCGAGGTGGTCGCCGCCGACGTTGTCGAAGTAGCAGTCGACGCCGTCGGGGGCCGCGTCCTTCAGCAGCGTGTGCACGTCGCCGGTCTTGTAGTTGAACGCGGCGTCGAAGCCGTACTCCTCCAGGAGCAGCTTGACCTTCTCGTCCGAGCCGGCCGAGCCGATGACGCGGGAGGCGCCCTTCAGCTTGGCGATCTGTCCGACCTGCCCGCCGACCGCGCCGGCCGCGCCGGAGACGAAGACGCTGTCGCCCTCCTTGAAGGACAGGGTGCGCAGCAGACCCGCGTACGCGGTCAGGCCCGTCATGCCGAGGACGCCGAGGTACGTGGAGAGCGGCGCGGCCTCGGGGTCGACCTTGACGGCCTGCTTGGCGTCGAAGGTCGCGTACTCGCGCCAGCCGAAGAAGTGCAGGACGTGGTCGCCGACGGCGACGCCCTCGTCGTTCGAGGCGATGACGACGCCGACCGCGCCGCCCTGCATGGCCTTGCCCAGCTCGTACGGGGCGACGTACGACTTGGCGGCGCTCATCCGGCCGCGCATGTAGGGGTCGACCGAGACATAGAGGTTACGGACGAGGACCTGGCCGGGGCCCGGGGCGGTGACGGGCGCCTCGCGCAGCTCGAAGTCCTCGGGCTTCGGCCAGCCGACCGGGCGGCTGAGCAGAACCCACTCGCGCCCGGTCGCGGGGATCGTCTCGGAGGTCTGGGGGGTGTCGGCGGACATGCGGAGGCCCTTCGGATGCAGAGGGGACAGATATTTCATGTACTGAAACAACCATGCGCCTTGATATTTCATAGTGTCAAGTAAATGGGTACGCTGGAGGCATGACCACCACCCGTCCGCGCCGCTCGGACCCGCTCACGCTTGAGGTCGTCGAGCTGATCGGGGAGGTCGTCGCGCGCTACCACCAGGAGTACGAGGAGGCCGCGGCCCGGCACGGACTGACCGGGGCGCAGGCTCGCGTGCTCGGCCTGCTGGCGCTCGAACCGCTGCCGATGCGGCAGGTCGCGCAACGCCTGAAGTGCGAGCCGTCGAACGTGACGGGCATCGTCGACCGCCTGGAGACGCGCGGCCTGGTCGAGCGGCTGCCCTCGCCGGGCGACCGGCGCGTCAAGGTGGCGGCGCCGACGGACGCGGGCCGACAGGTCGCGCGCGCCCTGCGGGACTCGCTCGACTTCGCGCGCGAGCCGCTGGCGGGGCTCTCCGAGAAGGAGCGGGTCGCCTTCCGGGGGATGCTGCGCCGCATGCTCGGCCGGGACTGACCCGGCCGGCCCACCGCCCCCACCGAACCATCCCGGCCCGCCCGACTCACCCGCCCCTGGCCCGCTTCGGTGTCCGAGAGGTCACCGTACGTACCCCTGCCGTACCGGTGTCGGAGCAGGGCCCTTGAGGGCAGCCGGAACCCGTTCGCTCCCGGGCCATTGACACCCTCCGGGGCTGCTTCTACTGTCACGCCAGCATTTCGAACGTGTGACGAAATTTCGAACGGCACAGGGGGCAACTGCCTTGCGCATCACGGGAATCAGCACGCATGTCGTCGGGACGCCGTGGCGGAATCTGACCTACGTCCAGGTGCACACCGACGAGGGCGTCACGGGCGTCGGCGAGACCCGGATGCTGGGCCGCACCGACGCGCACGTCGGATATCTGAAGGAGGCGGCGGCCAATCACATCACCGGCTCTGATCCGTTCGCCGTCGAGGATCTGGTGCGCCGGATGAAGTACGGCGACTACGGGCGGGCCGGCGAGATCGTCATGTCCGGCATCGCCGTGATCGAGATGGCCTGCTGGGACATCAAGGGCAAGGCGCTCGGCGTCCCGGTGTGGCAGTTGCTCGGCGGCAAGGTCACCGACCGGGTGAAGGCGTACGCCAACGGCTGGTACACGACCGAGCGCACGCCCGAGGCGTACCACAAGGCCGCGCGCGGGGTCATGGAGCGCGGGTACCGGGCGCTGAAGATCGACCCGTTCGGCACCGGGCACTTCGAGCTGGACCAGCAACAGACCTTGTACGCCGTGTCGTTGATCGAGGCCGTACGGGACGCCATCGGGCCGGACGCGGAGCTGATGCTGGAGATGCACGGCCGGTTCTCGCCCTCGACGGCGGTGCGGCTGGCGCGGGAACTGGCGCCGTTCCGCCCGGCGTGGCTGGAGGAGCCGGTGCCGCCGGAGAACCTGAAAGCCCTGGAGAAGGTCGCGGCGAAGGTGGACATCCCGGTGGCGACGGGCGAACGGATCCACGACCGCATCGAGTTCCGGGAGCTGTTCGAGAGCCAGGCCGTCGACATCATCCAGCCGGACGTCGGCCACCTCGGCGGGATCTGGGAGACGCGCAAGCTCGCCGCGACCGCCGAGACGCACTACATGCTGGTCGCCCCGCACAACGTGGGCGGTTCCGTCCTGACCGCCGCCTCCCTCCAAGTCGGCTTCAGCACACCGAACTTCAAGATTCTGGAGCACTTCAACGACTTCGCGGACGCCGACATCAAGAGCGTCGTCAAGGGTGCGCCGCAGGTGGACCCGGAGACGGGCTGCTTCGAGCTGTCGCACGCGCCGGGGCTCGGGGTCGAACTGGACGTGGACGCGGCGGCCGATTTCCCGCAGCAGCAGGCGCGGTTCGACCTGTGGGCGGAGGGCTGGGAGAAGCGGCAGCCGAAGGGCGGCACGCGGTGACCGCGCCCCTCGCGGTCCTCGTCGACGGCCCCGGCCGGCACCGGCTCGTCCCGCACGAGACCGCCGCGCCGGCGCCCGGTGAGGCCCGGGTACGGGTGCACGCGGTCGGCGTCTGCGGCAGCGACCGCGAGGTGTGGACCGGCAACAGGCCGCCCGCGTACGTCCGTTATCCGCTGACGCCCGGTCATGAGTGGTCCGGGGTCGTCGAGTCGGCCGGAGAGGGGGTGCCGGACGCGCTCGTCGGGCGGAAGGTCGTCGGCCAGGGCTTCCGCAACTGCCAGGTGTGCGCGCGCTGTCACGCCGGGGAGCCGACGCTGTGCGACGCCGGGTACGAGGAGACGGGCTTCACGCTGCCGGGGGCGATGGCCCCCACGGTGACGCTCCCCGCGCGGTTGTTGCACGTCCTGCCCGACACCGCCGATCTGACGGCCGCCGTGCTGCTCGAACCGGCCGCGTGCGTGGCGGCGGCGGCGTTGAAGGCGGCGGTGCGGCCCGGTGACCGGGTGGCCGTCGTCGGCACGGGCACGCTCGGGATGCTCGCCGTGCAGTTCCTCGCGGCGAGCGCCCCGGCGGAACTCCTCGTGGTCGGCGCCGGGGCGGAACGCGCTGCGCTGGCGCGGGAGTTCGGGGCTACGGACTTTCGGTGGAGCGGTGATCCGGGGCTCCCCGGTGACTTCGACGTGGTCGTGGAGGCGGCGGGTGCGGCCGGTACCGCGCGGGCCTCGGCGGCGTTGCTTCGGCGCGGCGGGCGTCTTGTCCTCACCGGTATCCCGGCTCCGGGGGCGCAGGGGCTCGACCCGACGGATCTCGTGGTGCGGCAACTGGAGGTGCGGACGGTGTTCGGGGCGGGGGCGGGGGCTTGGGCTCATGCGGTGCGGATGTTCGCGGCGGGGTTGATCGATCCTCTGCCGTTGGTCACGCATGAGCTTCCGCTCGGGCGGTTCTCGGAGGCGATGAGCCTTGTCGGCTCCGGGGACCCGGGGGTCGGGAAGGTCTTGCTACGGCCTTAGCGGGCGGGGGCTCTCGGTCGCCGGTCACCTGCGGGTGGGCTGGGGCCGGTCGCCCAGTTCCCCGCGCCCCTGGGTGCGTGGGCCTGCCGGTGGGCCCTTACCTGCGGGTCCGTCGTGGCTGCTCGCGCAGTTCCCCGCGCCCCTAGGTGAGTGGGCCTGCCCGTGGGTCCTTGCCTGCGGCCCGGTGGGGCTTCTCGCGCAGTTCCCCGCGCCCCTGAAGCATGCACTCCGTGCAGCTTCCCCCAGAGGGAAGCGGGGCTTCGCCCCTGCTTCCCCCGGTGGAGGCGGCGACGCAGTCGCCCCGACAGCGGCGCGGGGAACTGCGCGAGCAACCACGACGAAAGTCGAGGAAACCCACCGGCCGGAGCCACCCACCCACCCAGGGGCGCGGGGAACTGCGCGACCAGCCACGACGCGAGTCGAGGCCGAAGAACCCGCCCGAAGGGGCCGCCACCTCAGGGGCGCGGGGAACTGCGCCACCAGCCACGACGAACCCGCAGCCGACGAACCCCGACCGAACACCCCCACCCACCCAAAACCCCGAACCCCGTCCGAAATATCGAACCCCGGCCCACCAAAACACCCGCAAAGGACTCCCCGCATGCCGACCGACGCCAAAACCCCCCGCCCGCCCGGCGAACCCCTCCTCACCCGCCTCGGCCTGCCGACCCCCACCCCCACCCCCGCCGACACCTCCCCGCACACCTTCCCCGACGGCGGCACCTGGCGCGTGGAGATCCCGTCCGTCGAAGGCCCCGAGGCACTCGCGGTCGTGCTCGAGGAGACCGCCCGCCTGGACGTCCCCGTGCACCGCATCAGCCAGGGCAGCGGCGTATGGATGCTCCGCGACGAGGAGATCGCGGAGATGGTGGCGGCGACCGCCGAGCGCGACATCGAGCTGTGCCTGTTCACCGGCCCGCGCGGCACCTGGGACACCGGCGCCTCCGTACGCACCGACTCCGGCGGCGCCGGCCTGCGCGCCCGGGGCCACGACGCGGTCGCCGGCTGCGTCGAAGACGCCGTACGGGCCACGGAGTTGGGCGTCAAGTGTCTGCTCGTGGCCGACGAGGGCGTGCTCTGGTCCCTGCACCGGGCTCGCGCCGCCGGCGCCCTCCCCGCCGACACCACGCTCAAGGTCTCCGCGCTGATCGGGCCCGTGAACCCGGCCGCGTACGCCGTCTACGAGCGGCTCGGCGCGGACTCGCTGAACGTGCCCAGCGATCTGACGCCCCAGCACCTCACCGAGATCCGGCGCGTGTCGGCGGCGCCGATGGACCTGTACGTGGAGGCGCCCGACGACCTCGGCGGTTACGTCCGCATGTACGAGATCGCCGAACTCGTGCGCAGAGGAGCGCCGTTGTATCTGAAGTTCGGTCTTGCCAAGGCGCCCGGCATCTATCCGTACGGCGCCCATCTGCGCGACCTCACCCTGAGCACCGCCCGGGAGCGGGTGCGCCGGGGCCGGCTCGCCCTGGATCTGCTCGCCCGGCACGGCGCCGACTCCGGGATGTCGCCGCTCGGCTCACGGCTGCCGGGCCCGCTGCGCCGCTTCGACACGACCGCATAACGTTCCGCACCCACCGCTTCCCCGAATCCCACAAGCCCGCACAGAATCCGACGCACTTCACCAAGAACTCTCGTACAAATCCCGCACACAGCACGGGATTTGACGGCACATCAGCCATCGCGCAGCACGCCCCCACCCCACCCGAGGACATCGAGGATGATGACCATGCGTAACCGCCGAACCGCATTCGCCGCACTGGCAGCCACCGCGTCCCTCTCCCTGACCCTCGCCGCCTGCGGCCAGAGCGGCTCGGGCGGCAGCGAAGAGAAGGGCGGCAGCGCCAAGGGCGGCACGATCGGCATCGCCATGCCGACCAAGTCGTCCGAGCGCTGGATCGCCGACGGCAAGAACGTCGTCAAGAACCTGCGCTCGCACGGCTACAAGACCAAGCTGGTGTACGGCGAGGACGACCCCGACCAGCAGGTCTCCCAGATCGAGAACCTGATCACGCAGGGCGTGAAGGCGCTGGTCGTCGCGGCCATCGACAACAAGTCCCTGAACAACGTGCTCCAGCAGGCCGCCGACGCCAAGATCCCCGTCATCGCCTACGACCGGCTGATCCTCGGCACGAAGAACGTCGACTACTACGCGTCCTTCGACAACACCAAGGTCGGTGAGCTGCAAGCCGGTTACATCGTCGACAAGCTCGGCCTGAAGGACGGCAAGGGCCCCTTCAACATCGAGCTGTTCGCCGGCTCCAACGACGACAACAACACCCGCTACTTCTTCGACGGCGCGATGAGCGTGCTCAAGCCGTACATCGACAAGAAGAAGCTCGTCGTACGGTCCGGGCAGACCGCGCTCAACCAGGTCACCACCCTGCGCTGGGACGGCGCGACCGCGCAGAAGCGCATGGATGACATCCTCACCAAGTCGTACAAGACGGCGAAGGTGGACGCCGTGCTGTCGCCGTACGACGGGATCTCCATCGGCATCCTGTCGGCGCTGAAGTCCGACAACTACGGCAAGGGCGCCAAGCCGCTCCCCGTGATCACCGGGCAGGACGCCGAGCTGGCCTCCGTGAAGTCGATCATCGCGGGGCAGCAGACGCAGACCGTCTACAAGGACACCCGGCAGCTCGCCAAGGTCGCCGCGAACATGGTCGACGCCGAGCTGAAGGGCAAGAAGCCCGAGGTCAACGACACCAAGACCTATGACAACGGTGCCAAGGTCGTGCCCGCCTACCTCCTCAAGCCGGTCAGCGTCGACAAGAGCAACTACCGGCAGGTCCTCGTCGACGACGGCTACTACACCGAGGGCGAGCTGAAGTGACCACCGGCGGCGGCTACTGAAGGGGAGGCGCGACCATGGCGGGACCCGTCCTGGAAATGCGTTCGATCGTGAAGACCTTTCCCGGTGTGAAAGCACTGTCGGACGTCACCCTGACGGTCCGCGCGGGCGAGGTCCACGCCATCTGCGGGGAGAACGGCGCCGGCAAGTCCACCTTGATGAAGGTGCTCTCCGGCGTGCACCCGCACGGAAGTTACGAGGGCGAGATCCTCTTCGAGGGAGAGGTCTGCCGGTTCAAGGACATCCGCGCCAGCGAGCAGCGCGGCATCGTCATCATCCACCAGGAACTGGCGCTCGTGCCGTTCCTCTCCCTCGCGGAGAACATCTTCCTCGGCAATGAGCACGCCCGGCGGGGCCTCATCAACTGGCGGGACACCTTGCGGCACGCCAGCGCCCTGCTGCGCCGCGTCGGGCTCGACGACCACCCCGAGACGCGCGTCGCGGACATCGGCGTCGGCAAGCAGCAGCTCGTGGAGATCGCCAAGGCCCTGTCGAAGGAGGTGAAGCTGCTCATCCTGGACGAGCCGACGGCCGCCCTGAACGACGAGGACAGCGGCAAACTCCTCGATCTCATCCTGGAGTTGAAGGCGCAGGGCATCACCTCGATCATCATCTCGCACAAGCTGAACGAGATCCGGCGCGTCGCCGACTCCGTCACCATCCTGCGCGACGGACGCTCCATCGAGACGCTGGACGTGAAGGCGCCGGGCACGACCGAGGACCGGATCATCTCGGGGATGGTCGGCCGCGACCTCGACCACCGCTTCCCCGAGCGCTCCCCGCACCACCCCGAGGAAGGCGTGGCGCCCGCCCTCGAGATCCGCGGCTGGACCGTGCGCCACCCCATCGACCAGCAGCGCAAGGTCGTCGACGACGTGTCGATCGAGGTGCGGCGCGGCGAGATCGTCGGCATCGCGGGGCTGATGGGCGCGGGCCGCACGGAGCTGGCGATGAGCGTCTTCGGGCGCGCCTACGGCCGCTACGCGGGCGGCACGGTCCTCAAGGACGGCAGGGAGATCCGTACGAAGACGGTCGCGGAGGCGGTCGGGCACGGCATCGCGTACGTCACCGAGGACCGCAAGCACTACGGGCTGAACCTCATCGACACCATCAACCGCAACATCTCGCTGACCGCTCTGTCCAAGGTCGCCCGGCGCGGGCTCGTGGACGAGCACACCGAGCGGCAGGTCGCCGAGGGGTACCGGACGTCGATGAACATCAAGGCGCCGACGGTGTTCGAGCCGGTGGGCAAGCTGTCCGGCGGCAATCAGCAGAAGGTCGTCCTCAGCAAGTGGATCTTCGCGGGACCCGATGTGCTGATCCTGGACGAGCCGACGCGCGGCATCGACGTAGGCGCCAAGTACGAGATCTACACGGTCATCGACCGGTTGGCGGCGCAGGGCAAGGCCGTCGTCTTCATCTCCTCCGAGCTGCCCGAACTGCTCGGCATGTGTGACCGCATCTACACCATGGCCGCCGGCCGGCTGACCGGCGAGGTGCCGCGCGCCGAGGCCACGCAGGAGGCGCTGATGCGCCGGATGACCAAGGACTTCAGGGACGAAGAGGTGGGCCGATGAGCACCGATGTGACCGACACGAGTCCGGCGTCCGCGCCCCCGGGCGGCGGCGCGGGCGGCGGGCTGCTGGGCCTGGTGCTCGGCGGGCTGCGCCGCAACATGCGCCAGTACGGCATGATCATCGCGCTCGGGCTGATCGTCGCCCTGTTCGCGGTGTGGACGGACGGCGACCTGCTGCTGCCGCGCAACGTCTCCAACCTCGTCCTCCAGAACAGCTACATCCTGATCCTCGCCATCGGCATGATGCTGGTGATCATCGCGGGGCACATCGATCTGTCGGTGGGCTCGCTCACCGCGTTCGTCGGCGCGTTCGCCGCGGTGCTCACCGTGCAGCACGGGGTGGCGTGGCCCGTCGCGCTCGTCCTGTCACTGCTGGTGGGGGCGGTCGCGGGGTCGGTGCAGGGCTTCCTCATCGCGTATCTCGGCATACCGTCGTTCATCGTGACGCTCGCCGGGATGCTGCTGTTCCGGGGGCTCACGGAGATCTTCCTCGAAGGGCAGACGCTCGGCCCGTTCCCCGACGGGCTGCAGAAGATGGGCAACGGCTTCCTGCCGGAGGTCGGCCCGCACACCAACTACCACAACATCACGCTGCTGCTCGGGCTCGCGCTCGCGGTCTTCGTGGTGGCGCAGGAGGTACGGGACCGCCGCCGCGAGCAGGAGTTCGCGCTCCAGGTCGTGCCGCGCAACCTGTTCCTGCTGAAGCTCGTGGCGATCGTCGCCGCGATCCTCGTCGTGACGCTGCTCCTCGCCAGTTACGAGGGCGCCCCGATCGTGCTGCTCATCCTCGGCGCGCTCGTCGTCGGCTACGGCTACGTCATGCGCAACGCGGTCTTCGGGCGGCACATCTACGCCATCGGCGGGAACCTGCCCGCGGCGAAGCTGTCGGGCGTCAAGGACAAGAAGGTCACGTTCCTGGTCTTCCTCAACATGGGCGTCCTCGCGGCGCTCGCCGGGCTCGTCGTCGCGGCCCGGCTGAACGCGGCCTCGCCGAAGGCCGGCCTCAACTTCGAACTGGAGGCCATCGCCTCGTCGTTCATCGGCGGCGCCTCGATGAGCGGCGGCGTCGGCACGGTCCTCGGCGCCATCATCGGCGGCCTCGTCCTCGGCGTCCTCAACAACGGCATGAACCTGCTGAGCGTCGGCACGGACTGGCAGCAGGTCATCAAGGGGCTCGCGCTGCTCGCCGCGGTCGGCTTCGACGTATGGAACAAGCGCAAGTCCGGCTCCTGATCCAGGGCCATGAGGCCGCCCTGCTCGCGTGAGCCGGGCACCCGGGCCACCGAGGGCCCCAGCCCGCCGAGGGCGATGAGGGCCATGAGGGCGACGAGAACAACGCGGGCAACGAGAAAGGCGAGGACGCGCACATGGAGCGGGAACTGCAGCCGCTGGTCGGGGTCGGCCCGCTGCGGCTCGGGACGACGGTCGAGCAGGCGCGCGGCGCGGTCGAGGCGTGGGGCGCGCTGCGCGTCGCGTCGAGCGACCCGGAGCCGGGCCAGATCACGCTGAAGCACGACGCGTCCGGCCTGAGCGTGGTGCTCGGCTTCACCAAGGGCGCGCTCAGCGGCATCGAGCTGTTCCGCTTCACCGAGGAGGACGCGGGCGTTCGGGTCGTGCTCGACGGCCTGGACGTGTTCCGCACGCCGAGCACCGAGCTGTACGAGCGGTTCGAGGAGCGCGGGCACGAGATCACGGAGGACGACCTCGGCTTCGACGTGCTGCCCCGCCTGAAGGTCATCCTCGCCAACCAGTCCAGCTACGAGTACCCGGTCGACGAGGACGGCGACCCGCTGTACTACGACTACGTGCGGGTCACCGACGAGGGCTGAGCCCCGCGTGCGCCTGGGTGCCCGCCCGGGTACCGGCCCGGGCGCCGGTCAGCCGCCGAACGCGGGCTGGGCGAGCCCCCGGCCCGCGTCCGGCAGGACCAGCAGGGAGCCCTCAAGGGGTGTCGGCGCGTCGAGGCCGGCGCGCGCGGTCGTGACGTACAGATCGGTGAGGCCGGGCCCGCCGAACGCGCAGGCCGTGGGGCGCCGCACGGGCAGGTGGACCGTGCGGTCCAGGGCGCCGGAGGGCGTGTAGCGGCGCAGGGCCCCGCCGTCCCACAGGGCGACCCAGACGCAGCCGTCGGCGTCCACGGTGAGCCCGTCCGGGTAGCCGGCGCCGGGCTCGATCCGCGCGAACTCCCTTCTGCCCGCGACCCGTTCGCCCTGTACGTCGAAGACGTCGACGCGGCGGGTCGGGGTGTCGACGTAGTACATGAGGCGGCCGTCCGGGCTCCAGCCGGTGCCGTTGGAGACGGTGACGGCGTCGAGGATCCGCGTCACCTGCCCGTCCGGGGCGACGCGGAGCAGCTCGCCCGCGCCGGGCCGCTCGTCGTAGGCCATCGAACCGGCCCACAGGGAGCCGTCAGGGGCGACCGCCGCGTCATTGCCCCGGCGGCCCGGCACCGGGTCGCGGTGCAGCCACGAGAAACGGCCGCTCGGGTCGTAACGGCCCACGCCATCACGGAGGTTGACGACCAGGCCGCCACCCGCGCGGGGCTTCGCGGCGCCCACGTGCTGCTCGGTGGCGAGGACCGTGCGGCGCCCGTCGGCGGGGGCGTAGGTATGGACGCGGGAGCCGAGGATGTCGACCCAGATCAGCCGCCCGGCCGCCGGGTCCCAGGTCGGGCCCTCGCCGAGGGCGGCACGCGCGGCGACGGCCTGTTCGACGTTCACGGCCGCCCCCGGTGGCCCAGCCGCTCGGACAGATCGGCGGCGCCCTTGACGACCAGCTCGGTCAGCTCCTCCAGGCGCGCGTCGCTCCAGCGGATCATCGGTACGGAGATGGAGAGCGCGGCGACGACCCGGTTCGTACGGTCGTACACGGGCGCGGCGACGCAGGACACGTCCGGGTTGGACTCGCGGCACTCGACGGCGACCCCGCGCTCGCGGACGCGGGCGAGATGGGCGCGCAGCACGGCCGGGTCGGTGATCGAGTTCTCCGTCATGGCGGTCAGTTCGGCGCCGTCCGGGACGCGGGCCGCCCGCTCGGCCTCGGGCAGCGACGCCAGCAGCATCTTGCCCACGGAGGTGCAGTGCGCGGGGAGCCTGCGGCCGGCGGCGGAGACCATGCGTACCGCGTGCGTGGAGTCCACCTTGGCGATGTAGATGACGTCCGTGCCCTCCAGGATCGCCACGTGCACGGTCTCGTCGCAGGTCTCGGCGACGGCCTGCGCGACCTGGCGGCCCTCGGCGGCCAGGTCGAGCTGTTCCGCGTACCGGCTGCCGAGCTGGTAGGGGCGTACGCCGAGGCGGTAGCGGCCGGGTTCGCCGGGGGCGGGCACGAGGTAGGAGCGGGCGGCGAGCGTGGTGACCAGCTCGTGCACGGTGGTGCGGGGCAGCCCGGTCCTGCGGACGATGTCCGGCGCGGACAGGGTGCCGTCCCCGTCGAGGAAGAGTTCCAGGATGTCCAGAGCCCGGGTCACGGCGGGTACGAGGCGTCCCACGGCCGGCCCCCTCTCACGTCGTTCGAGATTTCAACCGCCTGTCGGTATGACGAACATAGGCTACGCACTGGGGTGTTGAGCGGGCAATGCCTTGGTGGGCCGAGGGGCGTGGGCGTACGGGCGTACGGGCGTACGGGCGTACGGGCGTACGGGCGTACGGGCGTACGGGCGTACGGGCGTACGGGGGCAGGGTGCGCGACCATGGGGGCATGCCGAGTTCCACACCGTCCGGGGCCGCCGCGCCCTTCACCCCGCTGGACTTCCAGCTCGTGCTGCTGCGCCGCATGGCGGACCACAACCCCCGGCTCGTGGAGAGCGCCCGCGCCGACCTCGGGGTGTCGGTCGCGGACATGCGCGAGGCGAACCGGCGCTGGCAGGCCATGCTGCACGCGCGGGCGCCCCGGGCGGCCGTCTCCCGCTACCGTTCCGTGCTCGGCGCGCCGGAGCGAGTGCTGACGCGGCAGGTCGGCGACCTGAGCTGCGAGGCGCTGTTGTGGCCGGTGCCGCTCTGGCCCGACCTGCGCTTCGAGGTGCTGCTCGCGCCGACCGGCGCCGTGTGGAACGAGTGGCTGATCCGCGCGCCCGGCGCCCCCTCCCCCGCTCTGCGCACCCTCGCGGACCTCACGCCCTGGTCCTGCACGGTCGACGAGGCGGCCCGCGCCTTCGCCCCGGCCCGCCCGCTGGAGGGCTCGGCGCCGACGCGCTGGGGCCTCGCGTTCGCGGCGCCGGACGAGAGCGGGGCGGTGCGGCGGGTGCGGGCGGAGTTCACGTGGGGGCTGTTGCAGCGGTGGACGCAGGAGTGAGCTTCCCTGGTACGGGGGTCAGGCGGCGGCCTTGACGATCGCCTCGGCGACCAGTGGGGCCGAACCGGGGTGGACGGCGCCCAGGAAGAGGTTCGGCTCGACCAGCTCCAGCTCCATGAGGCACGGACGGGTGCCTTCGCCGGGGGCGGCCGTTGTTTCCGGGTTCGCGGTCGTCTCGGGGAGGGCGTCCACGAGGTCGACGCGGGCGTACAGCAGGCGCTCGGGACCGCCCGGCACGGCGGCCAACGCCTGTTCGGCGACGGCGAGTTCGGCGCCGGTGGGCTGCCAGGCGGTCAGCTCGGGGTGCGGGACCTTGCGGGCGTCGTAGGCGACTCCCGGGGCGAGGACGGCGCCCTTGCGGATCGCGTGCAGGAAGCGGCCTCCGTAGAAGATCAGGGCGCGTTCCCCGGTGACGTCGATGCCCTCCGCGTACGGCTGGACGGCTGCCGTCAGTCCCTCGGCGTGCATACGGGCCACCTGGCGCAGCGCGCTCTCCCGTTCGTCGGGGCGGTAGCGGGCGGCGTAACGGGCGCCCGCGCCCGAGGTCGGCTTGACGACGAACTCCCGGTCGCGGGGCAGGTCGGGGGCTTGGCCTGGGGCGGCGTAGGCGGTGGGGACGGTCGGCACGCCCGCGTGGGCCAGCTCGCCCAGGTAGCGCTTGTCGGTGCTCCAGCGGATCACGTCGACGGGGTTGGCGAGGCGGGTCGCCGCCGCGCAGCGCTCGGCCCAGGCCAGGAACTCGGTGCGCCGCCAGCTGTAGTCCCAGGTCGAGCGGAGCACGGCGAGGTCGTAGCGGCCCCAGTCGGCGTCCGGGTCGTCCCAGCACACGGCCTCGGCGTCGGCGCCGGCGCGGCGCACCTCGTCGACGAGCAGCGGCAGATCGCGGTCCTCGGGGCCTTGCGGGGGGCGCCGGTAGGTGACCAGGGCTATGCGGGGCATCGGGCTACTCCTCGGTCGCGCGCCGTGCGGTTGCGGCGGCTCGTGCGCGCGGGACGGCACGAGCCGCTTCGAGGCTAACGCGGGTGCGGGGCGGGGCCGCGGGCGGCTCAGTTCCAGATGAACAGCTCGCCGCCGGCCGTCACCTCGCCAGACTCCGCGACGGCGGCGAGGTTGTCGGGGGCCGCCTCCAGGGCGATCACCGGGGAGATGGGCGACTTGCCCGCCGCCTCGACGGCCGCGGGGTTCCACTTCACGACCGGCTGACCCCGCCGGACGCGGTCTCCCTTGTGTACGAGGAGTTCGAACCCTTCGCCGTTGAGCTGGACGGTGTCGATGCCGAGGTGGACGAGGACGCCGTGGCCCTCGTCGTCCATCACGACGAAGGCGTGCGGGTGCATGGAGACGACCTGGCCGTCGACCGGCGAGACGGCCTCGATGGGCTCGCGCAGGGGGTCGATCGCGGTGCCGGGGCCGACCATCGCGCCGGCGAAGACGGGGTCGGGGACGTTGGCGAGGCCGATCGCCTTGCCGGCGAGGGGGGAGGTGACGGTGGTCATGGCGGGCCTTTCGGTGGCGGGAGTTGAAACGGGCCGCGTGCCCAACGAGTGGGGCGGGTGGAAAGTTATCCGGCGAGGTGCGCTTACCGCCCGGGGCTGATCATCCGTCCGTCTTCTCGGACGCGGGGCGGGTCGCGCCGCGGGGTGAGCGGGCGGGTCCCCTGCGGCCCGGTGGGCGGCTGGCCGCGCACTACGCGTGCGTGGTCATCTGCGGCCCGGTGGGGGCTGATCGCGCAGTTCCCCGCGCCCCTATCGGGGCAGACGCGTGCGTGCTCACCTGCGGCCCGGTGGGTGGCTGGTCGCGCAGTTCCCCGCGCCCCTTCGGGGCACGACCGTGCATGGTCATCTGCGGGTGCGTGGGGCTTCTCGCGCAGTTCCCCGCGCCCCTGAAGCATGCACTGCGTGCAGCTTCCCCAAGGGGGGAGGCGGCGACGCAGTCGCCCCGACAGGGGCGCGGGGAACTGCGCGAGCAACCACGACGCGAGTCGAGGCCGAAGAACCCGCCCGAGGGGGCCGCCACGTCCGCTCGCCCCGACACCGGGCACCTTTACGCTCAGGAACGCTGAACACCCGCCCCCCGAACGGAGTGCCCCCGTGGAACGGCTCCTGCCCACCCTCACCACCGCCCACGAAAAACCCGCCCTGCGCTTCGGAACCGGCCCGACCCTGACCTACCGCCACCTCGCGGAGCGCACCGCCCCCCTGGCCCACCGCCTGGCCCCCACGCACCGCGTCGCCGTATGGGCGCAACCCGTACCGGAAACCCCCCTCGCGGTGATCGCCGCCCTGCTCGCCGGCAAGGCCACCGTCCCCCTGAACCCGAGGTCCGGCGACCAGGAACTGGCCCACATCGTGAAGGACAGCGCCCCGGACGCGATCCTGGCCGCCCCGGAAGCCGAACTCCCGCCCGCGCTGGCCGCGTTGCCCCGCATCGACGTACGGCCCGAACCGGACGCGGACGTCCCGCCGCCGGTCGAACCGGCCGACCCGGAGACCCCCGCGTTCATCGTGTACACCTCGGGCACGACCGGCCCGCCCAAGGGCGCCGTACTGCCGCGCCGCGCGCTCACCGCGACCCTGGACGCGCTGGCGGACGCGTGGGAGTGGACGGAGCGGGACACGCTGGTGCACGGGCTGCCGCTGTTCCATGTGCACGGCCTGATCCTGGGCGTCCTCGGCCCGCTGCGCCGCGGCGGCACCCTCGTCCACCTGGGCGGATTCGACGTACCCGGGGTGCGCAGGGAGTTGGCGGCGGGGGCGACGATGCTGTTCGGGGTGCCGACGATGTACCACCGGCTGGCCGAGGCGCTGCCCGGCGATCCGGAGCTGGCGGCGGCGCTGGGCTCCGCGCGGCTGCTGGTGTCGGGGTCGGCGGCGCTGCCGGTCCACGACCACGAGCGGATCACGGCGGCGACCGGGCAGCGGGTCGTCGAGCGGTACGGCATGACGGAGACGCTGATGAACACCAGCGTGCGCGCGGACGGCGAGCGGCGCCCCGGCACGGTCGGCGTGCCGCTGCCGGGTGTGGAGCTGCGGCTGACCGGCGAGGACGGTACGACGCCCGTCGCGGAGGGCGATCCGGAGGCGGTCGGCGAGATCCAGGTGCGCGGCCCGAACCTGTTCCTCGGGTATCTGAACCGGCCGGAGGCGACGGCCGAGGCGTTCGCGCCGGGCGACTGGTTCCGTACGGGCGACATGGCGGTCCGCGACGCCGACGGCTATGTCCGCATCATCGGCCGCAAGGCGACGGACCTGATCAAGAGCGGCGGTTACAAGATCGGCGCGGGTGAGATCGAGAACGCGCTCCTGGAGCACCCGGGCGTGCGGGAGGCGGCGGTGACGGGCGCGCCGGACGCGGATCTCGGCGAGCGGGTCGTGGCGTGGATCGTTCCGGTGGACGGCGACCGGCCGCCCGGCGAGCGGGAGTTGGCCGATCACGTCGCCGCCCGCCTCTCCCCGTACAAGCGTCCTCGTACGGTCCGCTACCTGGACGCGCTGCCGCGCAACGACATGGGGAAGATCCTCAAGCGGTCCCTGCCCCGGCCCTGAACGCCCTTGCAGAGCAAGGGAGTACGGGGGGCGCAGGCAGGGCGGGAAACGAACAGGCGATCAGTTGTTCGCTTGAACAGGTGATCGTCGCTCCAGAGTTTGCATGTGGCTGCCGTAACCAACGATGCTTACGGGGCGCAAGCAACGGGCTGCAGACCGTTACTTCCGCACCGGATGCCGTGCACGCATCAGTCCCGTTTCGCGCGGGCCCCCTGTCCTCAGGGCGCAGGAGGCAGGCGCACATGTCCCACATGAAGCATCGCTAGGAGAAGCACCACCATGAACCTCATCACCGACATCCTCGCCGGCCTCGTCCACTTCGTCGGCTGGCTGGTCTGACCCTGTCGGACGCCTGGCGCGGCGCCGTCTCCCCCGGTCCCACGGGGAGGCGGCGCCGCCGCGTTTCTCAGGCCCCGGCCGCCTCTCGCATCACGGCCGCCAACTCGCCGCGCAGCCGCGAGAATTCAGGTGTCCCGCGCAGCGCGGCGACCGCGCCCGCTCCCGCGCCCCGGTCGAGCCCGACGGGGAGTTCGGCGACGATCCGGCCCGGCCCGGCGGCCATCACGAGGACCCGTGAGCCGAGCAGGACGGCCTCCTCGGCGGAGTGCGTGACGAACAGGACGGTGGTGCCGGTGGCGTCGGCGAGGGACCGTACCTCTTCCTGGAGCCGTTCCCGGGTGAGCGCGTCGAGCGCCGCGAACGGCTCGTCCATCAGCAGGATCTGGGGCTGCCCCGCGAGCGCGCGGGCGAGCGCCACGCGCTGCTGCTGACCTCCGGAGAGCTGCCAGGTGCGCCGCCCGGCCGTCCCGGCGAGCCCGACGAGCGTCAGCAACTCCTCGATCCGATCGGCCCGTTGCTCTCTCGGTACGCCGTGCCGGGCGAGCGCGAAGGCGATGTTGCCGCCGACCGTGCGCCACGTGAACAGGCGCGGCTGCTGGAACACCACACCCACCCGGCGCCGCACCTCGACCTCGCCCGCGGCCGCCTTCTCGAACCCGGCGACGAGCCGCAGCAGGGTCGTCTTGCCGCACCCGGAGGGCCCGACGAGCACCGCGAACTCCCCCGCGCCGACGCTCAGCGACACGTCCGCCACGGCCGTGACCAGCGCCTTGGCACTCCTGTACCGCACGCTGACGTCCCGCAGTTCGAGATCGGCGGTCCGCTCTCCGGTCACCGTGGCCGTGTCCGTGGCGCCGCCCCTCTCCGGCTCACTCGGCGCCACGGGCCAGCTCCTTCAGCGCGAGGGCCGCCTCGAAGTCGGCGCGCGGGGGCACCGCGTCGACGGCCTTCTGGCCCTTGAGGAAGACGGCCGCGTCCCGCAGGTTCGCGGCGAGGGCGCCGGGCTTGCCGGGCGTGCCGAGGTAGGCGGCCCCCTGCTGCTGGCGGGCGTCGAGCAGGACGAGCTGGCCGAGCTGCTTCCGGGCCTCGGCGGGGGTGATGCCGAGTTCGCGGGCGATGGACGCGGCGGCCTTCGCGGGGTCGGACTTGGCCTGCGTGACGGCCTGGTTCTCCGCCTTCACCCAGGCGGTGACGATCTCGGGGTGCTTCTTGGCGAAGTCGTCGGTGACCACGCCGAGGTCGGCGGTCGGCTTGCCCGCGTCGGCGATCTTCCGGCTGGTGGTGAGGACCGTGCCGTCCTTCTCCAGTTCGCCGAGGGTCGGCGTCCACACGTACGCGGCGTCGATGTCCCCGCGCTTCCACGCGGCGAGCGCGTCCTGCGGCTGGAGATCGACGAGCGTGACGTCCGACGCCTTCAGGCCGGCCTCCTCCAGCGCCGCGAGCAGCGAGTAATGGGAGGTCGAGCCGAACGGCGTGGCGATCTTCTTCCCCTTGAGCGCCTTCACCGACCCGATGCCCTTCTTGGCGACCAGCGCCTCGTTGTCCCCGATCACGTCGTGGATCCAGACGACCTTGTACGGGATGTCCAGCGGCGCCGACAGGCCCTTGGTGACGGGACTGGAACCGGCGAGCCCGAGGTCGACGGCGCCGGATATCACGGCGGTGTTCACATCGCCGCCGGAGTCGAACCTGACCCACTTCACGTCGGCGTCGGGCAGCGCCTTCTCCAGCAGCTTCTGGTTCTTGACGACGAGATCCGCGTTGGGGATGGACTGATAGGCGATACGCACCTGCGTCTTCCCGTCGGCGGCATCGGCACCCGTGCCGCAGGCGGTGACGGAGGCGCCGAGGACGAGCGCGCCGGCCACGGCGAGGAGAGCGCGGCGGGAGAGGGCGGAGGGCATAGAGGGCATGAGGACTCCAAACTGGGCGTGTATGTAAGGGAGTTCGGCGGGGTTCAGGTCCGGCCGCGCCACGGGACGGCGTACCGCTCGACCGCCCGCAGCAGCGCGTCGAGGGCGATCCCGGAGACGCCGATGGCGAGGATGCCGACGATGACGACGGCGGTCTGGTTGTAGCGCTGGGCGTCGCGGATCATGCCGCCGATGCCGGGTACGCCGTTGACGGTCTCGGCGGCGACGACCGAGGTGTAGGCGACGCCGACGGCGATCCGGACGCCGGTCAGGATCTCGGGCAGCGCGGACGGCAGCCGCACGGACAGCAGAAGTGTCAGCGGCCCGGCACCCAACGCCCGCGCCGCCTCCACGAGTTCGCCGGGGACCGTGCGGACGGCGGCGGCGGTCGCGGCGGCGATGGGCGGCAGCGCGGCGACGACGAGCAGCCAGATCTTCGGCGACTCGTCGATGCCGAACCAGATGACGAGCAGCGAGAGGTACGCGAGCGGGGGCAGCGTCCGCAGGAAGGTGACGGCCGGTTCGAGGACGACGGCGACCGGCTTCACCGCGCCGATGACCAGGCCGAGCGGCACGCCCGCGAGGACCGCGTACCCGGTGCCGACACCGATCCGGCGCAGGCTGACGAGGAGGTGCTCGGTGAGGGTGTGGCCGCTGTAGCCGTCGCTCATGCCGACCGTGAAGGCGTGCCAGACGTCGGCGGGCGAGGGGACGAGGACGCGGGGCCACAGTTCGGCGGCGACGGCCGCCTGCCAGGCCGCGAGCAGCACCGCGAGGGCGACGAGCCGCAGGGCGAGCCAGCGCGCGGCCTCAAGCAGCGGGCGCGCGTCCCGGGATGTACGGGGGTGCCGGGCGGGGGCGGCCGGGGTGGGCGCGGCCGGCTCGCGCTCCTTGACGTCGGCGGCGCTCACCGGGGCTCCCCCGAGGAAGCGGGAGCGGGGTCGGACGGGGCGGAGGAGGCGGGGGCTGCCGGGGCTTCGGCGAGCGCGGCGAGGCGCGGGGCGACCTCCTCACCGACGCGGAACGCCTCCTCCAGATGCGGCCAGCCCGAGAGGATGAACTCCTCGACGCCCGCGCGCCGGTACTCGTCGAGGCGGGCGGCCACCTCGTCGTGGGAGCCGACGAGCGCGGTCCCGGCGCCCTCGCGGACCAGCCCGACGCCCGCCCACAGGTTCGGCGCGATGGTCAGGCCGTCCGTCGTGCCGCCGTGCAGGGCGGTCATCGCGGCCTGGGCGGTGGAGTCCATGCGGGCGTAGCGCTCCTGGCTGGCGCGGATCGCCGCGGGGTCCATCCGGTCCAGGATGCGGTCGGCTTCCGCCCACGCCTCGGACGCGGTGTCGCGGGAGATGATGTGGATGCGCAGCCCGAAGCGCAGGCGCGGGTTGCGTGCGCGCAGCCTGGCGACGCGGGTGGCGACGGCGTCCACCGGTTCGCCCCACAGGAGCTGGACGTCGGCGCGGCGGGCGGCGACGTCCTCGGCGGCGGCGGAGGCGCCGCCGAAGTAGAGGGGGACGGGGTGGTCGACGGCCGGGTCGGTCAACTGGGCTCCCTCGACCTGGACATGCTGCCCCTGGAAGTCGATGCGCTTGCCGTCGAGCAGGTCCCGCAGCACGGCCATGACCTCGTCGGTGCGCCCGTACCGCTGGTCGTGCGCGAGCCTGTCACCGTAGGAGCGCTGCTCGACGGGGTCACCGCCGGTGACGACGTTCAGCCGCAGGCGCCCGCCGGTGAACTTGCGGAAGGCGTCGGCCTGTTGGGCGAGGAGCGTGGGGCTGGCGAACCCGGCGCGGAAGGCGACGAGGAACCCGATGCGCTCGGTGTGCTGGGAGAGCGCGGAGCTGAGGATCCACGGATCCACGCAGCCGAGGCCGACCGGGGTGAGCAGCGACGCGAACCCCGACTGCTCCGCCGCGCGGGCGACTTGGGCGAGGTAGCCGATGTCGGCGGGCCGCCGGGTGGCGGAGCCGCTGCGGCCCTGGACGGCGGTGACGCCACCGGGATCGCGGCCGTCGCCGCCGGTGGGCAGGAACCAGTGCAGCAAGGGGGACTTCTCGGGCATGGAGGGCACCTTCGGGCGACGACGGGACGGCGCGGGCCACGCCCCGACGCCGGAACACGGGACGGAGGGGCCGCGCGGGGCGGGGGAAGCAGGCAGCGGCGGAGGTACGTCACGCACCTCCCGCCACAGCCGTCACAGCCGTCACCCGCACCGCCGCACGGGACACCCGTGACGGGAACGAGGAGGAGGGCGGCCGGGACGGGCGGCGGCGGGCGCGAGCGGCGGCGGAACACCCCCGGGCGCGGTAGCCGTTCCGGGCGTCACAGGCCGTCGGACGCCCGCACACGGGAGGGCGACGGACGCACCCGACCAGCAGGGAAATGCCTGGTCAGCGACAGAACGCGGCCGGCCGCGCGGTAGCCCGACAGAGCATCGTGGACACACGCAGCAGATCCACGTGACGACGCGAGACGAGTACCGGGGCCATGCGGGCATCTTTTCCGCGCGGACGCCCGCTCCACAAGCATGTTCCACATGCCGGACGAGAACGTCTCACCATGCAGACCAGCGCCGGCCCGGAACACCACACGGGGGCCCGGCGCAGGTCCTCTCGCGCCAGGTCCCGCCCCCACCCAACACACCCCACCGAAGGGCTACTTCACGGCCGCCGCCCGCAGGATCTCCTGGGTGACCGAGCCGCCCCTGTCGTCCTCGGCGCGCGCCCGCAGCGAGACCGAGGCGGCGTCGCGCGGGACGGCGAGCGCGCCCCGCCAGGCCGCGCCGCCGCCCGTCCGGCGGAGGACGACGGGCATCCACGTACGGCCGTCGTCGTACGAGACGGACAGGCTGCCGCCGCCGAGCCTGCCAGTGCCCCGCGCGTCCTTGACGTACGCGGCGGACAGGCCGATCGGGAGCCGGGCGCCCGCGCGGACCGCGCCGTGCAGGTCGGTACCGAGGTCGTAGCCGAGGTTGATGAGCGGCAGGACGGTGTACGTGTCGGCGGGCGTGCGGGCCGAGCGGAACCGCCACTCGCTGTGCGCGGTCGTGGCGAGGCCCCATTCGGCCGCGTCGAGGGCGGTGTCCGTGACGACGCGGTACGGCAGTTCGGAGCCGTCGCTGACCTCGAACTCGACGGCGCTGCCCACCTGTCGGCCCTTGCTCTCGCCGGCGACGAACGCCTCGGTGTGCTGCGTCATGCCCGACTCGGGATCGTACGCGTCGCCGAAGCCGGTGTGGTCGGGGCCCGAGTCGCCCCAGCCGGGCAGGTCGAAGCGGAGTTCGTCACCGCGCCGCTCCTGCCCCCGGCCGAGCCCGGACCCGGCGAACGGGTGCAGGACGGGCCGCGACCAGTTCAACTCGGCCCGCCTGCCCGGCGCGTAGCGCACGACGCCGCCGCGCTGCTCGTACAGCCCGTACGCGGTCGCGTCGGTGATGCTCTCCTGCCAGCCCTGCCCGGCGTCGCAGGAGACGAAGTCGGTGCGCCTGCCCGGGAAGGCGCGCGGCTCGTAGGAGCCGCCCGTGACGGGGAAGGCGGGGTCGATGCCGTAGCGGACCTCGGCGCCGTCCGGGTGCCGGGTGTCGTAGTACGTGGTGTCGACGGTGGCCAGCTCCGAAGGGCGCGGCGCGAACACGAGGTCGCGGTCGGGCACGCCGCGCCGGTAGCCCTTCGACAGGTCGTAGACATAGGCGAGTTGATCGGCGGGCGTACCCGTCATGTCGATGCGTTCGCCCTCGCGCCGCATGGTCTCCAGGCGCCGGAAGCCGGCATGGGAGACGCCGGCGATCTGGAGCGGCCGGTCGTCGCCGTCCGCGTCCCAGAAACCGGAGTCGATGCGGCCGGGCCGGTCGTCGGTGACGAACAGCGCCTTGACGCCCGCGTCTTGGGCGGCCTGCGCGACGGCTCCGGGGTCGCGGGTGCCGTCGAGGTGGACGAGGGCGGCCTTCCCGGCGGCGTCCTGGCCCGCGTAGTCGCCGGGCGCGCCGCTGCCCGCGTCCACGAGGGCGAGCCTGCTGCGGCCCTTCACGAGCGTGGATCCCGGCTGCTCCCACGCCTCGCCGACGCCCTTGACCGCGATGCGCGGCTGCCCCTCGCGCCAGGTCGTGCGGAACGCGTACGTGCCCTCGCGCAGCGGGCCGGTGGGCGCGGCCAGCAGCGTGTCGTACGTGACGGGGAGCTGGACCATGCCGGACAGGTCGGCGCCGTGTGCCGCGCGGTCGTACTGGAGGAGCGTCCGGTGCGGCTCGGTGTCCCGGTCCACGCGCGTGCCGACCTCGCGCAGCCGCGTCCCGTCGAGGGTGACCTCGGTGTCCTTGGTGACGCGGACCTCGGGGGCGGCGAGGTAGCCGAGGCCGAGCGAGTCGTCGCCGTGGGTGCCGGGGACGTCGAGGAAGGTGTCCAGGTAGTACGTGCCCGGCTTGACGCGCAGGGCGAGGGTCCCGGAGGCGTCGACGCTCGCGCCGTCCGGCAGGGCGTGCTCGGCGAGCGCGGTGTAGGTGAGGTTCGCGGGGGCGGGCCTGCCGTCGCGGCCCTTGACGTGGACGGTGAGCGTGTAGCGCTCCTCCTCCGCCACGAGCCCGTACGCGGTGTGCGCGACCGGCACACCGCCGGAACTGGCGACGATCGAGCCGGAGTTGGCGCCCACGGCCGCCTTCGAGATGTCGGAGGTGACCGTCGTGGCGGCGGTGCCGTGCGCGGGAACGGTCAGGTGCGTGTCCGCGAGCGTGACGAGCCCGGCGGCCGCGCCCTGGACAGCGAGGTCCAACCGCACGTCCGTACCGGAGGAGTTGGCGTACGAGACCGTACGCGTGGTCGGCGCGTCGCGGTCGTACGGCCAGGGGTGGAAGCCGAAGTCGACGCTGCCGGTGGCGGTGACGGGCGCGGTGACGGCGTCGGCCACGGAGACACGGCCCGCGCCGGTCGCGTACGCGGAGTCGTCGAGCGGCAGCGACGTCGACATGAGGGCGTCCTTCAACTGCCGTCCGTCCCAGTCGGGATGGCGCTGCGCGAGGAGGGCGGCGGCGCCCGCGACATGCGGGGCCGCCATCGACGTACCGCTCATCGAGGTGTACGGGCCCTCGCCGTCCGCCAAGGACGAACGGGCGGCGACGATGTCCACGCCGGGGGCGGCGAGATCGGGCTTGAGCGCGCTGTCGCCGAGGCGCGGGCCCTGGCTGGAGAAGTCGGCGCGCCGGTCGTCGGCGTCGACCGCGGCGACGGTGAGCGCGGCGTCGGCGGTGCCGGGCGAGTCGAGGGTGCCGGGGCTCGACGAGTTACCGGCGGCGGCGACGAAGAGGGCGCCGGTCTCGCGGGAGAGGGCGTCGACGGCCGCCGCCATCGGGTCGGTGCCGTCGCTGGGCGTGCCGGCGCCGAGCGACATCGACACGACCTTCGCCTTGACGTCCCTCGCGGCCCACTCCATACCGGCGATGATCTCGGACTCGGTGCCGTAGCCGTCGTCGCCGAGGACCTTGCCGACGGCGAGGTCCGCGTCCGGGGCGACGCCCTTCTCCTTGCCGTCGGAGGCGGCGCCGGAGCCGCCGACGATCGAGGTGACGTGCGTGCCGTGCCCGGACCTGTCCGCGACGGACCCGCCCTCGACGAACGACTTGGCCTGCGTCACGCGGGAGGCGAGGTCGGGGTGGGAGGGGTCGTAGCCGGTGTCGAGGACGGCGACCTTGACGCCCTTGCCGGTGCAGCCGTTCTGCCAGGCGCGGGGGGTGCCGATCTGAGCGTTGGACTGCTCCATGGCACCCCCGACGCGGGCGTCGAGCCACAACTTACGTACGCCCGGGGTGAGTTCATGAGGCCCTTCGGTGACGGACTTCCAGAACCGGCGGCCCTTGTCGGCGTCGAGGGCGGCGCCGCCGATGCTCGTGAGCTCGCGGGTGCGGGCGGCGCCGTCCGGGGCGGCGGGCGTGGCGCGGGCGGTCTTTCCGCCGTAGGTGGCGATCAGCGGGGTCGCCTCCGCCTTGTCGTCGGCGAGGCCCTGGCGCAGCAGCGCGGTCACGTCGAACAGGCGCGGGTCCAGCCGGCCGGCGGCTATCAGCGGGGCCGCCTCTTGCGGTACGACGGTGATCTCGCCGCCGCTCACCTGGGTACGGACGATGCCGGGGGCGCCGCGGGGGCGCTCGACGTCGACGGCCTTCTTGCCGCCGCCGATATCGGTGACGGTGACCTTGTCGCCGGTCAGGAGCGTGACGGTCGCGGGCGGCGACGCGGGTGCGGGGTGGGCGTGGGCGCGGGCGCCCGGGGCGGGGAGCAGGGTCAGGGCGAGCCCTGCGGCCAGCGCGGGTACGCCACGTCTGACGGGCCGTCTCCTCATGGAGTGACTCTCCTTGGATCTCCGCGGGGGTACTCCGTACGCGTTGCAGTGTGAAGCCGGGGGCGCGTACGAGGCACCGTTTTCGCGCAGTTCCCCGCACCCCTTTCGGGGCTGCCCCCTGGCGCCGTGTGTTATCTGCGGGTGCGTGGGGCTTCTCGCGCAGTTCCCCGCGCCCCTGAAGCATGCACTTCGTGCAGCTTCCCCTTGGAGGAAGCGGGGCTTCGCCCCTGCTTCCCCAGGAGGGAGGTGGCGACGCAGTCGCCCCTCCAGGGGCGCGGGGAACTGCGCGATCAGCCCCCACCGGCCGAAGGATGACCACGCACGCGTAGTGCCCCGTCAGGGGCGCGGGGAACTGCGCGGCCAGCCACGACGGAAGTCGCGGAGATCCACCGGCCGGAGCCACCCACTCACCCAGGGGCGCGGGGAACTGCGCAAGACGGTTACTTCAGCAGGCCCGCACTGGAGAACCCGGCGGAGCCGCAGCGCCCCCACCCGGCGTACTAAAACGCGCGCACCACCCACCCGCCCCCCAAGATGCCAAGAAGGGCCACGACCTCGCGGCCCACCCGCGGTCTGCGCTCTCGGGAGGACTCGCCATGACCGTCACCAACGTCAGCCTGGAACAACTGCGCCGCTGCCACTTCGCCGTGGACCTGGGAGCCGCCCGCACCCGCGTGTACGTCAAGGGCGCCGGCCTGGTCGTGGACGAGCCGAGCGCGGCCGCCGTCAACACCCGCACCGGCGCCCTCATCGCCGTAGGGGAGTTCGCCGAACGGATGACGGGCCGCACCCCCGGCTACATCCGCGTCGTACGCCCCGTGTCCGGCGGCACGGTCGTCGACATCGAGATGGCCCAGCGGATGCTCCGTCACCTGCTCGGCGAGAAACTGCGCCGCACGCTGCGCCGCAAGCCCCGCCTGCGCGCGGCGGCCTGCACCCCGCACGACGCGGACCCGCTGGCGCAGCGCGCGGCGGTGGAGACCCTGGTCGGCCTCGGCGCGCGCCGCGTCGAACTCGTCGACACGCTGATCGCCGCCGCCGTCGGCACGGGCCTGCCGGTGGAGCGGCCGGAGGCGACGATGATCCTGGTGTGCGGCGCCGCCACCACGCAGATCGCCGTGCTCTCCCTCGGCGCGATCGTCACCGCGCAGCGCGTCCCCGTGGGCGGCGACGCCATCGACGAGGCCGTCATCCAGCACCTGCGCCAGCAGCACGAACTGATGCTGCCCTCGCAGTCCGTACGCCCCCTGCAACTCGCCCTGCGCGGCAACGGCCTCTCCCCGCAGGGCCCCGCGCAGACGGAGATCCACGGCAGGGACGTGGCGACGGGCCTGGCCCGTTCCGTGCACGTGGACACCTCGGCGGTGCGGCAGGCGATCCACACGCCGCTGACCGCCGTGCTCGACGGCATCGGCAAGGTGCTGCGGGACTGCCCGCCCGACCTCGTCGCCGACCTCGCGGAGCGCGGCATCATGATGGTGGGGGGTTCGGCGCGGCTGCCGGGCCTGGACGAGATGCTGCGCGAGGCGACGGGCATGCCCGTGCACATCGCGGAGCGCCCGGACGTGTGCGCGGTGCAGGGGCTCGGCGCCATGATGGAGGGCAGGATCCAGCCCCTGGAGCTGAACCCGCTGGCCGGCTGAGGCCCCGTACGCGGCAGGAGGCAGACCCGCGACATGACCGCACCGAGCCGCGAGTCCGGTGTCCCCGCCGGCCTCTCCGTACTCCTGGAAGCCGTCCTGAACGTCGGCTCCGAGCTGGAACTGCGCAGCACCCTGCAACATCTGGTGGACAGCGCCGCGCTCCTGACCGGCGCGCGGCGCGGCGTCCTCGGGGTGCTCGACCCGGCGCACGGCACGCTCCTCGACGTGGTCACGACGGGCGGCGCCGCGCCCGAACTGCCCCCGGACGAGCCGCCGGACCGCCTGGTGCACGAGGCGGAGGTGCTGGCGGTGCCGATCCACGTGCACCGCATGGTGTTCGGCCGGCTGCGGCTGACGGGGAAACGGCCGGGCGGCCCTACGCCGGGGTTCTCCGACGACGACCTCGACATGCTGCACGTCCTCGCCACCCAGGCCGGCATCGCCCTCGGCAACGCCCGCCTGTACGAGACCGCCAAGCAGCGCGAACGCTGGATCGAGGGCGCCGCCGCCGTGACCAACGCCCTGCTGGCCGGGCGCGCGGACGACGCCCTGACGACGGTCGCGGAGCGGGCCCGGCTGCTCGCGGACGCGGCGGCCGGGGTCGTGCTCCAGCCCACGGACGACGGCGGCATGCGGATCGTCGCCGCGTCCTCGGCCGACGACCCGCGTGTCCTGCTGGGGACGACGATCGCGGCGGGCAGCGAGGTCCTGACGCACCTGCTCGCCGGGCAGCCGGTGTTCATCGAGGACTCGGCGACGGATCCGCGGATGACGACGGACGTGCGGGGCCGGTTCGGGCCGAGCATGATGCTGCCGCTGCGGGCGTCGGGCAAGCTCATCGGCACCCTCGCGCTGCCGCGGGCGCGGGGCGAACGCCCGTACACGTCGGTGGACCGGCTGCTGGCGACGCAGTTCGCGTCGCAGGCGGCGCTGGCGCTGGTCCTGTCGGACGCGCAGGCGGGCCGCGAACGGCTCGCGGTGTTCGAGGACCGCGACCGGATCGCCCGTGACCTGCACGATCTGGTGATCCAGCGGCTGTTCGCCACCGGGATGATGCTGGAGTCCACGCAGCGCAGGGCGCGGCTGGCGGAGGTGCGCGACACGCTGAACCGGGCGGTGGACGAGCTGGAGTCGACGATCCAGGAGGTCCGTACGGCGATCTTCGCGCTCCAGCAGCCGCCGGCCGAGGCGCCGAAGACGTTCCGGGGGAAGGTGCTGCGGGAGACGGCGGGGGCGGGCGCGCTCCTCGGCTACTCCCCGTCCGTGCACTTCCTCGGCCCGGTGGACGCGGCGCTGCCCGACCCGGTGCAGGCCCAGTTGATCGCGGCCCTGCGCCGGGCGCTCGCGGCGGCGTCCCGCCGGGAGGGCGTGGGCCGCCTCGACGTCACGATCGACGCATCGACTCCCCTCGCGGACGGCCGCCCCGGCGTCCACCTCACCGTCACCGACGACACCCCGACCCCACCGACCACCTGGCAGTCCCCTCTGTGACGGACGCGCCGCCGCTGTTCCTGGACGCGGCCGGGCCCCTGATCCCCTTCGGCGACACCGGGCGCCCGCGCTTCACCTCACCCCACGTGCCGCGCGCGACCGGGGCCGCCCATCCCCTGCTGACCCGCCTCGATCCGGCACCCCGCGCCCACCTGCCTGCGCCGCGTGAACCCACGTACGGGCCTCACCGACGCCGGTCTCACCGCGCTCGCGGACTGGTTCAGCGCCCGCTGACGACGCCCGCCCGCGCGAGGCTGCGGTCGTGTGCGGCGCTGAGCAGCAGCAGGGAGCAGACCGCGCCGATGAGCGCGCAGAACATGTCCCACTGCGTGTCCCACACATCGCCCTGCGTCGCCAGGAACGCGTCCGCCGCCTGCCCGCCGATCACCGCCGCCGCCCACTCGAACATCTCGAACAGCGCGCTGAACGCCAGACACGCGCACACCGTCAGCGGCGCCAGCCACCGGCTCCCGCGCAACGGCGAGGTCCGCACCAGCAGTTCCCGTACGAGGATCGCGGGCACGAAACCCTGCATGAGGTGCCCGAACCGGTCATAGGGGTTGCGGTCGAGCCCGAGTGCGTTTCGCACCCAGTCCCCCGCGGGCACCTCGGCGTACGTGTAGTGCCCGCCGACCATGAGCACCGCCGCGTGCGCCGCGAGCAGCCAGCACAGCAGCCCGCTCATGCCCGAGCGCCGGTACGCGACGACCGCCACCGGCAGCCCCACCATCACCCACACCGTCTCCAGCACCCAGGTCCCGGACTCCTTGGCGCCCCACGCGGACAGCGCGAGCGCGAGGGCGACCCCCGTGGCCAGCACGGCGTGCGTCCGCCGCGAGGCCGGTGACCCGGGGCGGGACGGGAGTTGAGGTCTGACGGGCAGCACGGAAAGCGCGGACAGCACGGGCATGGGGACTCCTCCGGTGGTGGCGACCCCTGGATCCTCCCGGCGCCGGGTCCCCCGCAGATCCGTACAGATACTCAACTCCCGCACCTGGACTACCCACGGACGGGTGAACCGGGGCGGCGGGGAACGGTTTCGGCACGGTTCATGATCATGGGCGCCGGTAGAAAGGGCCCGTTCTGCTCACCGTCCGAGGGGCCCGCCGTGCTCAAGTCCGCTCTCCGTCTCGCCGCGACCACCGCGCTCACGCTCGCGTCGCTCACCGCCGTGGCCGCCGCGCCCGCCGTGGCCACTGCGTCCGCCGACGCCGGCACGCCCGACCGGGCAGCGCGCGCGGCGGGCCCGGACACCGGCCCGTGCGGGCCGACCGGCACGTACCACCCGCTGGACTGGTGGCGCACCACGACCGACCCGGCGCTCGCCCCGGCGGTCGAGGAGTCGGCGCTGAAGGAGAACTGGCGGTGGCGCGAGGACACCAACACCCTGTGGCGCGGCGACCGGCGCGAGTCGGTCGAGCAGATCTTCGACGACGGTTTCGCCCCGCGCGGCACAAACGTCACCCCGCTCGCCGAGTACATCGTCAAGGGCGGCGGCCAGGACAGCGCGCACCTCAGCACGAGCTGCGAGAAGTGGGTGGCGCAGAAGTTCGCCACGTACGGCGCCGCGAAGACGGGCTGGGTCTACGAGATCGACGCGCCCGGCGGCATCGACGTCAACGCCACCGCCCACCTCAACGGCTACGACTCCCCCTACCTCTGGAACAAGGAGATCGACTTCCCCGGCGGCGTCCAGGGCCGCTACATCAAGAAGGCGTGCAAGTACCACCTGCTGCGCACGGATCCGGCGACGAAGATCAACACGTACGAGAACCAGGGCTGCCGCACGAACCCGGACTTCGCCCCGACCCTCCTCCCCACACTCCTGCCCGCCCCGGCCTCCGCCTCCTGACCCGCCCCGAGACCACGGAAGACATGATCACCATGCGCAAGGCACACACGTTCGTCACGGCCGCAGCGGGACTGGCACTCGCCGCCGGCGGCACCCTCTTCACGGGCCCGCCCGCCAGCGCCGCGGCCGAGCCGAACGTCCTCCAGTGCACGACGTCCATCAACAACGACACCGACACGGGCTACGGCACCTGCCACAACCCCGGCACCACGACCCACGCCTTCTCCGTCCACGTCATCTGCGGCATGGCGGTGGACCGCTACACGAACTGGATGTACGTAGCCCCGGGCCAGACGGTAACCGCCGGCGCCCAGTGCTCGGGCCCGCTGATGACGGGGGTGGGAGGCGTGGAGGTGCAGTACGGGGGGTGAGGGGGGCGCTCCAGCGCCGAGCCATCGTCCGCTGACGTTGCCGTCGCCTACTGCCGTCACCCCATGCTGAGGCCCCACCAGGACGCACCTGACGGGCCTCAACTTGGCAGTTCGAAATGACGCGGGAAGGTCGACATCTCCAGCGGAACGACGCCCTCACGCCGCATGCAAGGAACGGGCGAGACCCTCGAATAGAGCCTCGCCCGTTCCTTCAAGCGTCAAGAAGCTACTTGCCTTCACCTCTCAGCAAGATCTGAACCTTTGACGGAAATTGCAGATCATCCACCATTACCGTACAGATCACAGAGCCGCGGAATCCCGTGAATTGCATACGGGCGTATTCGTTCGGATCGTGCAACACGAGCCACCCGGACGGACACGGGAGCGACACCTCAAAGAGGTTCGCAGGAAGTACCACAGGCGGAGCCGACTTCCATACCTCGCATGCGACAGGGCCGTCGACCCCGGCCTGAACGCCGAAGATGAGTGAACTGCCTTCTCGATACCAGCTGCTCGACGCCGGTTCCCAGTCGCTGACGTCGTCGTCACTTCCCGCGTCCTGCAGGATCAGGCAGCCGTGCTCGATTTTCGCCAGGAATGCAACCACAGGGCTATTAGCTACCATTCCTTCTTACTCTTTCCTTGTGAAAGCTGTGAGACAACTCCACCCTGCCGTCTAGCACAGGGCTGACAGTGAGGATATGCCGTCTGAGGAGACCCTGGAGCGACGAGACTAAGGGCTGTCCCGTAACTGCTGCTTGCCATAGGCGCTGAGCCTTTCCCGTGCTGGGTTCCGATGAATGCGGGAACCTTGTCAGTGGGCGAGGGCACACTGACGTGCATGAACACCTCTTCATCCACCGCAGACGATGCCTCCGCCCCCTCCACTGTCTGGGTGGAGTCGTTGGGCGGTCCTCTGATCGTCATACCCGTCTCCGCCCTGACCTCCTGGGGCGGGTGCACGGAGAGCGGGCTCATGGCGGGAGACGCCACCGCCCCAGACGACTACGACCGGGCCTGCGCGGTGGACGAGCTGGCCGGTGTGATCACTCTCGACGAGTACGGTGCGCAGGCACTGGTGCTGGCGGACGAGCCGGCGACCAGCTGCTATCTGCCCCAGCATCGAGCGTTCCTGCGGTGGCTCGCCGCCGACTCCGAGGCCGGACTGAGAGCCGCGGCCGACACTGCCCTCGCAGACCCGGCCACGGTGTGGGAGGGGTGTGGCACCTGGGCCTCGGACGGACCGGCGGCGCTCATGGACTCCGCCGTGGCGGGTTCCGACCTGGGCATCGAGTACCCCGGCGGTGGGATGCCCGCCGAGGCGTCGGTCTCGCTGCCCGCCGGCCGCTGGAGGGTCCGCGCCACCCAAACCAAGGTGGACGAGGAGAACTGGGTCGGCCTGGTCCAGCTCCTGCCCGCTGAATCCTGAACGGACAGTCCTTCGGGTCGGGTGCAGTCAGTCACGGCGCCCGACGTTGTGCAGACGGGCGATGCCGAGCATCGCATGGTGCACGCCATCGCCCTTGAGACGGCAGTCGCGCAGGATCTTCCAGGTCTTCATCCGGGCGAAGGCATGCTCAACCCGCGCGCGGATCCTGCGGTGAGTGGCGTTGTGCGCCTCCTTCCAGGCAGACAGTTCGCTCTGCCCAGGGGCACGGCGGTGTGGGATGACGAGCCCAGTACCTCGATAGCCTCCGTCGGCGATCACTGCGGCCTTCCCGACAGCGGCCTTCGCCCCGGACAGCTCCCATGCCTTGCAGTCGTTGCGGTTGCCCGGCAGTGGCCGGCCGACCACGACCACCAGTTGGGTGTCCGCGTCGATGACGACCTGGTGATTCGTCGAGTACCGGTAGTTCTTGGACCGCTCCGCCACCGCGTGGTCGCGGGTGGGAACCAGGGTTCCGTCCACGATGAGCACGGCGTCCTTGTGAAACCGCTTCCGGGGCCGGAACGCGAGAAGAGGCCCGACGTGCCTGACGATGCGGCCAGCCGCGGACTTCGAGACACCGAAGAGCGGGGCGAGCTGCCGCAGCGTCAGGTTGGTGCGCCAGTAGGCAGCCACCAGAAGCACCCGGTTCTCCAGCGAAATCCCCCACGGCCGACCTCGCCGAGCGACGTCGGCGCCTTCCCTCCGCAGGGCACTCACCACCCGGTTGAACTGGCGCGGAGCCACACCAGTGAACGGGGCTATCCATGACGGCTCAGACGCTGTGATCACGTGTAACACGGTCGAGATCATCGCAGGGCAAGATCACTTACGGGACAGCCCTTAGACGGCGGCTGGTGATCTGGAATCCATTTCCCGTTCTTGGTACCCGGGGTCGTGGCATTGCAAGTGTGGCAGCCGTGCTTATTTCCGGATTCGTTGACCAGATCTCGAACGCCATCGGCCTCTGCTCCCCCGCTCAGCTCGGCCTCGGCGCGCCCCACCCGGACGAGCCGGCCCCGAACTCCGCGGGGAAGAACGTCCGCGCGCTCCTCCAGGAAACCCACGGCCGTTTCACCACGAGCAAGTTCATGCACGTCCCGCAGCCGCAGACCCGGGCCGTGATGCGCGAACTGGAGCAGCTCTTCCCGGAAGCCCTGGACCGCACCAGCCGTTCCCGGTTCCGGTCGATCACCGATGTCGCCACCACCGCGTCCTTGCATCACCATCACGCGTACCTCACCGGGCGTGCCGTCCCCGGGAGATACAGACTCCGGTACGTCGACGTGGCCCACCCCGGCGCCCCGGAGAAGATGGCGGCACTCGCCCGCGAACGCGCCTACGACTTCTTCTGCCTGAACGACGTCAACACGCCTCCGGACCGACTGGATCAAGTCGCCGGGCGGGTGCGGGAGTTCCTCGACGCCTACTACCCCTTCCCCAGCCGCTGGGAGAGAGGGGCGTAGAGGCACTGACGGCGAACGGGCCGGGAAGCGGGGGAGCCCCCGGGCGGGAGAACGCGTCCGGGGGCTTCGACAAGACCGCTACTGGCGAACCCGCCTGTTCAGGCGGACTTGACCGTGACGTCGCCGCCCGCGCTGTGCGCCCGCACCTTGTGCGACGAGCCGTCGTCGACCGGCAGGTCGACCTTGCGGGTGCCGCCCTCGGTGGGTGCGCCGTCTTCGGCTTGCCGTCGCTGTACTCCAGCTTCTCGGTGACCTTCACGGAGGTGCCGTCGCCGGCGACCATCTCGATGTTGCCGCCCTCGTTCTCGACGGTCACTCCGGTGACCTTGTCGCTCACGGTGTACGACTGCTTCGACGTGGAGGCGGACGTGCCGAGGCTGTCGGTGCCCTCACAGCCGGTGGTGACGACCGCTGCGGCCACCGCGCACATGACGCACCTCTTCAGGCTCCTGCTGTCAGCGCTCACGAGGTTCTACCTTTTCTTCCGTTGTGCCGGGTGCGGGGAGCGCGGTCCGGCGGGCGGCTGCGCGGCCGCGGGTGCGGGGCGCTTGCCCCCGGCGCGGTCGGGCCGAGCCGCAGCCCACGGAACTCGCCGACTCCCACCGCTGAACCTGAGCGGCCCGCACCACCGCTCGACCCGTACGACCGCTATACCGCCCGCACCACCGACCACCGGCACCACCGACCACCGGGTCACCGGGTCACCGGGTCACCGGGTCACCGGGTCACCGGGTCACCGGGTCACCGGGTCACCGGGCCACCGGGCCACCGGGCCACCGGCGGGAATCGAACAGGTGTCCCCCAAGAGGGACGCCCCGCGCCCCCACCCCCCGTACCGGGGCCCCGCCCGCCGCACCTTGGCCCGAACGCGTGAACGGGGACCGCCACCGTGGAGTGGCGATCCCCGTTCATGCGTTGCCGCAGGTAGAAACGGTTCTCTGGCGGAACCTTCGCGTGGGGCGGCTGGGACTCGAACCCAGGACCGACGGATTATGAGTCCGCTGCTCTAACCGGCTGAGCTACCGCCCCTGGCGGCGTGGCACGTACACATGTGCGCGCCGTCCTGCCGCAGCATAGCCGCTCATACGATCTCCTGCCTCGGATGGTCGGCTCTGCACGACCTTGAAGACTTCGCAGGCGGGCGGGTGGTTCCACCGGGCACGAAAAAGCCCCCCGGAGTGGACTCCGAGGGGGCTTGTTCGACAGCTCTCCCGACTGGACTCGAACCAGTAACCTGCCGGTTAACAGCCGGCTGCTCTGCCAATTGAGCTACAGGAGATCGAGCTCCCCCGACTGGACTCGAACCAGTAACCTGCCGGTTAACAGCCGGCTGCTCTGCCAATTGAGCTACAGGGGAATGCCTCGTCTTGCTTCGAACGCACTCACCTGGGTACTTGCCAGGCGGCGCGCGCTCGCTGCGACACATACATTAGCGCAAGCAGGGGGGTGCTCCGCCAATCGGTTCCCCCCGGCGCCGACGACGACCGCACTGACCACGACGCCTCGCAACGGAAAGGGTGGCCGACATGCGTTACCGGCTCACATTCATCGCCGGTCTGGCCCTGGGCTACGTGCTGGGTACGCGGGCCGGACGCGAACGGTACGAGCAGATCAGGAAGACCGCTCGCGGGATCGCCCAGAACCCGGCCGTACGCAACACCGCGGAGTCCGCCGCACAGCAGACCCGCCAGTACGCCGGGAAGGCGTTCCACACGGTGAGCGAGAAGGTGGAGAGCAAGGTCCCCGACTCGGTCGCCGGGCGCGTGCGCTCGCTGCGGGAGCAGCGCGGGACCGCCGTGGACGACGACTGGGGCACCAGCAACACCTGACGGCCGCCCGCTCACAGCCCGACGCGCCCCTGACGGCACACCCGCCCCCGGCGGTACGGCAGAATTTCCGTCATGGGGATAGTCGCCGGGCTGGACAGTTCGCCCGATTTCACTCGCATCGTGGTCTGTGACTCCGACACCGGGGCCGTGCTGCGGCAGGGTTACGCCGCCCACCCGCTCGAACCGGCGGAAGGCGGCGGGCGGCCCTCGGACGTGGACCCCCAGGCCTGGCTGCTCTCGCTCGGCGAGGCGGCCGGCGGGGGCCTGCTCGAAGGGGTCCAGGCCATCGGTGTGTCGGCCCAGCAGAACGCGCTGGTGCCGATGGACGCCCAGGGCAACACCGTGCGCCCCGCGCTGGTCGGCGGCGACAAGCGGGCCCAGGCGTCGGCTGCGGACCTCATCGACCGGCTCGGCTCGCGCGAGGCGTGGGCCGAGGCCGTCGGCTGCGTACCGCAGGCCCCGCACCCGGTGACCAAGCTGCGCTGGCTGGCCCGTACGGAGCCGGAGAACGCGGCGCGGGTCGGCTTGCTGATGCAGGCGCACGACTGGCTCGTGTGGCAGCTGCTCGGCCGGCCCGCGCGCCGCACCACCGACCGCGGCGGCGCCTCCGGTACGGGGTACTGGTCGGCGGCGACCGGAGCCTGGCGGCCCGAGCTGGTCGAGCTGGCGCTCGGGCGGCAGGCGATGCTGCCCGAGGTGCTCGGCCCCGGCGACGCCGCCGGCACCACCCCCGAGGGCCTGCTGATCTCCGCCGGCACCGGCGAGACCATGGCGGCCGCCTTCGGCCTCGGCGTACAGGCGGGCGACGCGGTCGTCTCGCTCGGCGCCTCCGGCTCGGTGATGGCCGTGCACCACGAGGCGCTCGCCGACTCCAGCGGTGCCATCACCTCGCTCGCCGACGCGACCGGCATGCACCTGCCCGTCGTGCACACGCTCAACGCCGTACGGGCGCTGCGCGGCACCGCCGAGATGCTGGGGCTCGACGGCGGGATCGAGGAGCTGTCCGCGCTGGCGCTGAAGTCGACGCCGGGCGCCCACGGCCTCGTCCTGCTGCCGTATCTGGAGGGCGAGAAGACGCCGAACCTGCCGCACACCGCAGGGACGCTGAGCGGGCTGCGGCGGGAGTCGATGAAACCGGAGCATCTGGCGCGGGCCGCGTTCGAGGGCATGCTGTGCGGGCTCGGGGACGCGCTGGACGTGCTGCGCGGCCGGGGCGTGGAGGTGCGCCGCGTGTTCCTGCTCGGGGCCGCCGCCGAACTCCAGGCCGTGCAGGTCGTCGCGCCGCTGCTGTTCGGCACGCAGGTCGTCGTGCCGCAGCCCGCCGACTACGCGGCGATCGGCGCGGCGCGGCAGGCCGCGTGGGCGCTGAGCGGGCAGTTGCCGCAGTGGCACGGCGCCGCCGCGCAGGTGTTCGAGCCCGGCGAAGAGCTGCCGGTGGGGCAGGCCGTCCGCCAGCAGTACCGGGCGGTGCGGGAGCAGATCCACCCGGGTGCCTTCGCCTGAAGAACGGCCGGTCTTTGACCACTCTTGGATTAATGGGTTGAGGTAACGCGGGGGGAGTGTTCGACGATAGGGGTCGATGCGTCGGTGCTTCGGCTTCGGCGCCCCTCCCTTCGCCGACACCCGAGACCGGCCGACCGAGAGACCGAGCGTGCTCATACGACTTCTGCGGACGTACTTGCGTCCGTACCGGAAACCCATCGGGCTGCTGGTGCTGCTCCAGTTCCTGCAGACCTGCGCCTCGCTGTATCTGCCCACCCTGAACGCCAAGATCATCGACAACGGTGTCGTCAACGGGGACACCGGCTACATCCTGCGCTTCGGCGCCCTCATGCTGGGCGTCACCGTCGTCCAGGTCGTCTGCAACACCGGCGCCGTGTTCTACGGCGCCCGCACCGCCGCCGCGCTCGGCCGTGACGTACGCGGGGCCGTCTTCGACCGCGTGCAGTCGTTCTCGGCACGCGAACTCGGCCATTTCGGGGCGCCCTCCCTGATCACCCGCACCACGAACGACGTGCAGCAGGTCCAGATGCTGGCGCTGCTCGGCTTCACGCTGATGGTGTCGGCGCCGATCATGTGCGTCGGCGGTGTCGTCATGGCCCTCGGCCTCGACGTACCGCTGTCCGGGGTGCTGCTCGCGGTGCTGCCCGTGATGGCGCTCGTGCTGTCGCTGATCGTCCGCAAGATGCGTCCGCTGTTCCGGTCCATGCAGGTCAAGCTGGACACGGTGAACCGGGTGCTGCGCGAGCAGATCACCGGCAACCGCGTCATCCGCGCCTTCGTGCGCGACGACTTCGAGAAGGGCCGGTTCGGCGTCGCCAACGAGGACCTCACGCAGACGTCGCTGGCGACCGGCCGGATCATGGCACTGATGTTCCCGTTCGTCATGACGATCGTGAACGTCGCCTCCATCGCCGTCGTCTGGTTCGGCGCTCACCGCATCGACAGCGGCGGCATGATGATCGGCGACCTCACCGCGTTCCTCGCGTACCTCATGCAGATCGTGATGAGCGTGATGATGGCCACCTTCATGTTCATGCAGGTGCCGCGCGCCGAGGTGTGCGCCGAGCGCATCCAGGAGGTCCTCGGCACCGACTCCAGCGTCGTGCCGCCCGCCCCCGAGCAGGCCGTGCGCGAGCTGCGCCGGCACGGCCACCTGGAGATCCGGGGCGCCGAGTTCGGCTACCCCGGCGCCGAGGAGCCGGTGCTGCGCGCGATCGACCTGACCGCGCTGCCCGGCGAGACCACGGCCGTCATCGGCTCGACCGGCAGCGGCAAGTCCACGCTGCTCGGGCTCGTGCCCCGGCTGTACGACGCCACGGCCGGCGCGGTCTACGTCGACGGCGAGGACGTACGCACCGTCGATCCGGAGCTGATGGCCCGTACGGTCGGACTCGTACCGCAGAAGCCGTACCTGTTCTCCGGGACGGTCGCCTCGAACCTGCGCTACGGACGGCCCGAGGCCACCGACGAGGAACTGTGGCACGCGCTGGAGGTGGCGCAGGCCAAGGAGTTCGTCAGCAAGCTGGAGGGCGGCCTCGAAGCGCCCATCACGCAGGGCGGCACCAACGTCTCCGGCGGCCAGCGCCAGCGCCTCGCCATCGCGCGCACGCTCGTGCAGCGGCCCGAGATCTACCTGTTCGACGACTCGTTCTCCGCGCTCGACTACGCCACCGACGCCGCGCTGCGCCGGGCGCTGAGCGCCGAGACCGCGGAGGCGACGGTGGTGATCGTCGCGCAGCGCGTGGCCACCATCCGGGACGCGGACCGCATCGTCGTCCTCGACGAGGGCCGCGTCGTCGGCACCGGCCGCCACCACGAGCTGATGGCCGGCAACGAGACCTACCGGGAGATCGTGCTCTCCCAGCTCACGGAAGCGGAGGCAGCCTGATGGCGGGGCCGGCGGCGGCGCGGATGGCGGCGGGCGCGCCCGGCTCGCGCTCGATGGACTTCAAGGGCTCCGGCAAACGGCTGCTGACCAGGCTCGCCGCGCACCGCGCGTCGGTGGCCGGGGTGCTGGTCGCGGTCGTGATCAGCGTGGGCCTCTCGGTGGTCGGGCCGAAGATCCTCGGCCGGGCGACCGACCTGCTGTTCGGCGGGATCATCGGCGGCAGCATGCCCGCCGGGCGGACCAAGGAGCAGGTCATCGCGGGGCTGCGGGCCCGCGGTGAGGGCGGCAAGGCCGACATGCTCGGCAGCGTCGACTTCACGCCCGGCCAGGGCGTCGACTTCGACAAGATCGGCGAGGTGCTGCTGCTGGCGCTCGCCGTGTTCGCGGTGGCGGGCCTGGCGATGATGATCGGCACCCGGCTCGCCAACCGCGCGATCAACCTGGCGGTGGCCAAGCTCCGCGCCGACATGCAGGCGAAGCTGGCGCGGCTGCCGCTGTCGTACTACGACAAGCAGAAGCGCGGCGAGGTCCTGAGCCGGGCCACCAACGACATCGACAACATCGGGCAGACGCTCCAGCAGACGATGGGGCAGATGCTGAACTCGCTGCTCACCATCATCGGCGTGCTCGTCATGATGTTCTGGATCTCGTGGCTGCTGGCGCTGGTGGCGCTCGTGACGGTGCCGCTGTCGGTGGTCGTCGCGGCGAAGGTCGGCAAGCGCTCGCAGCCGCAGTTCGTGCAGCAGTGGAAGGCGACGGGCGCGCTGAACGCGCACGTCGAGGAGATGTACACCGGCCACAACCTCGTCAAGGTGTTCGGCCGGCAGCGCGAGTCGGCGGCGCAGTTCGCCGAGCAGAACGAGGCGCTGTACGAGGCCGCGTTCAAGGCCCAGTTCAACAGCGGGGTCATGCAGCCGCTGATGTTCTTCGTGTCGAACCTGAACTACGTGCTGGTCGCCGTCGTCGGCGGGCTCCGCGTGGCCTCCGGCACGCTGTCCATCGGTGACGTACAGGCGTTCATCCAGTACTCGCGCCAGTTCTCGATGCCGTTGACGCAGGTCGCCTCGATGGCGAACCTCGTGCAGTCCGGTGTGGCCTCCGCCGAGCGGATCTTCGAACTGCTCGACGCGGAGGAGCAGTCGCCTGAGCCGGCCGAGGGCGAGCGGCCCGACCGGCTGCGCGGGCACGTCGAGTTCGAGCACGTCGCCTTCCGCTACGAGAAGGACAAGCCGCTCATCGAGGACCTCTCCCTGACGGCCGAGCCGGGGCACACCGTCGCCATCGTCGGCCCGACGGGCGCGGGCAAGACCACCCTGGTCAACCTGCTCCTGCGGTTCTACGAGGTCACGGGCGGGCGCATCACCCTCGACGGCGTCGACATCGCCCGGATGAGCCGCGACGACCTGCGCGCCGGCATCGGCATGGTGCTCCAGGACACGTGGCTGTTCGGCGGGACCATCGCGGACAACATCGCGTACGGCGCCCCGAAGGAGGTCACGCGCGCGCAGATCGAGGAGGCGGCGAGGGCGGCGCACGCGGACCGGTTCATCCGGACGCTGCCCGACGGGTACGACACCGTGATCGACGACGAGGGCACGGGGGTGAGCGCGGGCGAGAAGCAGCTCATCACGATCGCGCGCGCGTTCCTGTCCGACCCGGTGATCCTGGTGCTCGACGAGGCGACGAGTTCCGTGGACACGCGCACCGAGGTGCTGATCCAGAAGGCGATGGCGCGGCTCGCCGCCGGGCGCACGTCGTTCGTCATCGCGCACCGCCTGTCCACGATCCGCGACGCGGACACCATCCTCGTGATGGAGAACGGGTCGATCGTCGAACAGGGTTCGCACGACGACCTGGTCGCCGCGGGCGGCGCCTACCAGCGGCTGTACGAGGCGCAGTTCGCGCAGGCGGTGGCGGAGGTCGACTGACCTTCTCCTGTGGAGTGCGGCGCGGGGCGTCGCGGGCAGGGGCCGGCACGGCCACCGTCCCGCGGCGCCCCGCGCTCTCGTACGGGGGTGCCGGCGCCCGGTGCGGGATCAGTCGAGGTAGCCCCTGAGCTGGTCGGCGAAGGCGTGGTCGCGCAGCTTGCCGAGGGTCTTGGACTCGATCTGGCGGATGCGTTCGCGGGTCACGCCGAACAGGCGGCCTATCTCCTCCAGCGTGCGGGGGCGGCCGTCGTCGAGCCCGTACCGCAGTTGGACGACCTTGCGTTCGCGCTCGCCGAGCGTGGAGAGCACCGCCTCCAGGTGCTGGCGCAGCAGCAGGAACGCCGCCGACTCCACCGGGCTCGCCGCGTCGCCGTCCTCGATGAGGTCGCCGAGGGCCACGTCGTCCTCCTCGCCGACGGGGGCGTGCAGCGACACCGGTTCCTGCGCGAGCCGCAGCACTTCGCTGACCCGCTCCTGCGTCAGGTCGAGGTGGGCGGCGACCTCGTCGGGCGTCGGTTCGTAGCCGCGCTCCTGGAGCATGCGGCGCTGGACGCGGACGACGCGGTTGATCAGTTCGACGACGTGGACGGGGACGCGGATGGTACGGGCCTGGTCGGCCAGCGCCCGGGACATGGCCTGCCGGATCCACCAGGTGGCGTACGTCGAGAACTTGTAGCCCCGCGCGTAGTCGAACTTCTCCACGGCGCGGATCAGGCCGAGGTTGCCCTCCTGTACGAGGTCCAGCATGGTCAGGCCGCGTCCCACGTAGCGTTTGGCGACGGAGACGACCAGGCGCAGGTTCGCCTCGATGAGCCGGCGCTTGGCCATCCGGCCCATGACGACCAGGCGGTCCAGGTCGAGGGCCAGCGCGGAGTCCAGGTCGGGGGTGCCGGTGAGCTTCGCCTCGGCGAACAGGCCGGCCTCCACGCGCCGCGCCAGCTCGACCTCCTCCGCCGCGGTCAGCAGCGGGATGCGGCCTATCTCGCGCAGGTACTGGCGGAACAGGTCCGAGGAGGGGCCCGCGGTGTCGGGGCGGGCGCTGCGTGCGGGCTCGGGCGGCTCGACGGCTTCGTCCGGCTCGACGGCTTCGTCCGGCTCGACGGCTTCTACCGGCTCGACCGGGTCGGGGTCCGTCTCGGGGTGGTGGTCCGCGCGGTTCTGGGTGGGCACCGCGGCCAGGGCGTCCTGGTCCGGCGGGGTGTCCGGGGCGGCGGGGGCCTGCGCTGTGCTGTCGCTCTGGCTGAGGGTCTGGGTCTGCACGGGGGCGACCTCCAAGGTGATCGCTGCTGAGGCGTGCGGCTGGGGGGCGGGGGGCGCGGCCTCGCCGCGTTCCGTCCCGGACACGTTTTGCGGAACCGCGGGTTCTTCGGGGCCGTGGTGGGGGCTCCGGCCGCGCTCCGAGGACTCAGGCACCGCCTCCAGTGTGGGGTACGACACAGCGCCGCCACGAGAGTCATGCGCCCACTTTCTGAACCCCCTGAGTAACCAGATGACTACGCGAGTCGGCGCTCAGGTCAGCCCCGTCCGAGGACGAGGTCACGCTGCCCCTGGCTAGGGACGCTGAGACCAGCCCCCTCAGGGGCGCGGGGAACTGCGCGCTCAGCCACCACGCACCCGGCACTCTGGGGCTCCGCCCCAGCCCCCGCTCCTCAATCGCCGGAGGGGCTTGATTGACCGGCGCTGAGACCAGCCCCCGTCAGACCTTCCCCCCGACCGGGAGGTCAGAGGGCGTTGGGGCCCTGGTCTCTCAAGGACTGGCCGTACTGCTGGAGGACCCAGAGTTCGTTCTGGACGGCAGCCAACCGCTCAGGGTCCCCCCCGGCCCCGAGCCGCGTCAACGTCCCCTGAATTTCCCGGATCCGCCGATCGACGGCGCGCCTCCGCACCCAGACAAGCTGCTCCCCCGCATACGCCTCGTCCACGGTCTTCCGGTGCACCGCCTCGACGGCCAGCTCGGTCACCATCGCCCGCACCGCGTCATCCGGCGCCGCATCCCGCACCCGTACGAGATACTCCTGCGGATCGTGGACGCCCTGCTCCGCGCCCCCGGCCTCCAGAATGGCCAGCCGTACGGCCGCGTAGGGCGGCGCCGTGAACTCGTCCACCCCGTACGCGTCGAACGCGGGCGAGACCAACTGCGGGTACTGCAACGCCAGTTTCAACAGCTCCCGCTCCGTCGCGTAGACGGGATTGCGCAGGGTGAGCGCCGGCCCCCCGAACGCCGGCGCGGACGGCGCCCCCGCCTGCGCCATCGCCCCGGGCCCGTGCGGACCGCGCCCGCCCGGCGCCGGAGCCGGCCCGCGCCCCCCGCGGTCCCGCGCCCACCGGGCGAGCTGGGCGACGCGCTTGACGACGAACTGCGTGTCGAGGATGCCGAGCATCCCGGCGAGCTGGACGGCGACCTCGTGCTGGGAGGCGCTGTTCTTGATGCGGGCGACGACGGGCGCGGCCTCGTCGAGCGCGGCGGCGCGCCCGGCCGGGGTCTCCAGGTCGTAGCGCCCGACGATCTGCCGCAGCGCGAACTCGAACAGCGGGGTGCGGGGCTCGACGAGGTCGGCGACCGCCTCGTCGCCCTTGGCGAGCCGCAGCTCACAGGGGTCCATGCCGTCGGGCGCGATGGCGATGTACGTCTCGGCGGCGAACTTCTGGTCGTCCTCGAAGGCGCGCAGGGCCGCCTTCTGCCCGGCCGCGTCGCCGTCGAAGGTGAAGATGACGCGCGCCGAGCCGTTGTCCATGAGCAGGCGGCGGAGGATCTTGATGTGGTCGCCGCCGAACGCGGTGCCGCAGGTGGCGATGGCGGTGGTGATCCCGGCGAGGTGACAGGCCATCACGTCGGTGTAGCCCTCGACGACGACGGCCCGGGAGGTCTTGGCGATCTCCTTCTTGGCGAGGTCGATGCCGTAGAGGACCTGCGACTTCTTGTAGATCGGCGTGTCGGGCGTGTTGAGGTACTTCGGCCCGTTGTCGTCGTCGCGCAGGCGGCGGGCGCCGAAGCCGACGACGTCGCCGCCGATGTCGCGGATGGGCCACATGAGGCGCCCGCGGAACCGGTCGATGGGCCCGCGCCGTCCGTCCTGGGAGAGCCCGGAGAGGATGAGTTCCTTGTCGCTGAAGCCCTTGCCGCGCAGGAACCGGGTCAGGTGGTCCCAGCCGGCCGGGCTGTAGCCGACGCCGAAGTGCGCGGCGGCGGCCTGGTCGAAGCCGCGCTCGGCGAGGAACTTGCGGCCGATCTCCGCCTCGGGCGATTCGAGCTGGTCCACGTAGAACTGGGCGGCGACCTTGTGCGCCTCGACCAGCCGGATCCGCTCGCCGCGCTGGTGGGTGGGGTTGTACCCGCCCTCCTCGTAGCGCAGGGTGATGCCGGCCTGACCGGCGAGCCGCTCCACCGCCTCGGAGAACGTCAGGTGGTCGACCTTCATCACGAACGTGATGGTGTCGCCGCCCTCCTGGCAGCCGAAGCAGTGGAAGAGGCCCTTGCTGGGGCTGACCTGGAAGGACGGTGACTTCTCGTCGTGGAAGGGGCACAGGCCCTTGAGGTTGCCGCCGCCCGCGTTGCGCAGTTGCAGGTACTCGGACACCACGGCGTCGATCGGGACCGCGTCCCGAACCGCCTTCACGTCCTCGTCATTGATCCTGCCTGCCACGCGTGAATTCTACGGGGCGCCACCGACACTCCCGTCACTCCCGCAGAAGATCACCGAGCGGGACGGAGGGATCGGAGAGCCGGTCGGCGCCGGGCCGGGCGCCGGTGCGGATGAGCCGCTGGATCTGTTCCGTGACGTCCCACACATTCACGTTCATCCCGGCGAGGACGCGGCCCTCCCTGAGCCAGAAGGCGATGAACTCGCGCTTGCCCGCGTCACCCCGGATGACGACCTCGTCGTAGGAGCCGGGCGGCGCCCAGCCGGAGTATTCGAGGCCGAGGTCGTACTGGTCGGAGAAGAAGTAGGGCACGCGGTCGTAGTGGACGTCCTGGCCGAGCATGGCGCGGGCGGCGGCCGGCCCTCCGTTGAGCGCGTTGGCCCAGTGCTCGACGCGCAGCCCGCGGTCGAACAGGGGGTGGTGGAGCGAGGCCACGTCACCGGCGGCGAAGATGTCGGGGTCGCTGGTGCGCAGGGACTCGTCCACGGCGATGCCGCCGCCCTCGGCGCGGTCGGCGAGGGTGAGGCCCGCGGCCTCGGCGAGCGCGGTGCGCGGGGCGGCGCCGATCGCGGCGAGCACGTCGTGCGCGGGGTGCTCCTCGCCGTCGTCGGTGAGCGCGGCGAGGACCATGCCGTCCTGGCCGCTGATGCCGGTGAGGCGGGCGCCGAAGTGGAAGCGGACGCCGTGGTCGCTGTGCAGCTCGGTGAAGATCTGGCCGATCTCGGGGCCGAGCACGGCGTGCAGCGGCGTCGCCTCGGGCTCGACGACGGTGACCTCGGCGCCGAACTGGCGGGCGGCGGCGGCCACCTCCAGGCCGATCCAGCCGGCTCCGGCGATCACCAGGTGGCCGTTGTCCCGGCCGAGGGAGGCGAGGACGTGCTTGAGGCGCTCGGCGTGGGCGAGGCGGCGCAGATGGTGGACGCCGGCCAGGTCGGTGCCGGGGATGTCGAGGCGGCGCGGCTCGGCGCCGGTGGCGAGGAGCAGCTTGTCGTAGTGGATGGTGGTGCCGTCGCCGAGGCGCAGTGTGTGGGCGGCGCGGTCGATGGAGGTGACCGTCTGCCCGAGGTGCAGCTCGATGTCGTGGCTCGCGTACCAGGCGGGTTCGTGGACGAAGACGCCGTCCCGCTCCTCCTTGCCCTGGAGGTACCCCTTGGACAGGGGCGGACGTTCGTACGGGTGGTCGCGTTCGTCACCGATGAGGATCACGCGACCGCTGAACCCCTCCGAGCGCAGAGTCTCGGCGGCCTTCGCGCCCGCGAGCCCTCCGCCGACGATGACGAACGTCTGGTCCGCGTCCACCACTTGATGCCTCCTCGTTGCCAAGCCGTCATATGCGAGCGTCCCGCACGGAGCGTGATGCGGGAAGAGGGCGCGGCCCGAACCGGCCACGTTTCCTCTGGTTTTTCCCCTGCTCCCGTCATGCTGCCGTCACACGGCGTGGTCGGCGGGTCTGCCGCGCAGCTCGGCGTGGAGCGAGCGGGCGGAGCTGTCGGTGAGCGAGGCGATCTGGTCGACGATGACGCGCTTGCGGGCGCGGTCGTCGGGCGCTGCGTCGAACAGGGCGCGGAACTGCGGGTCGAGCCCGTCGGGCGCGCGGGCGGTGAGCGCCTCGGCCAGTTCGGCGACGACGACGCGCTGGTCGGCGCGGAGCCGCTCCTGCTGGGGGCGCTGCATGACGTACCGGTCGGCGACGGCCTTGAGGACCGCGCACTCGTGCCGGGCCTCGCGGGGGACGACCAGCTCGGCGCCGTAGCGGGTGAGGCGTCCGCTGCCGTAGCGGGCGCGGGTGGCCGCCTCGGCGGCGAGGCAGAACCGGCCGATGAGCTGGCTGGTGGCGTCCTTGAGGCGGGCCTGCGCGACGGCCGTCCCGTCGTAGCCGTGCGGCCACCACTCCTGGTCGAGCAGCCGGTCTAGGGCGGCGGCCAGCTCGGCGGGGTCGGTGTCGGCCGGTACGTAGCGGCCGAGGGCGACGGCGAAGATGTCGGCGCGCTCGGGCTCGGCGTACAGCACGTTCGGGTCGAGGTGGCCGGCGTGCAGGCCGTCCTCCAGGTCGTGCACGGAGTACGCCACGTCGTCCGACCAGTCCATGACCTGCGCCTCGAAGCAGGTGCGGCGGCCGGGCGCGGACTTCCTGACCCAGTCGAAGACGGGCCGGTCGTCCTCGTACACGCCGAACTTCACGGAGGCGGGGTCGCTGGGGTGCTCGCCGCGCGGCCACGGGTACTTGGTGGCGGCGTCGAGCGCGGCCCGCGTCAGGTTCAGCCCGACGCTGACCAGTTCGCCGGAGGGCTCGGAGCGGACGAAGCGCTTGGGTTCGATGCGGGTGAGCAGGCGCAGCGACTGCGCGTTGCCCTCGAAGCCGCCGCAGTCGTACGCCACCTCGTTGAGCGCCTGTTCGCCGTTGTGGCCGAAGGGCGGGTGGCCGAGGTCGTGGGAGAGGCAGGCGGTCTCGACGAGGTCGGGGTCGCAGCCGAGCGCGGCGCCCAGCTCGCGGCCGACCTGCGCGCACTCCAGAGAGTGCGTCAGACGGGTGCGGGGGCTCGCGTCCCAGCGCCGCCACGCGCTGCCGCGGGCCTGGTCACCGGCCTCGGGGAAGGCGCCGGGGGTGACGACCTGGGTCTTGCCGGCGAGGCGGCGCAGCGCGGCCGAGTGCAGCACGCGCGCGCGGTCGCGCTGGAACGCGGTGCGGCCGGGGCGCTTGTCGGGCTCGGGCGCCCAGCGCTCCATCGCGTCCTCGTCGTAGGGCGCGGTGCTCGCGGTGTCCTGGTGCGTGTCGCTGCCTGCCATGCTCCGACAGTAAGCGCAGTCACTGACAAAAGGGGCCGTGAGGGGTGCGGTCAGCGCAGCGCGAGGGATGTTCCGAGGCCGGTGAGGGCGGCGGTGCGGGCGGTGTCGTAGCGGTGCAGGACGAGCCGGACGAGGGCCGGGTGCGCGCCGAGCGGGGCGGCGACGAGGTCGCCGGGGAACGCGGCGGCGGTCTCGGTGGCGAACCGGCCGGGCGCGGTGAAGCAGGACGCGAGCGCGGGCCGGGTGCGGCCGAGCGCGGCGAGGCGGCGGACGGCGGCGGCGATGTCGTCGCCGGGCCCGCCGGCGTGGCCGGGGACGACGGGGACGCCGAGGCGGCGCGCGAGGAGCGCGGCGGTGGCGCGGGTGTCGGCGGTGCTGTCGGGGTCGCGCGAACCGGCGACGGCGAGCACCACGCCCGCGCGCGCGTGCGGCACGGTTCCGGCGCGCGGCCGGGGCCAGCCGGCGGCGACGAGCCGTTCGTGCAGGGCCCGCGCGAGCAGCGGGTGCGGGCCGAGCGGCGCGGCGATCAGGGACCGGGGCGGGGCGGCAGGGTGCGCGGCGGCTTCCGGCAGATCGCGTTTCACGTGGGTACCGCGCGCGAGGAGCAGCGGTACGAGGACCGCGGTGCGGGCGGTGAGCGCGGCGAGGGTGTCGGTGAGCAGCGGCGCGTTCAGCTCGATGTGGCCGAGGCGGACGGTGAGGCCCGGGCGGGCGGCGCGGACGCGGTCGGCGAGCGCGGTGACGGTGGCGAGGGCGCGCGGGTCGCGGCTGCCGTGGGCGACGAGGACGAGCGGCGGCGGTCCCTCGCCTGCGGCGGCGCGGGCGGGCAGGCGGCCGAGCCCGTGGCCGAGGTGGGCGCCGATCATGCCGAGGAGTCCGGCGCTGCTGGTCGCGCCGTCCACCGGGCCGGTGTCGGGGGTGCCGGTCGAGGTCATGCCACGAGGCTGCCCGGCGCGGGTTGCGGCGCTGTTGCCACGCGGTGACGAGTGTGCGCGGGCCCTTCGCCGCGCGGGACGGGCGCCTGCGGTCTGCGGAACGGGCGCTCACGCGCGCGGGGCGGGCGCCTCCTCGTACCCGGACTCGTACCCGGAACCGAACCGAAGGGGCGTTGCGGGCGTCCTTCTGACTGCGTGTCCGCCCTGCCACCTGGAGTTTCCCATGCGCCTGCCCCGACCCCGCCTGCCGCGCACCCGGCGCGGGCAGCGCCGTACGGTCCAGGCCGTCATGGCGCTGTGCGTGCTGGCGCTGCTGCCCTCGACGTGGGTGTTCGTGGTGAGCGCCGACCGGCTGCGGGCCCCGGACGACGTGCCGCGCACGGACGTGGCGGTGGTGTTCGGGGCGGGCCTGTACCGGGGCCGGCCGACCCCGTACCTCGCGCACCGGCTGGACGCGGCGGCGGCCCTGTACCGGGCGGGGACGGTACGCGCCCTGCTGGTCACCGGCGACAACAGCCGCCACGACTACGACGAGCCGGACGCCATGCGCACGTACCTGACCCGGCACGGCGTCCCCGCGCGGGCCGTCGTCAGCGACTACGCCGGGTTCGACACCTGGGACTCGTGCGTGCGGGCCAAGAAGATCTTCGGGGTGGACCGGGCGGTCCTGGTCACGCAGGGCTTCCATGTGCGGCGGGCGGTCGCGCTGTGCGAGGCGGCGGGCGTGGACGCGTACGGGGTCGGGGTGCCGGAGCCGCATGACGCGACGTGGTTCGCGGGCGGGGCGCGGGAGGTCTTCGCCTCGGGCAAGGCGGTGCTGGACGCGGGGACGCGGCGCGAGCCGCGCTTCCTCGGCGACCGGGAGGACGGCCTGCGGGTGGCGCTCGCGCCCTGAGCAGGGCCCGGCGGGCGGCGCCGGATCGGGATTCCGCGCGGGGCGGGCCCGGCCGTGCCTCACAGCAGCCCGCCGTGCCTCACAGCCGCCCGCCGTGCTCACAGCGGCCCGGGCGGGGCGGGGAGGCGCGCGTACCGGGGGTGTAACCGGGGCGCCGCAGGGCCCGTAACACCGGGCGCGCACGGTGGCCGTATGCCCGACATCAGCGGCCCGTCCGCCGCCGCCCTCTCCCCCGCGCCCGCCGCCGGCTCCGTCGCCACGCACTGCCCGTACTGCGCGTTGCAGTGCGGGACGCGGCTCACGCCGATCGACGGCGCGGAGCGGGTGGCGGTCGCGGGGCGGGCCGAATTCCCGGTGAACCGGGGCGCGTTGTGCGGCAAGGGGCAGAGCGCGGCCGCGCTGCTCGCACCGGGGGCGCGGCTGACGACCCCGCTGTTGCGCGACCCCGCGACGGGCGAACTGGCCCCGGCGGACTGGGAGTCGGCGCTCGACGCGGTCGCCGCGGGGCTCGGGCGGGCGCGGGAGGCGTACGGGGCGGACGCGTGCGGGGTGTTCGGCGGGGGCGGCCTGACGAACGAGAAGGCGTACGCGCTCGGCAAGTTCGCCCGGGTCGTGCTCGGCACCTCGCAGATCGACTACAACGGCCGGTTCTGCATGTCGGCGGCGGCGACGGCCGGGCGGCGGGCGTTCGGCATGGACCGGGGGCTGCCGTTCCCGCTGGCCGACATCCCGCGCACGGACTGCGTGCTCCTCGTCGGCGCCAACCCGGCCGAGACGATGCCGCCCGCGCTGCGCTACTTCACCGAACTCCGCGCGAACGGCGGCACGTTGATCGTCGTGGACCCGCGCAGGACCCGTACGGCCGCGCTCGCGGACCTGCATCTGGCGCCGCGCCCCGGCACCGATCTCGCCCTCGCGCTCGGCCTGCTGCATCTCACGGTCGCGGAGGGCCGCACCGACGAGGAGTACATCGCGGCGCGCACGCGCGGCTGGGCCGGGGCGCGGGCGGCGGCGATGGCGCACTGGCCGGAGCACGTGGAACGCGTCACGGGCGTCCCCGTGCCCCAACTGCGGGAGACCGCCCGCTTGTTCGGTACGGCGGAGCACGCCATGGTGCTGACCGCGCGCGGGTCCGAGCAGCACGCCAAGGGCACCGACACGGTCGGCGCGTGGATCGACCTGGCCCTCGCCACCGGCCGGCCCGGCCGCCCGCTGTCCGGGTACGGGTGCCTGACCGGGCAGGGCAACGGGCAGGGCGGGCGCGAACACGGGCAGAAGGCCGACCAGTTGCCCGGCTACCGCAGCCTGACCGACCCGGCGGACCGGGCGCACGTCGCGGCGGTGTGGGGCGTGGACCCGGACTCCCTTCCGGGGCTGGGCCGTTCGGCGTACGAGCTGCTCGACGCGTTGGGCGGTGACGTACGGGCGCTGCTGGTGATGGGGTCCAATCCTGTGATCTCCGCGCCGCGCGCCGCGCACATCGAGGGGCGGCTGCGCTCGCTCGACTTCCTCGCCGTGGCCGACGTGGTGCTCTCGGAGACGGCGCGGCTTGCGGACGTGGTGCTGCCGGTGGCCCAGTGGGCCGAGGAGACCGGCACCGTCACGAATCTGGAGGGGCGGGTGCTGCTGCGGCGGCGGGCGGTACAGGCGCCGCCGGGCGTACGGTCCGACCTCGACGTCCTGCACGGGCTGACGGCGCGGCTCGCGCCGGGGCGGGAGAAGGGCTTTCCCTGTGAACCCCAGGAAGTCTTTGAGGAGTTGAGGCGGGCGTCCGCCGGCGGGGTCGCCGATTACTCGGGGATCTCGTACGAGCGTCTCGCCGACGGGGGCGGGGTCGGGGACGGGGGTGGGGATGAGGTGGGGGTGTTCTGGCCCTGTCCGGACGGGGAGAGCGGGACGCCCCGGGTGTTCCTGGACCGGTTCGCCACGGAGGACGGGCGCGCGCGGTTCTCCGGAGCGGCGCACCGGGCAGCGGCGGAGGAGCCGTGCGGGGAGTTCCCGCTGTATCTGACCACCGGGCGGGTCGTCGCGCAGTACCAGTCGGGGGCGCAGACGCGGCGGGTGCCGGAGCTGAACCGGGCGGCTCCCGGGCCCGTCGTCGAGCTGCATCCCGCGGTCGCGGGGCGCGTCGATGTGCGGGACGGTGACACGGTCGCCGTCGTCTCGCGGCGGGGGCGGGCCGAGGGCACGGCGCGGGTGACTCCGTCGGTTCGGGTGGACACGGTGTTCATGGCGTTTCACTGGGGCGGGGCGGGGCGGGTCAACTCCGTGACGAATGCCGTGCTGGATCCGGATTCCGGGATGCCGGAGTTCAAGGTGTGTGCGGTGCGGGTGGAGAGGGCGGGTGTTTAGGTGGGCGGGGTCTTTTGGGTGCGGGAGTTCTTTGAGGTGGGGGTGGGTGCGGGTTGTTTCTTCGCGTTCCGTTCTTCGTGGCTTGGCGCGCAGTTCCCCGCGCCCCTGAGGGAGTTGGGGCGAGGGCTGCCATGAACCCTCGGGGAGCTCCCGCGCACCTCAGGGAGTTGGGGGGTCGTTGACCGGGTGGGGGGTGATCGTTAGAGTTTTTGGCGACATCGCGTGTCGGTCACCGGCTGGGTGAGGCATGGAGGTGTCGGGAGTTGCCTTCGGAGGCATTCCTTGTCAGTCGAGTTGAACCACACCATCGTCCACGCCCGGAACAATCGGGAGTCCGCCGAATTCTTCGCGGAGCTGCTCGATCTCCAGATCGCCGGCGAATGGGGCCCGTTCGTCGCGGTCGCGCTGAGCAATGGCGTCACGCTGGATTTCGCCACTGTTCCCGAGTCCACCATCACCCCGCAGCATTACGCCTTCCTCGTCTCCGAGGCGGAGTTCGACGCGGCGTACACGCGGATCAAGCAGCGCGGCATCGAGCATTACGCCGACCCTCACCGCAAGCAGCCCGGAGAGATCAACCGTAACGACGGCGGGCGCGGGGTGTATTTCCTGGACCCCGCCGGGCACGCCATGGAACTGATCACCGTCCCGTACGGCGGCTGGCCCGCGTAGTTCCCAAAAGGCCCGCCCCCTGACCCACGGCCGATTCATCGGCTCCGGGATCCGCGGGGGCGGGCTCGGGGTCTCACCCCAGGGGCAGGCAGATCACCCAGGCGTGGATCGCGGCGCCGGGGGTGCTGTCCCGCGGCACGGGGACCACCCAACCCGTGTTGGTGCTGTTGGGGTGGCCCTTCTCGCCGATGCCCGCGTAGGTGTTGGGGCCGTCCGACGTGTAACCGCCGCTGGTCATGGTGTACCCGGCCGGGCACTCGGCGGTGGCCACGCTCACGCCGTCCGCGGGGACGGACGGGCCGTTCACCGTGATGCTGGGCCCCGACACCCCGGAAGGACCGGGAGGACCGGCAGGTCCCTGCGGCCCGGCAGGACCCTGAGGGCCGGGGAGACCCTGCGGACCGGCAGGACCCTGCGGCCCGGGAGGCCCCTGGGGGCCCGGAATGCCCGGGGTCGGGCAGCCGTTGCCGTACTCAAAGCAGGAGCCGCCGTACCCCCCGTCGCCCCCGGCGAAAGCCGGCTGGGCGCCGAGGGCACCGATACTGACGACGGCGGCGAAAGCGGCAACGGAAAGTCTTCGGCGGATTCTCACCCTGAGGCCCTTCTGCGCTGTACACGTGGAACCGTTCGTACGGTTTCGCCCACCTATAGCAGCCGCCGCGTTCCCGGCCGCCCGAAGCGGAACGGACGGGCGCGATGACAGCTCTCCTGGCGTAAGAGGGTGCCCTCGCAAGGCCCTAGGGCGTCGTTTCGGCCGTCAGCCAGTCCGCGTAGGCGCGGGACGCGTGGGTGACGGGGAGGGCGAGGAGCTCCGGGGTGTCGTAGGAGTGACGGGACGTCAGCCACTGTTCCAGGGCCGCGTACCTGCTCCGTACGGTCTTGAGCTGGAGCTGCCACTCCGTCCCCGTCTCCACCGCGCCCTGCCACCGGTACACCGAGGTCAGCGGGCCGATGGCCTGGGCGCACGCGGCGACCCTGGCCTCGATGGCGCCCGCCGCCAGCTCCCGCGCCTCCGCCTCCGAGTCGGTGGTCGTCAGCACCACGAGCGCGGGGGTCGTGCCGTCGTCGGCGTCCGCCCGCGATGAAGTGTCATACGTGTGCGACGAAGTGCCGTACGCCTGCGACGAGGCGGCGTCCGTCTGCGGTGAAGTGTCGTCCGTCTGCGATGAGGTCACATCGGCCATTGTGCCGTCCGCCCACGGAGGCCCTCTGGACAGAGTTGTCATGACCCTTTAAAAGTGGGGCAGCCCAGGACCCTCCACACAAGGGAGCCCGATGAGATCTACCCGGACCGCATCGCGCCTCACCATCGCCGGCACGGCCGCGGCGGCCGCCACCCTCCTGGCCGCCGCCCTCGCCCCGGTCACCAGCGCCGCCCCGCGCACTCCCACCCCCACCCGCGCCGAGGCGGTCGGCCACGCCGCCGCCGCGCTCGCCGACCACGCGAGCGCCCTGCGCCTGACCGACGCCCAGGGCACCGCCGTACGCGACGTCGTCGTGGACAAGGACGGCAGCCAGCACGTCCGTTACGACCGCACCTACCGGGGCCTGCCGGTCCTCGGCGGCGACTTCGTCGTCCACCTCTCCCCCGCCGGCGCCTACCGCGGCGCGGACCGTGCCGTGCGCGGCGACCTCGCCGTCCCCCGCATCACGCCCTCCGTCAGCGCGCCGAAGGCCGCCGACCTGGCCGCCGGCGCCCTGCGCTCCGCCCACCGGGGCCAGTCCCTGCGCAAGCTGATCGCGCGGCCCGAACTCGTCGTGGACGCCCTGCACGGCGCGCCCAAGCTGGCCTGGCGCACGAACGCGGTCGCCAAGGACTCCGTCGGCAACCCGGTCGCCCGCACGGTCCTCACCGACGCCCGCACCGGCGCCCGGATCGACGCGTGGGACAGCATCGAGACGGTGACCGGCGACGGCACGTCCCTGTACTCGGGCACCGTGCCGCTGGAGACGACGCAGTCCGGATCGACGTACCAGCTCAAGGACGCGACGCGCGGCGGCACGTACACGGGTGACGCGGCCAACAAGACCGACAGTTGCATCCTCGGCATCTGCTGGAGCCGCGCCCCCGCCACCCTGTTCACCGACGCCGACAACCACTGGGGCAGCGGCACGACCGCCGATCGGGCCAGTGCCGCCGTCGACGCGCAGTACGGCACCGACCAGACCTGGGACTACTACAAGCAGGTCCACGGCCGCAACGGCATCGGCGGCGACGGCAAGGGCTCGTACAACCGCGTCCACTACGGGAGCAACTACAACAACGCGTTCTGGGACGACAGTTGCTTCTGCATGACGTACGGCGACGGTGACGGGACCACGTTCGGGCCGCTGGTGGCGCTGGACGTGGCCGGGCACGAGATGTCGCACGGCGTGACCTCGAAGACCGCGAAGCTGACCTACTCGGGTGAGTCCGGCGGGCTGAACGAGGCGACCTCCGACATCTTCGGCACGCTCGTCGAGTTCCACGCGAACAACGGCTCCGACCCCGGCGACTGGCTGATAGGCGAGAAGATCGTCAAGCCGGGCTTCGGCAAGGCGGCGCTGCGGTTCATGGACCAGCCGAGCAAGGACGGGAAGTCGGCGGACTGCTGGAGCACGGGCGTCGGCAACCTCGACGTGCACTACTCCTCGGGCGTCGCCAACCACTTCGCGTACCTGCTCGCCGAGGGCAGCGGCCCCAAGGTCATCGGCGGGGTCCAGCACAACGGCACGACCTGCAACAACGCCACCCTGGCCGGCATCGGCAAGGACAAGCTCGGCCAGATCTGGTACCGCGCGCTGACCGTCTACATGACCTCGTCGACGAACTACGCGGGCGCCCGCACGGCGACCCTGAACGCGGCGAAGGACCTGTACGGCGCGACCAGCGCGGAGTACGCGGCGGTCGCGGCGACCTGGAGCGCGGTCTCCGTGAACTGACCGCCCGTCAGCCCACCCCCCACACCCGGCGGCCGGGTGACCCTCGCGGTCACCCGGTCGCACGGGTGTACGCACCCATTCGGGTACGGGCCCCGAGAGCGCCCGCGACCTGGAATTACGCACATTTCGGAGCGTCAGGAAGCCTGCCGGGCACGGCGTGTCGGCGGCGCGTCGGCGCGCGGGGCGCGGTCCGGCGTACTTACCTCTTCCCCACAGGGCGCGCCCGACGCCCGTGAAGGAGTACGCGACCATGCGCAGTTGCCGAGCCCTGACCGTCTCCGCGTGCGCCGTGGCCGTCGCCGGGCTCATGGCGCTGCCCGCGTCCGCCGCGGCCCGCGGCGACCTGGACGTCCACCCGAGGACCGCTTCCCCCGGCGCGACGGTCACCGTGGACACCGAAGCGTGCGGGGCGCGCGGCGCGGCGGCGGGCGACGCGGGGGCGGTGGGCGCGGGCGCGTTCCCGCTGGCGCCGGGGGCGCTCCCCGAGCAGGCCAGCGGGCGGTTCGCGGTGCCGGTGTCGGCGCAGCCGGGCACGTACGAGATCGTCGCGCGCTGCGCGGGCGGGGGCCGGGTCACCGGCGATCTGGTCGTCGCCCTCGCGGGGGCCGCGGGCCCGTCCGGGACGCGGGCGACGGCACCCGCGCCGCGTGCGGCCGCCGAACCGGACGGGACGGGGGCACTCGGGCCCGACCCGGTGCGCACGGCGGTGGGCGTCGGGCTGCTGGCGCTGGGCGCGGCGGGCGGCACGTGGCTGCTGCACCGGCGGGCGCGCGGCGGCGCGATGTGAACGCCCCGGGCGCCGGGGCGCGTGGCTATCGCTTGCTCAGGCCACCCACTGCTCGTACGCCATCTTCACGACGAGCGCGCAGACGACGGTGAGCAGGACCACGCGGACGAAACCGGCGCCGCGCTTGAGGGCGGTACGGGCACCGATCATGCCGCCCGCGAGGTTGAACACGGCGAGCAGCGCGGCGAGTTGCCAGTAGACCGTGCCCTTGGCGGCGAACATGGCGAGGGCGCCCGCGTTGGTGCAGCAGTTGACGATCTTCGCGGTGGCGGACGCGGTGACGAGGTCGAGACGGAGCAGCGCGGTCAGCGCGAGCACCAGGAACGTGCCCGTGCCGGGGCCGATCAGTCCGTCGTAGAAGCCGATCCCGAGGCCCGCGAGCGCGATCGCGGCGAGCACGCGGCGCGGGGAGGCGGGCCCGCCGGCGGGGGCGGTGCCGAACGCGGGCCGGAAGATCACGAACGCGCCGACGCCGACGAGCACCACCATCACCAGCGGCTTGAGGACCTCCGTGCTCATCCCGGCGGCGAGCAGCGCGCCGCCCGTCGAACCGATCAGGGCGGCGAGCCCGATGCGGACCGCGAGCCGTACGTCGACGGGGGCCTTGCGGGCGTAGGTGACGGCGGCGCCGGTGGTGCCGACGATGGCGACGGCCTTGTTGGTGCCGAGCGCGTAGGGGCCGGCCGCCGCCGAGTTGGGGAGGCCAAGCAGCAGCGCGGGCAGGAGCAGCAGGCCGCCGCCGCCCACCACCGCGTCGATCCAGCCGGCCGCGAGCGCGGCGACGCAGAGCACGACGACGGTGGTCAGGGATATGTCGGGCATGATCATGACCCTAGGGACGGGATACGTGCGCCGTCCATGAATCCCCGGAGAGTTGAGCGTCTTCTGAGCTTGCCGGGCCGGCCCCGACGCGGGGCGCGCGGTCGGGCGCGGGCGGCGCCGCCGGGTCCACGGTGACCGCCAGGCAGGCGGCCACGGCGACACTCGCCCCGGCGAGCCCGAACGCGACCTTGCGGCGGGCCTGGACCGTGCGGGCGGGGGCGGTGCGGGCGGGTCTGCGGTGACGTGACATGCGGGGCGCTCTCTCCGAGGGGGTACGGGGGCGGGGGGTGCCCCCGGTTGGGGGGGCGGCTCGTACGGGCGGGTCAGTACGCGAAGGACTCGGCGTGGATCCGGGGTGCGGGGACGCCGGCGCGGACGAGGGCCGCCGTCGCCGCCGCGGTCATGCCGGGCGGCCCGCACAGGTAGACGTCGTGGTCGGGCAGGTCGGGCACGAGGTTGCGCAGGGCCTGCGGGGCGAGCGGGTCGAACGCCGCGTCGGAAGGGCCGAGCAGGTAGTGCACGGCGGCTCGGCGGTCGCGGGCGATGGCCTCCAACTCCTCGCGCAGCACGAGCTGTTCGGCGTTCGACGCGCGGTACAGGAGCGTGATCTCGCCGGGCGCGCCGGGCAGCGTCTCGAACAGGGCGCGCATCGGCGTGATGCCGACGCCCCCGGCCAGCAGCAGCACCTTGCGCCGGGTGCGGCGGTGGGCGGTGAGCGCGCCGAACGGGCCCGTGGCGACGACCCGTACGCCCGTCCGCAGCCGTCTGATCCGGCGGGTGTGGTCGCCGACGGCCTTGACCGTGATCCGTACGTGGTGGTCGCCGTCGACCGGCGCGGACAGCGAGAACGGCAGCGCGGCATGCCACAGCCCGGCCGTCAGGAACCGCCACCGGAAGAACTGGCCCGCCTCCGCGTTCAGCAGCCCGAGGTCCCGCCCGCGCATCAGCACGGACACGACACCGGGCCCCTCGGCCCGTACCTCCACGACCCGCAGCTCGTGCCGCAGCGCCTGCCGTACGGGGACGATCAGCCGGTACCAGACGAGCAGCACGGCGACCGTGGCGTGCAGCATGGACCACAGGGCGAGGGTCAGGGGGCTGGTCGCGATGTCGGGGCCCGCGAGCTGGTGGGCGAACGCGAGGGCCGCGGCGAGGTACGTGAGCAGGTGCAGCCCGCGCCAGGGGCCGTGGCCGACGCGGTGGCGTACCGCACGGGCGCTGCTGACGCCGACCGTGGCGAGGAGCAGAGTGCCTGCGGCGGCCGCGGCGAGCCCCGGGTAGCCGAGGAGGTCGGTGACCGTGGTGATCAGGTCGGTACCGGTGTGGGCGGCGTACCCGAGCAGGGCCAGTCCTGTGTGGGCCGCGCACAGGGTCAGTACGTGACGGCCGCCCCTGGCGTGGAGGCGGGCGAGGGTGTCGGCGCCGATGCCGTGTTCCACGGCGGGGACGCGGGCCATCAGGAACAGCATGACGAGGATGCCGTAGCCGGCGAGCAGGCCCGTCAGATGCGCCGCCGTGGCGAAGAGGGCGTCCAGGCGGGCGGACGGGTGGGCCTGGGCGGCCCAGGTGAGCGTGACGGTGGCTCCGCCGGTGAGGATGCCGGTACGCAGGGTCTTCGGGGTCAGTCTTGGGGGTGGGGGGCCCGGTATGCGGGGGGCCGTCGTCGGGGGTGGCGGAATCCTGATCACGCCGCGCACCCTAAGCGGGGGCGCTCGCGCTGGATGCCGGGTCCGGGGGGTTGGGCCTGGGCTTAAGTCGGCCTTGACCATTGCCTGAACCGGGCTTAACCCCTGGGCGGGGGGCTGTACAGCGCGGGCCTGCTGAAGTCACCGCCTTGCGCAGTTCCCCGCGCCCCTGGGTAGGTGGGCGGCTCCGGCCGGTGGCGATCCTCGACATTCGTCGTGGCCGCTCGCGCAGTTCCCCGCGCCCCTGGGTGAGTGGGTGGCTCCGGCCGGTGGGGATCCTCGGCTTTCGCCGTGGCTGGGCGCGCAGTTCCCCGCGCCCCTGGAGGGGCGACTGCGTCGCCACCTCCCCCCTGGGGGAAGCTGCACGAAGTGCATGCTTCAGGGGCGCGGGGAACTGCGCGAGAAGCCCCACCGGCTGGAGGATGACCACGCACGGTCGTGCCCCGATAGGGGCGCGGGGAACTGCGCGATCAGCCACCCAACGGGCCGCAGGTGAACGACTGCTCAAGGGCGCGGCAGCGCTGGACGTACCCGCACCTCGAACACCCGCACCGACAGCCCCGGCTCGTCAAGACACCTCCCGCTGACAAGATCAAACCGGTGTTTGAGAAGCGGGGAAGCCACGAAGGGCCGCCCTTCGAACGTACCGAGAAGCCCCCGGGCCAGCACCCCGACCCCCGTAGCCGCATCCACGTTGTCCACCCCCCGCACCCGCCCCGCCCGATCAAGAAAAACGGCGACCTGCCCGCCGCCCGGCAGCAGCGCCGCAACCCCCCGCCCCGACGTCAACACCCCCACGTCACACACCCGCACCCACTCCCGCCCCGCCCGAACCTCCACCGCCCCGCTCATCGCGCCCCGGCCCCTTCCAGCGTGAGAACCGGCAGTCCCGGCCGGATCTGATCCCGTTCGGGCACGAACCTGATCGCCGGGTCCGGAGTCCCGGGCGCGTTGACGAAGGACACGAACCGCCCGAGCCGTTCGGGATCGTCAAGTGTCGCCGCCCACTCGTCGCGGTACCCGGCGACATGCGCGTCCATGGCCGCCTCCAACTCCCCCGCGAGCCCCAGCGAGTCCCGTACGACGACGTCCCGGACATGGCCGAGGCCGCCCTCGATCCGCTCCAGCCACGCGGCGGTCCGCTCCAGCCGGTCGGCGGTACGGATGTAGAACATCAGGAAGCGGTCGATCAGCCGTACCAGTCCCTCGTCGTCCAAGTCCTTTGCCAGCAGGTCCGCATGACGTGGCGCCATGCCGCCGTTGCCGCCGACGTACAGGTTCCAGCCGGACGCCGTGGCGATGACGCCGAAGTCCTTCGACTGCGCCTCCGCGCACTCCCGCGCACACCCCGACACCGCCGACTTCAGCTTGTGCGGCGCCCGCAATCCCCGGTACCGCAGCTCCAGTTCGATCGCCATCCGCACGGAGTCCTGGACCCCGTACCGGCACCACGTGGACCCCACGCACGACTTCACCGTCCGCAGCGACTTGCCGTACGCGTGCCCGGACTCGAACCCGGCGTCGACCAGACGCGCCCAGATCGAAGGCAGTTGATCGACGCGCGCCCCGAACAGGTCGATGCGCTGGCCGCCCGTGATCTTCGTGTAGAGCCCGAAGTCGCGGGCGACCTCGCCGATGACGATGAGCTTGTCCGGAGTGATCTCGCCACCGGGGATACGCGGGACGACCGAGTAGGAGCCGTTCTTCTGGAGGTTGGCGAGGAAGTGGTCGTTGGTGTCCTGGAGGGCGGCCTGCTCGCCCGCGAGGACATACCCGTCGGCGCCGATGACGGGCGCGAGGGAGGCGATGACGGAGGCGACGGCCGGTTTGCAGACCTCGCAGCCCTCACCGCCGCGCGCCGCCTCCCGTCCGTGCTCGTCGAGAAGCCGCGCGAACTCCGTGATCCGCTTGACACGCACGATCTCGTACAACTCCTGCCGGGTGTGCGCGAAGCAGCCGCACACCCCCTCGTCCCCCGCCGCCTTCGGGAGCAACTGCCCGATGAGCTTGACGCAACTCCCGCACCCGGTACCGGCCTTGGTGCACTTCTTCACCTCGGGCAGCGTGCCGTGGGCGCGGATCTCGCCCTTGGTCACGTTGTGGCAGGAACAGATCACCGCGTCGTCCGGCAGCGCCTCGGGGCCGAGGGCCGCCGGGGCGCCCGCGCCGGCGGGCAGCACCAGGGACTCCGGCGGGACGGGCGGCACCGAGCCGGTGAGCGCGCGCAGCGTGCCGTACGCCTCCGCGTCACCGACGAGAACACCGCCGAGCAGTTCCCCGCCGGCGCCGACGACGAGCTTCTTGTACGTGCCCGCACGCGAGTCGGCGTAGACGACGTCGAGGCTGCCCTCGCTCGTCCCGTGCGCGTCCCCGAACGACGCCACGTCGACCCCGAGCAACTTCAGCTTCGTGGACAAGTCGGCCCCGGTGAAGGAGGGTTGAGCACCGGTCGTACCGTCGGCGGCGAGCGTGGCGGCGACGGTGAGGGCCATGTCGTATCCCGGCGCGACGAGCCCGTACACGCGGCCGTCGGCGGCGAGCGCGCACTCGCCGATCGCGAAGACGTCCGGGTCGCTGGTGCGGCACTGCGCGTCGACGGCGACCCCGCCGCGTTCACCGACCGTGAGGCCCATGGTGCGGGCCAGTTCGTCGCGCGGCCGCACTCCGGCGGAGAACACCACGAGATCGGCGGCGAGTTCGGAGCCGTCCGACAGGCGCATGCCGCGCACGCGGCCGGTTGCCGGGTCGGTCGTGATCTCCTGCGTGCCGACGCCGGTGTGGACGTCGAGGCCCATCCCCCGCACGGTCTTCAGCAGGGCCGCCCCGCCGCCCTCGTCCACCTGCACGGGCATCAGGCGGGGCGCGAACTCCACGACGTGCGTGGCCAGTCCGAGCCCGCGCAGCGCGCCCGCCGCCTCCAGTCCGAGCAGTCCGCCGCCGACGACCGCGCCGGTCCGCGCGCCGCTTTTCGCGTACTCCTCGATGGCGTACACGTCCTCGACGGTCCGGTAGACGAAGCAGCCGGTGGCGTCCTTGCCGGGCACGGGCGGCACGAACGGGTACGAGCCCGTCGCCAGCACCAGCGTGTCGTAACGGACCGTCAGGCCGGAGCGTGCCGTGACCGTGCGCGTCGCCCGGTCCACGGCGACGGCCGGGTCTCCGACGTGGAGTTCGATGTCGTGCTTGGCGAGGAACTCCGGGTCGGTGAGCGAGAGTTCGTCGGCGGTCGTGCCGGTGAAGTACGAGGTGAGGTGGACGCGGTCGTAGGCCGGCCGGGGCTCCTCGCAGAGCACGACGATCCGGTGGCCGGCGGTGAGTCCGTGGTCGGCGGCCGCCTCCAGGAAGCGCTGGCCGACCATGCCGTGGCCGATGAGCACGAGGGCGCGGGCGCCAGGGCGGTTCGTGGTGCGGGGCGTCGTCATGTCAGTGGCCTCCGTGAGGGGTCAGCAGATGGTGCAGCGGCGCGCCGGCCCCTGCGGGGAGCGGCAGCGGGCCGTCGGTCTCCCAGGTGCGCGCGAGGGTGTCGACGCCGGTCAGCTCGCCGACGAGGACACCGCCGACGAGCCGGTCGCCCCGGACGACGACCTTGCGGTAGGTGCCCCGGGTCGCGTCCGTGAGCCGCACGACGTCATCGCCGTGCGCGGCCTCCGGCGCGCCGAACGCGGCCAGGTCCAGCGGCCCGTCGTCACGCGCGAGAGTGAGCCGAGTCAGCGCCCGGGTACCGGTGTACGGGGTTGATCCGCCGGTCAGCAGCGCGGCGAGGGCGTCGGCCTGTTCCAGTGCGGGCGCGGCCAGGCGGGGGCTCGCGCCGGGGTGGCGGTTGCAGTCGCCGAGGGCACGGATGTGGGGGTCACTGGTCCGCAGTTCGTCATCGACCAGCACGCCGTCGCGGACGTCGAGGCCCGCCGCTTCGGCGAGTGCGGTACGGGGGCGGGTGCCGCAGGTCAGTACGGTGACGTCGGTGTCGAGGCGGTGTCCGTCGTGCAGTTCGATGGCACGGACGCGGCCGTCGGTCACTGTCGCCGCGCGGGCCCGGCAGGCGGTGTGGACCTCGACGCCGAGCGCGGTGAGGTGCCTACGTACCAACTGGGCTGCTGGCGCGTCGAGGTGACGGTTCATGAGGTGCTGCGGCTGGTGGATCAGGGTGACGCGGGCGCCGCGCCGGGCGAGGGCGCGGGACGCGCTGACGCCGTGGAGGCCGCCGCCGATGACGGTGACGTTCGTGCGGGGCGCGCCGGGGCCCGGGGTGGCCGCCGCCGCGAGGGCCAGGCAGTCGTCCATCGTGCGGAACGGGTGGACTCCGTGAGGGAGTTGGTTCTGCGGCCCCCTGAACAGGCCGTGCAGGGGCGGGAGCACCGGGTTCGCGCCCGTCGCCAGGACGAGGGTGTCGTACGGGACCGTCGTGCCGTCCGCGCAGTGGACGCGGCGGCGGGTGCGGTCGATGCGGAGGGCGCGGGTGCGGTAGTGGCGGGCGCGGGTGCGGGGCAGGGCGATGACGTCGGGGGTGTAGGTGCCGGCCAGGACCTCGGGGAGCAGGACCCTGTTGTACGGGGGGTGGGGTTCCTCGCCGAGGAGGAGGGCGGTGGGGCCCAGGTGGTGGGCCAGGCGGGTGGCGGCCAGTCCTGTCCCGATGACAACCGTCTGGGGTGGCATGTCTTCAGGGTGCGGGGGGTTTGTTTCCCGGCGGTGGGCTCGTCGTTACCTCGGGGGTTCGGGGGGCTCAGATCGGGGGCGGGGTGGTTGTGAGGGGCGGGGTTCTGGGGGGGGCGGGGTTCTCGGGTGCGGGCCCGTTCTCTTTTGCGCAGTTCCCCGCGCCCCTGAGGAGGTGGGGCGCTCTCGTGTGGGGTCTCTCAGTCGATGCCGGAGTGTTCGGTGCCTTTGACGATCCAGCGTTGGAAGAGGAGGAAGACGAGGAGGAGGGGGAGGACCGAGACCGCCGCCGCTATGAACAGTTCGTGCAGGCGGACCACCTGGGACGTCGTGAAGGAGGAGAGCGCCACCTGGACCGTCCACGCCGACTGGCCCTGCCCGATGACCAGCGGCCACAGGAACGCGTTCCACGCCCCGATGAAGACGATCGTGCCGACCGCCGCGAACACCGGCCGCGCGTTGGGCACGACGACCCGCCAGTACGTACGCCAGTAGCCGAGGCCGTCGACGCGGGCCGCGTCCTCCAACTCGCGGGGGAAGCCGAGGAAGTACTGCCGGAAGACGAAGCAGGCGAACGCCGAGAACAGCGTCGGCACGATCAGGCCGCGCAGCGTGGAGACCCAGCCGAGCGACGACACCAGGACGAACGTCGGTACGAAGGTGACCGCCGCCGGGATCATGAGGGTGCCGAGGATCGCGTAGAACACCTTGTTCGCGTGCCGGTACGGGATGCGGGCCAGGCCGTACCCGGCGAGCGAGGCCAGGAGCAGCGTGCCGGCGGTCGTGGCGACGGCGATGAACGCCGAGTTGAGCAGCGACCGCGCGAACGGCACGGACGTGTCGTCGAACAGCTCCCGCACGTTCCCCCACCGCAGGTGCGACGGGAAGAACGTCCAGGACGGCGACGTGATGTCCACCTCCGACGCGAGCCCGTTGCGCACGAGCAGATAGAAGGGGACGAGGAAGAGGACCGCGAGGGCGATCAGCAGGGCGATGCGCAGCGCCCGCCCCGCCCTGACCAGCGCGTCGTCCCGCACCCGCGCTCCCTCTCTCGGCGCGATCGTCGCTCCCGCTCTCCGTGCGCTCATCGCTCCCGCTCTCCGTGCGCTCATCGCTCCCGCTTTCGGCGCGCTCATCAGTCCGCCTCCTTGCGGCCGAGCCCGAACCAGCGTGCCTGCCCCACCGTCACCACCGCGATGATCAGCGCGAGGAGTACCGCGCCCGCGCTGCCGAGCCCGAGGTTCTGCCCCTGGCCGAGGGCCGTGTAGTAGAGGTAGACGAGCGGCGGGCGGGCGTAGGGCGGGTAGCCGCGCGCGTCGGACAGCAGGTTGTAGAACTCGTCGAACGCCTGGAACGCGTTGATGACGAGCAGCAGCACCACCGCCACCGATGTGGCCCTGAGCTGCGGAAACGTAATGTTTCTGAAGACCTGCCAGCCGGGCCGCGCGCCGTCCACGGCGGCCGCCTCGTACAGCGCGGGGTCGATGCGCTGGAGCCCGGCGAGGATGAGGATCATGTAGAAACCGGCCTGGAGCCACAGCCGTACGGTGACGATGACCAGCCAGTACCAGGGCGGATGTGTCGTGGACAGCCACGCGATCTCGTCGGCGCCGGCGTAGCCGAGCAAGGTGTTGGCGAGGCCGAAGCGGACCCCGTTGAACAGGGACATCTTCCAGATCAGCGCGGCGACGACGTAACTGCACGCGGCGGGCAGGAAGAACACCGACCGGAAGAACGCGCGTGCGCGCCGCAGCCGGTTCACCATCAGGGCGAGCCCGAGCGACAGCGCGTACGTCGTCGGCACGATGAACAGCGTGAACAGGCAGAACGTGCCGAGGCTGCCGGTGAACGCGTCGTCGCGCAGTAGCGCCGCGTAGTTGTCGAGGCCGACGAAATCGGTCGGGGTGACCGTGTTGTGCGCGTCGAAGAAGCTGAGCCAGACGCTCCACAGCAGCGGGATGTACGTGAAGACGCCGAGGCCGAGGACGAACGGGCCGACGAACACCCAGAACCACAGCGCCCGATGGCGCTCGGCGCGGGTCACTTCTTCTTCACGCGGGCCAGCTCCGCCGACACCTTCCGTACGACGTCCCGCAGTTCACGATCGGGGCTCGCGCCGTCCTTGATGATCCGGTTGAGCGCGTCCTGGTACGCGGTCTGCGCGGCCGGCGTCCACAGCAGCGGCTGCGCGTAGCCGTGGTCGGTGGCGTAGCGGACGGCGTCGGCGGCGGCGCCCTCGCGGAGCTTCGCGGCCTTCTTGGCGAGGGAGATCCGTGCCGGGATGTGGAAACCGTAGGAGAGCGCGAAGTCCTCCTGGTAGTCGGTGCGGTCGATCCACAGCCACTTCAGGTATTCCTTGGCGGCGCGGGTGTGGGCGGTGCGGGTGGAGACGGCCGCCGCGTACGCCCCGACCGGCACCGAGGGCGCCCCGTGCGGGCCGTCCTTCGGGAACGGCAGCACGCCGAAGTCGTCACCGAGCGCCTTGCGGACGGCGGGCAGCGCCCACAGCCCCGACCACTGCATCGCGGTCAGCCCCTGGATGAACGCGGCCGGCTCCGACCAGTCGGCGGGCGCCCCGAGCAGCAGCGACTTGTCGGCGTACAGGCGGCGGATCTTGCCGAGGGCGCGGGCGGCGGCCGGGTCGTCGAAGCCGACGGTGCCTTCGGGGGTGACGAGGGTGAGGCCGGCCGCGAACAGCGGGGTGCCGCCGAGGACTCCGGCGCCTGCGTCGTTGCCGAGGAAGAGGCCCTTGGCCTTCTTGCCGGTGAGTTTTCTCGCGGCGTCGACCAGCGCGTCCAGTGTGGTGGGCGGTTCGACGCCCGCGTCGGCGAGCATGCTCTTGCGGTAGTAGAGCATCTGCATGTCGATGGTCTGCGGGATGCCCCAGATCTTCCCGTCGTACGTCTTCGGGGCGAGGACCGCCTTGTTGAAGTCGTCCTTCACACCGTCGAACAGGTCGGCGAGGTCGACGACCTGCTTGCCCCGGGTCTGGTCCAGGGACGGGCCGTTGACCTCGAAGACGTCGGGTCCGGAGTCGGTGAGGAGGGCGGCGGCGGTCTGCTGGTCGTAGTTCCCGGGGCGCCACTGCACGCTGACGCGGGCCTTGTCGTAGGCCGCCGCGTACTTCTTCACGGCCTGCTCGGTGCCCTGCTCGCCGTACTGGTGGTACCACTGCGCGAGCCTGGGCCCGCTGCCGCCGCCTCCGTCGTCGCCGCCCCGGCCGGTGTTCGACCCGCAGGCGGTGAGCAGGCCGAGCGCGGCGGCGCTCCCGAGCAGTCCTCTACGGCTGATGGTCATGCTGTCTCCCCCAGATGTCCGTCCGCGTGCCCGGCGGGGAGTCCGCCAGGCGTCCGTACCGATGAGCTCGACGGCCCAACGATCAACCATGCGGCCGGATTACGACAGAGGGACTACAGCCGTGTGTCGGTGTGCCGGGCGCTCAACTCTTCAGCGCGGGCCCGTAGTCGACGCCGGTGAGCTGCTCGGACGCGGCCCACAGCCGCTCGCCGGCCACGTCGTCGCGCGCCCAGGGTGCCCGCCAGGACTTCGCGGGTGCGCCGCGCCACATCAGGACGCGCGGGCCGTAGAAGTCGTCGGGCCGCACGCCGGGGGCGGTCGCCGCGTACAGCGTGGGCAGCGCGCCTTCGGTCGCGGGCCGCGCCACGATCCGGTTCCCGATCTTGAAAAGGCGCTCCATCCTCTTTCTGCCCTCCATGCGGGCACCTCGCGTCTGGAGCGACGTCGCCGCGTATCCGGGGTGGGCGGCGACGGAGGTCAGCGGGAGCCCGGCACGGGCGGTGCGGCGGGCCAACTCATGCGTGAAGAGGAGATTGGCGGTCTTGGAACGCGCGTACGCGATCCACTTCCCGTACGTCTTCTCGCTGTTGAGGTCGCCCATGTCGATGTTGGCGAGGGCGTGCGCTCCGCTGGAGACGGTGACGACGCGCGGCGCGGGAGCTTCGAGCAGCGCGGACAGCAGCCCGCCGGTCAGGGCGAAGTGACCGAGGTGGTTGACCCCGAACTGCGTCTCGAACCCGTCCGCCGTGCGGCTGTACGGGAGCGCCATGACGCCCGCCTTGTTGACCAGCAGGTCGAGCGGGCGGTCGGCGTCGGTGTAGCGGGCGGCGAAGTCCCGTACGGAGGCGAGGTCGGCGAGGTCCAGCGCGCTGAACTCCACGTCCACGCCTGGGACTTCGGCGCGCAGCGCGTCGACGGCGGCGGCGCCCTTGGCCTCGCTGCGGCAGGCGAGGACGACGTGGGCGCCGGCCCGGGCCAGCTCGCGGGCGGTGACGTAGCCGAGGCCGCTGTTGGCCCCGGTGACGATCGCGGTGCGTCCGCGCTGCGAGGGGATGTCGCCGGCGTTCCAGCCGCTCATGGTGTGCTCCCTGTGTCGGTGGTGACGGGTGGTGACGGTACGGGTGGCTTCCCCCATTCCGGTGGAGGGTAGGCGGCGCGGCGCCGGGTGGCGCCGGCCGGGGCGGGCGGCTGCGGCCCCGGCCGACGGGCACGGCGGGTTCGGGCCAGTCCCCGCGGGGTCAGTCCCTGCGGGGTCAGTCCCTGCGGATCAACTCCGGGTCGATACGTCTGCCGATGAGCGGGAGGGAGCCGAGGGCGGCGAGCACGAGGACGCCGAACGCGGTGTACAGCAGGACGGGGACCCCGGCGCCGTCCCAGAACACCGCGCCTCCGCCGGTCACGAGGTACCCGGACTCGATGATCTTCCCCGTGACCAGGGCGAGGACGAGCCCGATGCCGAGCGGCGTCACGACCTGCGCGCACTGCACCGCCCGCAACGTCCGCCGCCGCGTCCCCAGCAACGTCAGCGCCGTCACCTGCCCCCGCCGCTCCACGGCGCGGTCCCCGGCGGCGACGAGATAGGCGGCGACCCCGATCACCAGCCCGAGGACCATGCCTACGGCCAGGAGGGATTTGATCAGGGCTACTTGGCGGATGCCGTCGATGTCGAGCGATTCGAGAGACACCTCGCCGGTGGGAGTGACCGCAGCGATGCTGTCGAGCACCCCTGTGACGGTGTCCGCGTCCGGACTCGACACGAGGTACACCTGCGCGCCGTCCACTCGCATATCGCGTGGCAGCGCCGAGGGGGGCACGATCACAGCGGAGTATCCCTCTGCCAGCCCTGCCGCCTCCATCGAGGAATAGCTGACCGCGCTCGCGGGGACGGTCAGCCGCCATGTGCTCGGACGGCCGTGCACGTGGCCGTACACAGAGGTGACAGCGCCCGGCCTCACGTCGTCAGCGTAGCCGTCGCGTGCCCGCAGACGCTGGATCTTCCCGTCGACACAGCCCTTCGGGCGGGTCGACATGTGCGCCAACTGCCCGCAGGTGGCCACCAGGACACGCGCACCCGACCGCATCTCGTCGGGGCGATTCTCTGAGTCGGCGATGGTGGCCACCGCGTCCACCTGCGGGATGCGCTGGAGGGCTTGTCGCTCCTTGTCCGACACCGCGCTCTCGGCGAGTGAGTAGACCTGAAACTGGGAGTCCGAGCGGTACACCTGGCTCAGCTCGACCAGCACGCCTTGGGTGAGAGACGCCACGAAGACCACCAGCACCAGCCCGGTCGCCACGCGTACGGCGCTCCCGGACTCGACCTCATTACGGCGCATGGCGAGCGCGAGGCTGAACGACCGCGTGCTCCGGGCCACCCTCCCGGCCACGAACTGGGCCATGGCCGGGAGGGTGAGGGCCAGGCCCGCGCCCACAAGGATCACCGCGCTGGGGATGAGGACGGCCGGCACCGCCGTCTCCGTGGGGGCGTGGCCTGTCGCGCCGGCGACGCAGTATCCGACGGCGATGCCGGTACCCGCGAGGAGCGGCAGGTAACCCCACCGCGTGGGCCGCCGGTCCGCTGCCGCGCGCCTGACCGCGAGGGGATTCTTGGCGGCTTCGCGCATACTCCGTGTGCTCACACCCCATGCGAGAGCGGGGCAGCCCACCAGACATGCGATCACTGTCGCGGCATCGGGGACACCGTCCTCCGGGTACCACTTCAGCCCTGGCAGCCCGATGTGTGCGCCGACCTGGTTGAGGACGAGATAGAGGCCGAGACCCAGGGCGCCCGACAGCGTGGAGGCGACGACCGTCTCCACAGCGTTGACCTGCCGGGTGCTCTTCATGCTCAGCCCTAGCAGCCGCAGGGAGGCGAGCCGCCGGGCCCGTGTGGCAGCCGACAACCGCGAACAGACAGCGAGGAACACGCCAAGTGGCAGGAGTACGACGCCGATCATCGTGAAGCGCACGATCCCCAGGGCGCCCTTCTCGAAAGTCGGCGTTGCCGGTGCACGACTGCCGAACGCGTCGAAGGCGTAACCATCAGGCAGTTGGGCGCGGGTGACACCCACGTACGCGAACAACTCCGCCGGGTCGGCCAGCCCTTGGGGGCCCACCACCCCCGCCACGCGTCCGGGCAGGCGCCGCTTCAGCCCAGGATGTTCCGCGAGTTCCTCCGCCAGCCGAGGAGAGACGTAGAGCTCTCCTGGGTGGGGCGGCCGCCGCAGTCCTGGCGGGACCGGTGTGGCCGCCGAAGTGCCGGGCGCGATGAACATACGGGTCAGGGGGCGAGAGCCGAACGGTTCCTGGCGCGTCGTCTCTCGGCTCAGTACCCCCGGTGCGACATGCTCCGACACCCTCGTTGTTTCGCGTCCACTGAGCCGGGCGTCCCGCGCCTCGATGACCCCCGAGATCGAGAGCACGATCGCCAGACAGCACACGCCGATTGCACCGCCGCCGACCATCAGGGCGAAGCGGATGCGGTTGCCTCGGCCCGCGCCGAGCAGCAGACGCAGCCCCAGCCGGAACTCGGTCATGAGGCGTCCGCCGGGGAGAGGACGCCGTCGGTCATGACGTACCGGGTGTCGGCTCGCTCCGCGACCGCCGGGTCATGGGTGACGAGGACGACGGCCGTGCCCTGCGCCTTGGCCAGCAGAATGAACTCCTCCAGAACCACGGCCGCGTTGGCACTGTCCAGCGAGCCGGTCGGCTCATCGGCGAAGACGACGGACGGGCGGTGGATCAACGCCCGGGCGACGGCGACGCGTTGACACTGCCCACCGGACACCTGCGAGGGCCGCCGGTCGCGCACTACGTCAAGACCGAGCCGGCCCAGGACGTGCCCGGCGAGTTCCAGCGCTTCCCCCTTGCGCTGACCGGCGAGGCGCAGCGGCAGCGCCGCGTTCTCCTCGATGGTCAGCTCCGGGAGCAGTTCCCCGTACTGGAAGACGAATCCGAAGCGTTCACGCCGGAGCGTGCTCAGCTCCTCGTCGTCGAGCTCGCCGAGGACGTTGCCCTCGAACCACACTTCTCCTTCCGTCGCCGGGAGCACCCCGGCCAGGCAGTACAGCAGCGATGACTTTCCTGAACCGCTCGCTCCCGTCACCGCGACGACCTCGCCGCGTCGTACGGTCAGCGAGACGTTCTTGACGGCCTGGGTGGACCCGTACCAGAGCCCTACCTTGGTTGCGGCCAGCACTTCCAGTGCCTCTGCAGGCATATGAGTTCAGCCCTCTCGGGGGAGAAAGCCTGGGGCACCCCGCCTCGGGGTGCCCCAGGGCGAGGTCACTAGTCGGCGGCCTGGTTGTGCCGGTGGGCTGTCGCCGAGCAGTGGTCGGGCAACAGGACCCCACGGTCGAGGCATACGCGCAGGTACGCGTCCCGGGTGTACTGCTGCGCCCCCTTCCACAGGGAGCCACGCATCCACTTCGCCCCGTTCTGCTTGCCCTTGTAGCGGAACCAGTCCGACCCCTCGATCCGGGCGTGCAGGTACACGTTGTGCCCGTCTCTGGTGTTCGTGTCCCTCAGGCGCCCGCTCCAGTCGAACGAGCCGTGATGGACCCTCGCCGGATAGAACTTGTACACACCCTTGAACGCCCCTCCGTGGGTCCTGATGTGCGGCAAGTCATGCCACGCCCCCGCCATCGCAACCCCCGCCCCGCCGGCGAACACCCCCGCCGCCAGCAGACCGACCACCGCACTCTTCAACCGTTTCCGCATGCTGCGCGCACACCTCTCCCTGTGAGCCCCGCCCGCTCCTTCGGCTTCGGCGTTCGGGGATCACGGACAGTAGCGACACGGCGCGCACCAAAACAACTACACAGAGTGACTGTCACTTAATGAGGTGATCCTGAAGCGCGGGGCGCCACATACACGCCCACCTCGCGCCGGGCGCCCCACACATATGCCCCCCGCACATATGCGCGGCACCAGAAGCCCGCCCCGCACCTATGCCCGCCCCCGCGAAGAACCCGCCCACCCCGCGCACGCGAAAAGGCGGTACCCCCCGCACAGGGGTACCGCCTTCTTCTTCGCTGACCGGGGCCGCCGCGGATCGGTGAGGGTCGGGGACCCGCGGCAGCCCCGGAGTTCAACGCCGTCCGGCGACGGCGACAAGGAGGGTCAGCGGTGGTCGCTGCCCGCCGACGTGGACGCCGCACGCCCGGCCTCAAGGCGCGCGACCGGAATCCGGAACGGGGAGCAGGAGACGTAGTCCAGGCCCACCTCGTGGAAGAAGTGGACGGACTCCGGGTCACCGCCGTGCTCGCCGCAGACCCCGAGCTTGAGGTCGGGGCGGGTCGCCCGGCCGGCCTCCACGGCGGACTTCACGAGGGAGCCGACGCCGTCCTTGTCGATGGTCTCGAAGGGCGACACCCCGAAGATGCCCTTCTCCAGGTACGCCGTGAAGAAGCTGGCCTCCACGTCGTCACGGGAGAAGCCCCAGACGGTCTGCGTCAGGTCGTTCGTGCCGAAGGAGAAGAACTGCGCGGCCTCCGCGATCTGACCGGCGGTGAGCGCGGCGCGCGGCAGCTCGATCATCGTGCCGATGGCCAGCTTCAGCTTCACGCCGGTCGTCGCCTCGACCTCCGCGATGACCTGGTCGGCCTCCTCGCGGACGATCTCCAGCTCCTGGACGGTGCCGACGAGCGGGATCATGATCTCCGCGCGCGGGTCGCCCTTGGCGTTCTTGCGCTCGGCGGCGGCCTCGGCGATGGCCCGTACCTGCATGGTGAACAGGCCGGGGATGACGAGGCCGAGGCGGACACCGCGCAGGCCGAGCATCGGGTTCTGCTCGTGCAGGCGGTGGACGGCCTGGAGGAGACGCAGGTCGTTCTCGTTGGCGTCCTTGCGGGACTCGGCGAGCGCGACGCGCACCGACAGCTCGGTGATGTCGGGCAGGAACTCGTGCAGCGGCGGGTCGAGCAGCCGGACCGTGACCGGAAGTCCGTCCATCGCCTCGAACAGTTCGACGAAGTCCTGCTTCTGGAGCGGGAGCAGCTGCTTGAGGGACTCCTCACGCTCCGTGTCCGTGTCGGCGAGGATCAGCCGCTCGACCAGCTCGCGCCGGTCGCCGAGGAACATGTGCTCGGTGCGGCACAGGCCGATGCCCTGGGCGCCGAAGCGGCGGGCGCGCAGCGCGTCCTCGGCGTTGTCGGCGTTGGCGCGTACCCGCAGGCGGCGCACGCGGTCCGCGTAGGCCATGATCCGGTGCACGGCGCCGACCAGCTCGTCGGCGTCGTCGGCGCCGGCGTGCATGCGGCCCTCGAAGTACTCGACGACCGGGGACGGGACGACGGGCACCTCACCGAGGTAGACCTTGCCGGTGGAACCGTCGATGGAGATGACGTCGCCCTCTTCGACGACCTTGTCGCCGACGGTGAGGCGGCGGCGCTTGGTGTCGACCTCCAGGTCCTCGGCGCCGCAGACACAGGTCTTGCCCATGCCGCGCGCGACGACGGCCGCGTGGGAGGTCTTGCCGCCCCGGCTGGTCAGGATGCCCTCGGCGGCGATCATGCCGTCGAGGTCGTCGGGGTTGGTCTCGCGGCGGATGAGGATGACCTTCTCGCCCGAACGCGACCACTTGATGGCGGTGTACGAGTCGAAGACGGCCTTGCCGACGGCGGCGCCCGGCGAGGCGGCGATGCCGCGGCCGAGCTGCTCGACCTTGGCGTCCTCGTCGAAGCGCGGGAACATGAGCTGCGCGAGCTGGGCGCCGGAGACACGCTGGAGGGCCTCGGCCTCGTCGATCAGGCCCTGGTCCACGAGCTGCGTGGCGATGCGGAACGCGGCGCCGGCGGTGCGCTTGCCGACGCGGGTCTGGAGCATCCACAGCTGGCCGCGCTCGATGGTGAACTCGATGTCGCAGAGATCCTTGTAGTGGTTCTCCAGGGTCTCCATGATCTGCATGAGCTGGTCGTACGACTTCTTGTCGATGTTCTCCAGCTCGGCGAGGGCGACCGTGTTGCGGATGCCCGCGACGACGTCCTCGCCCTGCGCGTTCTGCAGGTAGTCGCCGTAGACGCCCTGGTGGCCGGAGGCGGGGTCGCGGGTGAAGGCGACGCCGGTGCCGGAGTCGGGGCCGAGGTTGCCGAAGACCATCGAGCAGACGTTGACGGCGGTGCCGAGGTCGTGCGGGATGCGCTCCTGGCGGCGGTACAGCTTGGCGCGGTCGCCGTTCCACGAGTCGAAGACGGCCTTGATGGCGAGGTCCATCTGCTCGCGCGGGTCCTGCGGGAAGTCGCGGCCGGCCTCGGTCTTGACGATCTTCTTGAACTTCGTGACGAGCTTCTTGAGGTCCGCCGCGTCGAGGTCCGTGTCGACCGTGACCTTCTTGGCGTGCTTGGCCTTCTCCAGCTCCTCCTCGAAGAGGTCGCCGTCGACGTCCAGGACGGTCTTGCCGAACATCTGGATGAGGCGGCGGTAGGAGTCCCACGCGAAGCGGTCGTCGCCTGCCTGCTTGGCGAGACCCTGTACGGACTTGTCGGAGAGCCCGATGTTGAGGACGGTGTCCATCATGCCGGGCATGGAGAACTTGGCGCCCGAACGCACCGACACGAGAAGGGGGTTGTCGGCCTGGCCGAGCTTCTTGCCCATCTTCTTCTCGAGCGCGTCGAGGTGCGCGGAGACCTCGTCACGCAGTGCCACCGGCTCCTCGCCGCTGTCGAGGTAGACCTTGCATGCCTCGGTGGTGATCGTGAAGCCCGGAGGGACGGGAAGGCCCAGGTTGGTCATCTCGGCGAGGTTGGCACCCTTGCCGCCGAGGAGGTCCTTGAGGTCCTTGTTTCCCCCGGTGAAGTCGTAAACGAACTTCGTTACCTGAGGATCTTTGTTTTCCGACACGGGTCTCGACCCCTTGAGGCTCGGTGGCTGCCCTGACGGCGAGGAACATACCCAGATCCAAGGCTCATGGGTACGTCCACTCAGCCGTCATGGGGCCGTAACCACCCGTCCGCCAGGAGATCGAAAGTGATCGCGGGGTACGGCGCCGGTCGACCATCTGTTCACTTCTTGAAGTATCAACCCCCGTAGAGCCGGGGCTTTGCTCACATGAGCGGGGCTCGCTCGCATGTGCGTTCAAAACATAAATGATCGAGCGATGGCACTCAGTGCCACGACTTGGAGAAGTGCAGTCAGTGTTTGAGTGCTCATCTGAGCGCAACCCCTATCAGGGGTGGCGAGAATCACGCCCCCGCGAGCACCCTCCGGACGGCTCGATGTCAGCATGCGGACACCTTGGGCGCCGCCGGGAGGGCGGTCGGCGGGCCCTCCCAGCGCCCTGCTCGCCGCCCCGGCAAAGAGGGGGAAACCCGCAGGTAAAGCCGGGTAAAGGCGGTGCGGGGGTACGGCCGTGGCGGGGGCGGGATACGGACAAACACGGGACGAGGCGGGTCGGGGCGAGGCGGGACGGGCGGCCGGCCAGGCGGCGCCGGGCAGCGCGGTAACGCAGCAGCGCGGCCACGCGGGGAGCGCGCCGGCCCCCGGGTACGAGACAGGGGCCCGGTCGCCGCGCACAGGCGGTGTCCGGGCCCCTGGGACCGACCGGAGGGGGCGGCGAGACGCCAGGCGGTGAGCAGGAGGCGCCAATCAGAGGGCGGGGAGGCGCCAGGGCGGAGGCCGGAGGCACCCGCGAGCAAACCGGACGGACGGCGCCACCGGCAGCCCGCCGCTCACATGAGCCGCCCCCGGGCCCGCCCCCGGCCAGAGCCCCCGCCCGCCCCCCGCCGGAAGCGAGCCCGCGGCGCCTCACCCCCCGCTGGTGTCCAGCTCCGCGTCCTCCGAGATGCCCGCGCAGTCGTACGGGTCCTTGAGCCAGCCGTCGGGCAGGACGACGCGGTTGTTGCCGGAGGTGCGGCCGCGCGGTCCGTCGGCGCCCGCCGGCCACTCCTGGTCGAGGTCGAGTTCGTCGAGCCCGGCGCGGAGTTCGTCGAGGGAGGACGTGATGGCGAGCCGCTTGCGCATCTCCGAGCCGACCGAGAAGCCCTTGAGGTACCAGGCCACGTGCTTACGGAAGTCGATGACACCCCGTGCCTCGTCGCCGATCCACTCGCCGAGCAGCGTCGCGTGCCGCACCATCGCGCCGGCGACGACCCGCAGCGTGGGCCGCACCCGCTCCTCACGGCCCTCGAACGCGGCGACCAGATCCGCGAACAGCCACGGCCGGCCCAGGCAGCCGCGGCCCACGACGACGCCGTCGCAGCCGGTCTCGCGGACCATGCGCAGCGCGTCGTCGGCGGACCAGATGTCGCCGTTGCCGAGGACGGGGATCTCGGGGACGTGCTCCTTCAGGCGGGCGATGGCGTCCCAGTCGGCGGTGCCGCCGTAGTGCTGGGCGGCGGTGCGGCCGTGCAGGGCGATGGCGGTGACACCCTCCTCGACGGCGATCCGGCCGGCGTCCAGGTACGTGATGTGGTCGTCGTCGATGCCCTTGCGCATCTTCATCGTGACGGGCAGGTCACCGGCGCCGGTGACGGCTTCGCGCAGGATGGCGCGCAGCAGGTTCCGCTTGTACGGGAGGGCCGAGCCGCCGCCCTTGCGGGTCACCTTGGGCACCGGGCAGCCGAAGTTCAGGTCGATGTGGTCGGCGAGGTCCTCTTCCGCGATCATGCGGACGGCCTTGCCGACGGTCACCGGGTCCACGCCGTACAACTGGATCGAGCGCGGCTTCTCGGTCGCGTCGAAGTGGATCAGCTGCATGGTCTTCTCGTTGCGCTCGACCAGGGCGCGGGTGGTGATCATCTCGCTGACGAAGAGGCCCTTGCCGCCGCTGAACTCCCGGCAGAGCGTGCGGAAGGGCGCGTTCGTGATCCCGGCCATGGGCGCGAGAACCACGGGCGGCTGCACGGTGTGCGGGCCTACGGTGAGCGGCTGCTGGGTCATCGGGCGGATCTCCGGGAACGTACGGGCAGGGGCGGGACGGCGACGGGCCGGCCGGGGCGCGCCGCGAGCGTCGAACCCCACGGCAAGCGTCCATTGTCCCTCACCGCCACCACCCCGCGTCCCTCCTCCCCTCCCCCGCTCGGCAGGGCGCGGCTGCGGATACCGTCGGTACATGCCCGATACAACCGACACCCTGAGCCCGCGTCGCCGGATGCTGGTGCTGGCGATCTGCTGCATGAGTCTGCTGATCGTGAGCCTCGACAACACGGTGCTGAACGTGGCGCTGCCCTCCATGGCCAAGGACTTCGACGCCACGCTGTCGGGCATGCAGTGGACGATCGACGCGTACACGCTGGTCCTGGCGTCGCTGCTGATGCTGGCGGGGTCCACGGCGGACCGGATCGGGCGGCGCAGGGTGTTCCAGACGGGGCTCGTGGTGTTCACGGCGGCGTCCGTGGCGTGCTCACTGGCGCCGAACCTGGAGGCGCTGGTCGCGTTCCGGATGGTGCAGGCGGTCGGCGGTTCGATGCTGAACCCGGTGGCGATGTCGATCATCACGAACACGTTCACCGACCCGCGTGAGCGGGCCCGTGCCATCGGTGTGTGGGGCGGGGTCGTCGGTATCTCGATGGCGGCGGGCCCGATCGTGGGCGGGCTGCTCGTCGACTCGGTCGGCTGGCGGTCGATCTTCTGGGTCAATCTGCCCGTCGGCCTCGCGGCCCTGCTCCTGACCGTGCGGTACGTGCCCGAGTCGCGGGCGCCGAAGGCCCGCCGCCCCGACCCGGTCGGCCAGGTCCTCGTGATCGCGCTGCTCGGCTCGCTCACGTACGCGATCATCGAGGCGCCGTCGGCGGGCTGGACCTCGGGCCGGATCGTGGGCTTCGCGGCGCTGGCCGTGGTGGCGCTCGCCGGGCTCCTCGCGTACGAGCCGCGGCGGGTGGAGCCGCTGATCGACCTGCGGTTCTTCCGCTCGGCGCCGTTCAGCGGTGCGGCGGTGATCGCGGTCGCCGGGTTCGCGGCGCTGGGCGGCTTCCTGTTCCTGTCGACGCTGTACCTCCAGGACGTACGGGGGCTCGACGCGCTGCACGCCGGGCTGTGGATGCTGCCGATGGCGGCGATGGCGCTGGTGTGCGCGCCGCTCTCGGGCCGGCTGGTGGGCGCGCGCGGGCCCCGGCTGCCGCTGCTGGTGGCGGGGGCGACGATGACGGTGAGCGGGGTGATGTTCGCGGCGTTCGACGCGGAGACGGCGAACGGTTCGCTGCTGGCCGCCTACGTCCTGTTCGGCATCGGGTTCGGCTTCGTGAACGCGCCGATCACGAACACGGCCGTCTCCGGGATGCCCCGCGCGCAGGCCGGGGTCGCGGCGGCCGTCGCCTCGACCAGCAGGCAGATCGGGCAGACGCTGGGCGTCGCGGTGATCGGCGCGGTCCTCGCGTCGGGCGTGGCCTCGTCCTCGTACGCCACGTCCTTCGTGCCGGCGAGCCGGGCCTGCTGGTGGATCCTCGTCGGCTGCGGGCTCGCGGTGCTGGTGCTGGGCGCGGTGACGAGCGGGGCGTGGGCGCGCGGGACGGCGCTGCGCACCGCGCGTCGCCTGGAGGAGCCTCAGGACGCGGAGCTGACCGAGGCGTCGACGGGGGCCTGAGCGGCGGGGACCTGAGCGGCGGCGGCCGGGGCGGGGGCGCTGTCGGCCTCGGCGAGCGCCGCGAGCTGTTCGAGGCGGGTACGGGTGTCGTCGTCGGCCGGGGTGTAGGTGACGAGGCGGGCGGCGCCGGCGCGGCCGATCCACAGGTCGGTGTGGACGACGGTGACGACGCCGACGTCCTCGTTGCGGAAGTACTTGGTGCGGCTGTCGACGGAGCGGACGATCTCGTAGCGCTCCCACAGCTCGCGGAACTCGCCGGACTCCTCCAGGAGCCGCTTGAGGAGCACCTTGAAGCCGGGGCCGCCGATGTTGTCCGCCATCACCGCGCGGAACTTGGCGGTCATCGTGCGCAGCACCTCGTCGAGGTGGAGGACGGAGGCGCGCCACCGCTCGTTCGTGAAGGCGAGCAGCATCAGGTTGCGGTCCTCGACGGGCACGGTCTCCAGGTCGCACAGGAGGCGGCCGTAGGTGCGGTTGTAGGCGAGGATGTCGTACTTGCTGTTCTGCACGGCCGCCGGGAACGGCTCCAACTGGCGTAGCATCGCCTGGAGTTCGGGCGTGACGCGGGCACAGCCGGGGACCGGGCTCGGGTCGATGACGCCGGCGAGACCGAAGAGGTGGGTGCGTTCGCCCGCGTCGAGGCGCAGGGTGCGGGCGAGGGCGTCGAGGACCTGCGCGGAGACCTGGATGTCGCGGGCCTGCTCCAGCCACGTGTACCAGGTGACGCCGACATTGGAGAGGTGGGCGACCTCCTCGCGGCGCAGGCCCGGGGTGCGGCGGCGCGGGCCGCGCGGCAGGCCGACGTCCTCGGGCGCGATGCGCTCGCGCCGGGAGCGCAGGAACCCGGCGAGTTCGTGGCGGCGGATCTCCGCGGGGCGGGCGTCGGGGCCGGTGCGCGTGAGGTGGGCGGCGCCCGCTTCCTGCGTCATCGTGGTCATGCCTCCAGGGTGGGTGCGGGGCGGGTGCCGCACGAGCCTGTTGCCAGGTGGTTCTGGTACCAGGATAAAGACTTACTGGTACCCGTCTATGGGAGAGCGGATTCTCGTGGCATGACCACCACCACACCGTCTCCGTCGGTCGTGACCATCCCAACCACCCCCGCGGCCCCCGCCGCCCCGGCGCTGTCCGGGGCCGGGCTGCTGACCGTGCTGCTCGGCGCGGCGCTGCCGCTCATCGACTTCTTCATCGTCAACGTCGCCCTGCCCACCATCGACCGCGACCTGCGCGCCAGCCAGCCCGTCCTCGAACTCGTCGTCGCCGGGTACGGCATCGCGTACGCCGTGCTGCTGGTGCTCGGCGGGCGGCTCGGGGACGCGGTCGGGCGCCGCACCCTGTTCCTCGGCGGCATGGCCGCCTTCGGCGTCACCTCGCTGGCCTGCGGCCTCGCGCCGAACGCGTGGACGCTGGTCGCGGCGCGCGTCGCCCAGGGCGCGGCGTCGGCGGCGATGCTGCCGCAGGTCCTCGCCACCATCCAGGCGACGACGGCCGGCCCGCGCCGGGCGCGCGCGATGAGCCTGTACGGGGCGACGGCCGGGCTGTCCATGGTCGCGGGGCAGGTACTCGGCGGGGTCCTGGTCTCGGCCGACCTGTTCGGCACGGGCTGGCGCTCGGTGTTCCTCGTGAACGTCCCCGTCGTGGTGCTCGCCCTCGTCCTCGCCGCGCGCACGGTCCCCGAGACCCGCTCGCCGCGCCCCGAACCCCTCGACGGGCCCGGTACGGTCCTGCTCACCCTGGCGCTGCTGTCGCTGCTCGCGCCGCTCACCGAGGGCGAGGCGTCGGGCTGGCCGCTGTGGACGTGGCTCTCGCTCGCCGCGTTCCCGCTGCTCGCGTACCTCTTCTACGCGGTGGAGGCGCGGGCCGACCGGGCCGGGCGCACCCCGCTGATCCCGCCGTCGCTGCTGCGGCTGACCTCGCTGCGCCGGGGCCTGGTGATGATCGTGCCGTTCTCGGTGGGGTTCAGCGGCTTCATGTTCGTGATCGCGGTGGCGCTCCAGCAGGGGGCGGGGCTCGGGCCGACGGCGGCGGGTCTTTCGCTGGCGCCAATGGCCGCGGCGTTCTTCGTGGCGTCGCTGCTCGGGCCGCGCCTGGTGGCCCGCTGGGGCACGCGGGTCGTGACCGTGGGCGGGCTGCTCCAGGCGCTCGGCATCGCGCTCATCGTCCTCGCGGCGTGGCGGTCCTGGCCGGACCTGGACCTCGTGACGCTGCTGCCGGGGGCGGTCGCGGCCGGTGTCGGGCAGGCGCTGCAACTGCCGGTGCTGTTCCGCATCATCCTGTCCGAGGTGCCCGCGCACCGGGCCGGGGTCGGCGGCGGCGTGATGACGACGACCCAGCAGGCGTCCCTGGCGCTCGGCGTGGCGACGCTCGGCACGCTGTTCCTCTCCCTCACCCCGCACATGGGGATGCGGGACGCGCTGATCGTGACGCTGCTCGCACAGCTCGCCACGATCGCCCTGACGACGGCCCTGAGCCTGCGCCTGCCGAGGAAGGTGACCTGAGCGGCGGCGGGCCGGGGGCGCGCTTGCTCCGGCGCGGGGTGCTCTTGGGCTCGGGGATGCCCCGGGAGCGGGGGTGCTGTCGGGCTCGGGGGTGCTCCCGGGAGCGGGGGTGCTTCCGATGCGGGGAACAACTCGGCACGGAGGCGGCGCTCGGTACGAGGACGTGCGGGTGGGTGGGGCTTCTCGCGCAGTTCCCCGCGCCCCTTCGGTGCGCACTTCGTGCGCTACCTCTATCGGAGGAGGCTGGGGCCTCAGGGGCGCGGGGAACCCGATACCGGGCGGTCAGGCCGGTTCCACCGGGAGCCACAGGTCGGTGGTCGCCGTGGAGAAGTCGGCCGCGCGTTCCACGATCGACAGGACCGAGGGGCCGGGCCGCAGCCGCCACGGGTTGGACGGGAACCACTCGGTGGCGGTCGCCGCCCACGTGCTCTGCAACGCCGACGGAAACGGCCCCGCCGTACGGAAGACCGCCCACATCCCGGCGGCCACCTCGATGACGTCGAGGTCATCGGGCGCCGGGGCGCCGGGCGCGAGGGCGACGCCGTGCAGATAGGTGAGGTCGGTGCCCTCGCGGCCGTCCGGGTCGACGCCGTCGCTGACCTGGAGCAGCCCGCGCGGGCCCGCCGGGTCCTGGTCGCCGAGCGCTTTGAGCCGCTCGTGCTCGGCGGCGGGCAGCGCGGCGATGTGCCGCTGGATGTGCGGATTGACGCCCTGGTGGATGAGCGGGACCCGGGCGGCGTGGCCGGCCAGCCGGAACGCGGGGCGTTCGACGAGGCGGGTGTCCATGGGGGTGCTCCCTTCGACGGTCAGGCGGAACCTGAGCTGTGGTTGTGTGCGCAGGGGGCCACCGTCGCGCCGCACGTCGGCCGGGCTCGCCCCGTGCACCGCGCGGAACGCCCGCCCGAACGCCTCGGTCGAGCCGTACCCGTACCGCACGGCGACGGCGAGCAGGTCGCCCTCGCCGCGGACGAGCGCCGCGGCGGCGAGCGTCATGCGGCGCCGCCGGACGTACTCCGACAACGGCATCCCGGCCAGCGACGAGAACATGCGCCGCAGGTGGTACTCGGTCGTCCCGAGGTCCCTCGCCAGCGCGCCGAGGTCCGGCTCGCCGCCGGTGGGCTGTGCCAGCCGCGACTCGACGAGATCGACGAGCCGGTTGAGCGCCGAGATCATGTGGCCTCCCCTTCGCCTCCCACTCTGTCCGCGGGCGGCCCCGCCGCGCCCGATCACAGCGGTCCGCTCCGATCATGCCCGAGCGGACAGAGGACGGGTGACAGATGACAAGTAACAGATGACAGGTGACAGATATTGAAATCTGTCACCTGTCATGCCACGCTGGAAGCACACACCGACTCGGCCACACCGCACGGCACCGCACCGCACCGCACCGCACCGCACCGCACCGCACCAAGGAGCCCCGCATGCCCTCCACCCCTTCCACCCCCGCCCTCCCCACCCGCACCCTCGGCACCACCGGCCCCCGCACCGCCGCCCTCGGCCTCGGCTGCATGGGCATGTCCGCGCTGTACGGGGACGCCGACCGCGCCGAGTCGATCGCCACCGTCCACGCCGCGCTCGACGCGGGCGTCACCCTGCTCGACACCGGCGACTTCTACGCCATGGGCCACAACGAGATGCTGATCGGCGAGGCCCTGCGCACCGCCCCGGCGGGACTCCGCGAGAAGGCGCTGACCAGCGTGAAGTTCGGCGCCCTGCGCGACGCGGACGGCGGCTGGTCCGGGTACGACGGCCGTCCCGCCGCCGTCCACAACTTCGCCGCATACTCGCTCCAGCGCCTCGGCGTCGACCACATCGACGTCTACCGGATCGCCCGCGTCGACCCGGACGTGCCCATCGAGGAGACCGTCGGCGCCATCGCGGAACTGGTCGAGAAGGGCCACGTACGGCACATCGGACTCAGCGAGGTCGGCGCCGACACCCTGCGCCGGGCCGCCGCCACCGCCCCGATCAGCGACCTCCAGATCGAGTACTCGCTGATCTCCCGGGGCATCGAGGAGTCCATCCTGCCCACCGCCCGCGAACTGGGCATCGGCGTCACCGCGTACGGCGTCCTGTCCCGCGGTCTGATCTCCGGGCACTTCACCCGGGACCGCAAGCTCGCGGCGAACGACTTCCGGAGCATGAGCCCCCGCTTCCAGGGCGACAACCTCCGGCACAACCTGGACCTCGTCGACCGGCTCCGCGAGATCGCCGACGCGAAGGGCGCGAGCGTCGCCCAGATCGCCATCGCCTGGGTGCTTGGCCGGGGCGAGGACATCGTGCCGCTGATCGGCGCCCGCCGCAGGGACCGGCTCACCGAGGCGCTCGGCGCGCTCGACGTCACCCTCGACGCGGCCGACCTCACCGCGATCGAGAAGGCCGTCCCCGCGGACGCGGCGGCCGGCGAGCGCTACCCGGCGGCGCAGATGGCGCACCTCGACAGCGAGCGCTGAACCCGTCCGGGTACGGTCACTGCCATGGCACCGACCACCGAGACCCTGACCCCCGAGCGCATCCTCGAAGCGACCGAGGAGGTGCTGCGCCGGCACGGCGCGGCGAAGGCCACGGTCGTGGACGTGGCACGGGCGCTCGGGGTGAGCCACGGCTCGGTGTACCGGCACTTCCGTACGAAGGCGGAGCTGCGCGGGGCCGTCACCAAGCGGTGGCTGGACCGTACGACCGGGCGGCTCGCGGAGGTCGTCGCGGCCGACGAGCCGGCGCCGGACAAGCTGCGGCGCTGGCTCGCCACCCTGTTCGACGCCAAGCGGCACAAGGCGGGCGACGACCCGGAGATGTTCGCCACGTACTCGGTCCTCACGGATGAGCAGGGCAGTGTGGTGGACGCCCATATCAAGGAGCTGACCGGGCAGTTGACGGCGATCCTGCGGGCGGGCGTGGAGGCGGGCGAGTTCAGCGCGCCGGACCTCGCGGCGTCGGCCCGCGCGGTCTTCGAGGCGACCGCCCACTTCCACGACCCGGTGTACGCGCCGGAGTGGTCGCGCGAGGGCGCGCAGGAGGCGTTCGACGCGGTCGTGACGCTGCTGGTGCGCGGCCTGCGCGCATAAGCCCCGCCACCCCCCCCTACGACATCGGGGCCCGCCCACCGCCGCAGCGGTGAACGGGCCCCGATGGACGCCGGAGGCGATCAGCAGCCGACGAGGCGTGCCGCGAGGTAGCCCTCGATCTGGTCCAGGGACACGCGCTCCTGCTTCATGGTGTCGCGCTCGCGCACGGTCACCGCGTTGTCCTCGAGCGTGTCGAAGTCGACCGTGACGCAGAACGGCGTACCGATCTCGTCCTGGCGGCGGTAGCGGCGGCCGATGGCGCCGGCGTCGTCGAAGTCGATGTTCCAGTTCTGGCGCAGCGCGGCGGCCAGGCCCTTCGCCTTCGGCGACAGCTCCGGGTTACGGGACAGCGGCAGCACTGCGACCTTCACCGGCGCGAGGCGCGGATCGAACCGCATGACCGTGCGCTTCTCCAGCTTGCCCTTGGCGTTGGGCGCCTCGTCCTCGAAGTACGAGTCGAGCATGAAGGCGAGCATGGTGCGGCCGACACCGGCGGCGGGCTCGATGACGTACGGGGTGTAGCGCTCGCCCTTCTCCTGGTCGAAGTAGGAGAGGTCCTGGCCGGACGCCTTGGAGTGGGCGGACAGGTCGTAGTCCGTGCGGTTGGCGACGCCCTCCAGCTCACCCCACTCGCTGCCGCCGAAGCGGAAGCGGTACTCGATGTCGGCGGTGCGCTTGGAGTAGTGGGAGAGCTTCTCCTGCGGGTGCTCGAACCACCGCATGTTCTCCTCGCGCAGGCCGAGACCGGTGTACCAGTTCCAGCGCTGCTCCATCCAGTACTCCTGCCACTTCTCGTCCTCGCCCGGCTTGACGAAGAACTCCATCTCCATCTGCTCGAACTCGCGGGTGCGGAAGATGAAGTTGCCGGGCGTGATCTCGTTGCGGAAGGACTTGCCCATCTGCGCGATGCCGAAGGGCGGCTTGCGGCGCGAAGTCGTCTGCACCTGGCTGAAGTTGGTGAAGATGCCCTGCGCGGTCTCGGGGCGCAGGTAGGCGACCGAACCGGAGTCCTGGGTCGGGCCGAGGTGCGTGGAGAGCAGGCCGGAGAACTGCTTGGGCTCGGTGAAGGCGCCCTTGGTACCGCAGTTGGGGCAGTTGATGTCCGCCAGCCCGTTCTCCGGGAGGCGGCCCTTCTTCTCCTCGTACGCCTCTTCCAGGTGGTCCGCGCGGAACCGCTTGTGGCAGGAGGTGCACTCGGTCAGGGGGTCGGTGAACGTGGCGACGTGGCCCGAGGCCTGCCAGACCTCGGTCGCCAGGATCACGGACGAGTCGATGCCGACGACGTCCTCGCGCGCGGTGACCATGTAGCGCCACCACTGGCGCTTGATGTTCTCCTTCAGCTCCACGCCCAGCGGCCCGTAGTCCCAGGCGGCACGCTGACCGCCGTAGATCTCGCTGCAGGGGTAGACGAAGCCACGGCGCTTGCTGAGGCTGACGATGGTCTCGATCTTGTCGGCGGCCACGGTGCTCTCTTCATTACGACGACGGTGAGCGCGCTGGATACGCGCCCTGGGAGCGAATGCTTCAGGTTACCGGCGGGCCCACCCCCCGAACCAAATCGGTGCCGGGGCGGAGTCGGGGCGGAGTCGGCACAGAGCAGGACGAAGGACGTGACGGAGGGCTTGTTGACAATCGTTTCCAGTTTTGTTGAAAATGACTGTCATGAACGTACGACGCTCCAGCCGCCCTCGCCGCCTGATATCCGCCACCGCCCTCGCCGCGTCCGCCGCGCTCGCCCTGACCGCGCTGACCGCGTGCTCGGCCCTCTCGGACGACGGCAAGAAGAAGGACGGCAAACTCGACGTCGTCGCGTCCTTCTATCCCATGGCGTACCTCGCCGAGCGCATCGGCGCCGGACATGTGGACGTCACCAACCTCACCGGGCCCGGCCAGGAACCCCACGACCTGGAGATCAGCGCCCGCCAGCGCGGCGAGCTGGAGGAGTCGGACGTCGCCGTCTACCTCAAGGGCCTCCAGCCCTCCGTGGACCAGGCCATCGACCAGTCCGCCATTCCCGCCAAGGTCGACGCGGCCTCCCTGACCACCCTGGAGAAGCACGGCTCCGAGGTCGGCGGCCACGCGCACGACCACGACCACGGCACCGACGAGCACGACCACGACGGTCACGACCACGACCACGGCACCGACGACCACGGTCACGATCACGGTCACTCGCACGGCGGCGACGGCGGCACCGACCCCCACGTCTGGCTCGACCCGGTGCGCTACGCCGAGGTCGCCGAGGGCGTCGGCAAGGCGCTGCGCAAGGCCGACCCCAAGCACGCGGCCGACTACGACAAGAACACCCGCGCGCTGGTCAAGGACCTCAAGCGGCTCGACACCGACTTCCGTGACGGCCTGCGCCGGACCGACACCAAGGTCTTCATCACCACCCACGCCGCCTTCGGCTATCTCGCCGAGCGCTACGGACTCACCGAGGAGGCCATCACCGGCCTCGACCCGGAGAGCGAGCCCAGCGCCGCCCGCGTCAAGGACCTCCAGAAGCTGGCGAAGGCCGACGGCGTCACCACCGTCTTCTACGAGACCCTCGTCAGCGGCAAGACCGCCCAGACCCTCGCCGACGACGCGGGCCTGCGCACCGATGTCCTCGACCCGCTCGAAGGCATCACCGACAAGTCCAAGGGCGACGACTACCTCCAGGTCATGCGGTCGAACCTGGCGGCGCTCCAGAAGGCGCTCGGCGCCAAGTGACCCACCCACCCAGCGATGTGAAGGGCGGCACGGACATGGCCCACCCCCAGGACCCCCACGGCCCCGGCACCCCCGAGCCGGTCATCAGCCTGCGCGGGGTGCGGGCCGAGCTGGGCGCACGGCCCGTGCTGCGCGGCATCGACCTGACCGTGCGGCGCGGCGAGGTCGTCGCCCTGCTCGGCGCGAACGGCTCGGGCAAGTCCACCGCCGTCCGCAGCGTCATCGGCCAAGTCCCGCTCAGCGGCGGCGAGATCGACCTGTTCGGCACGCCCCGGCGGCGCTTTCGGCAGTGGGCGCGCGTCGGTTACGTACCGCAGCGCACCACCGCGTCCGGCGGCGTGCCCGCGACGGTCGCCGAGGTCGTCACCTCCGGGCGGCTCGCCCGCACCCGCTTCGGGCTGCTGCGCAAGGCCGACCGGGAGGCCGTCACCCGCGCCCTCGATCTGGTCGGGATGGCCGACCGCGCCAAGGACTCCGTCGATGCGCTCTCCGGCGGCCAGCACCAGCGCGTGCTGATCGCCCGCGCGCTCGCCGCCGAACCCGAGCTGCTGATCATGGACGAGCCGATGGCGGGCGTCGACCTCGCCAGCCAGGAGATCCTCGCCGCGACCCTGCGCGAACAGGTCGCGGCCGGCGCGACCGTCCTGCTCGTCCTGCACGAGCTGGGCCCCCTCGAACCGCTCATCGACCGGGCCGTCGTGCTGCGCGACGGCTGCGTCGCCCACGACGGGCCGCCGCCCAAGGCGGTCGGCCAGCACGCGCTGCCGGGCCACGACCACGTCCACCCGCACGACTCCGCCGCCGCGGCGCCGATCCGTACAGGACTGCTGAGCTGATGGAATTCCTCGACTTCGCCTTCATGCAGCGGGCGCTGCTGGCCGCCGTCCTCATCGGCGTCACCGCCCCCGCCATCGGGATCTACCTCGTCCAGCGCCGCCAGTCCCTGATGGGCGACGGCATCGGGCACGTCGCCATGACCGGCGTCGGCCTCGGCTTCCTGCTCTCCACCTCGCCGGTGTGGATGGCCATGGCGGTCTCCGCGCTCGGCGCGCTGATCATGGAGCTGATCCGCTGGTACGGGAAGACACGCGGCGACATCGCGCTCGCCATGCTGTTCTACGGCGGCATGGCCGGCGGCGTGATGCTGATCAACCTCGCGCCGGGCGGCTCCACCGCCAACCTCACCTCGTACCTCTTCGGCTCCCTCGCCACCGTCTCGCCCTCCGACATCGTCGCCATCATGTGGCTCGCCGCGTTCGTCGTGCTGGTCACGGTGGGGCTGCGCCGGCAGTTGTTCGCGGTCAGCCAGGACGAGGAGTACGCGCGGGTCACGGGCCTTCCCGTACGGGCCCTCAACCTCCTCGTCGCCATCACGGCGGCGGTCACCGTGACGGTCGCCATGCGCGTGGTCGGGCTGCTGCTCGTGTCGGCGCTGATGGTCGTGCCGGTGGCGGCGGCGCAGCAGCTGACGCGGAGCTTCAAGGCGACGTTCGCCATCGCGGTCTCCATCGGCGTGGCCGTCACGCTCGGCGGCACGGTCACCTCGTACTACCAGGACGTGCCGCCCGGGGCGACGATCGTGCTGCTGACCATCGGGGTGTTCATCGCCCTGACCCTGCTCGCCACCCCGCTCGCGCGGCGCCGGGCCAGGGCCGCGGGCGGGCCCGGCGGCCCGGGCGCGGGCGAGCCCGCCGAGTGCGCGATCCCCGAACAGCAGGCGCCGGTGCGGGTCTGACCCCTGGCGGGGGCCGCCTGGCACAATGGCGGCGGTACGCAGTTGGCAGGGACGTGAGGAGGAACCCGTGGCAGCCCCGGTTCGAGGCAGGTCGACCCGCCAGCGCGCGGCCGTGGCGGCGGCGCTCGACGAGGTGGACGAGTTCCGCAGCGCGCAGGAGCTGCACGACGTACTCAAACACAAGGGTGACTCCGTGGGCCTGACCACGGTGTACCGGACGCTTCAGTCGCTCGCGGACGCGGGTGAGGTGGATGTCCTGCGGACCACCGAGGGCGAGGCGGTGTACCGGCGGTGCTCCTCGGGTGACCATCACCATCATCTGGTGTGCCGGGTGTGCGGCAAGGCGGTGGAGGTCGAGGGGCCGGCCGTCGAGAAGTGGGCGGAGTCCATCGCGTCGGAACACGGTTTCGTGAACGTGGCTCATACGGTGGAGATCTTCGGCACGTGTGCGGAGTGCGCCGCGTCGGAGTGACAGTGGCTCCCAGCGGGCGGGTCGATTCTCCATCTGACGGCTGCGTCGTGGTTGCTCGCGCAGTTCCCCGCGCCCCTGGAGGGGCGACTACGTCGCCACCTCCCTTGGGGGAAGCAGGGGCGAAGCCCCGCTTCCCCCAAGAGGAAGCTGCACGAAGTGCATGCTTCAGGGGCGCGGGGAACTGCGCGAGAAGCCCCACCGGCCGGAGGATGACCACGCACGGTCGTGCCCCGAAGGGGCGCGGGGAACTGCGCGACCAGCCCCCACCGGCCGAAAGGCGACGACGCACAGGTGGGCCCCGACAGGGGCACGGCCAACGCCCTACCCCGGGGCGCGCGAGTACCGCTCGACGGACGCCTTCGATGTAGACGCGTCGAGCAGCCGCAGTTCCCACGGCCCAGTGTTCACGTCGAAGTCTTTGCCGAAGCCGACCCACTTGCCCGCCATCCGGCGCCCGGTCGGCTCGATGAGCATCTGGATCGCCCCGTGATAGCGGGCACCCCGGTAGTAGCCGTCGGTGGCGGTCTGCTCGATCCACGACCCGGTGACGATGTTCCGGTCGACGGTGAGGTCGAGGTGCAGCGGGCTGTCCGGATTGAGCGAGGCACCCGGCAGGGACTCAGCCGTGAGCCGGTTGCCTCGCTGCACGAGCAGTACATGGTGCTTGCCCTCGAACGTGAGGTCGCGGCCCGAGCTGTAGAACTCGTAGTGACTCAGCCAGATACCCGAGTAGTCCGCTCCCTGACCCTGCGCGGCCGCCTCCGGCCCTGGGGACGCCTCCGCGACACCCGCGCCCCCGGCGGCATCCATGTCGTGCCCTCCTGCGCCGTCGTCGTGGACGCGGGAAGCGGGTACCGCGAGCGCGAATCCGAGTGCTTCGATGGGGCGCCCCGTGAACCGCTGGAGGGCACGCGCGTACAGCGGTCGGCACGTGCGGGTCTGGCCCGACTCCCACCGCTGCACGAGCCGCTTACTGGCCTCGTTGGGTTCGCCCAGCTCGCGGCCGGCCTTGCGGAGTCCGTGCGCGAACTCGTCCTGCGAGAGCCGCATGCCGATACGCACGGCACGCAGGACGTCGTTCGTCTGCACCTGTGCTGTGGTGGTCATGATGCGAGGCTAGCCCCGCGCCGCCTCCAATGACACCGGTTTGACGCCTTCGTGTGACGCCGACATGCCGCCTTCGGGACGCCCCGTACGTCGTCGTCATGGTCGGCGGGCTTCCGCAGGATGTGAGCCATGCCCATCCGCATCAGCGCGTACACGGTCAGAGCAGATGGCACGCACACCCCGGCACGGACCCTCTACGAGGGCGGGGGCGGGGAGCCCCTGACGACCGGTGTGATGCCGCCGTGCACCTGCCCGCGCTGCCGCCGAGGCGGAGGGCGTTCCTCAAGCACCACCACGAACCCCGATCCCGTGGAGGCACACCAGCATGAGCACAGCCGTGAAGGTCCGTGACCCGAAGACGTTCGTTCCCGAGGACGTGTGGGAGCGGGAGGTGAAGCTGATCATGCGCGAGCCCGGTACCACCCTCGGCAAGGCCGAACGGCTCTTCGGCCAGACCATCGCCTACTTCGTCGCGGCGGGCGAGAACCCCGACACCCTCATGGGGCCGTCCGTCGAGGTCGACAAGGGCGTCCACTCGTTCATGCTCGACACCATCCCGTTCCACCAGTTCACCTACGGGAACTTCGGCCGCTACATCCACCACGTCCCCGAACTCCCCGGCGCCGACGAGAGCGACGAAGACCGGCCGATGGTCCTGGAGGCCACCGTCGCGGCGATCCAGGCCGCGGGCTTCGCCATCGACCGCGAGCTGTGGTCCATGGGCGCCGATTGCTCCCAGTGCCACGCCGGATGCACCGACTCGCCGAACACGGGCAAGGGCAAGTAGCACGATCAGCACGTGCGTTGGGTCCGCCCGCTACGTTGGGGCGGACCCTTCCGCCACGGAGAGGAACGACTCTGTGTCGCTCGCGGAAACCTGGGACAGCTTCGCCCAGGGACGCAAACCCCGCCGCGCCTTGAACGCGCACGGCGAGTCCACCTGGATCAACTGGACGCAGTACGCCGACCACGGACCCGGCGATGAAGTCCTCGGCCCCCTGGCCGGTCGCCGGGTGCTGGAACTCGGATCGGGGAGCGGCGACAACCTCGCCCACCTCGTAACCCTCGGCGCCACCGGACTGGGGATCGACATCGCTCCGAGCCGCGAAAGCATCGCCCGGGAGCGGTGGGGGCATCTGCCCGGCCTCGACTTCCGCACGGCCGAAGCCGTGGAGTACCTGACCGTCACGGACGACGAGCCGTTCGATGTGGTGCTGTCCATCTTCGGCGCCGTCTGGTTCACCGACCCCGACGTCTTGTTGCCACGCGTGCGGGCCGGCATGACGCGGGGCGGCACCCTCGCGTTCTCCCACCTGCCCCCCGGAAGCCGGGAACTCAAGCCCGGCGCCAAGGCTGGAATGCGCTACGACCACTCGCCCGCCGAGTGGAAGGCGCTGCTGCACCGGCATGGGTTCGTCGACGTGCGCGCCGAGATCATCGACCCGCCCGAAGGCCGCGACACGGCAACGATACTGATCCGCGCACGCGTCTAACGGCCCCCTCACGCGTGGATGCCCCCTGCGAGGGTGCCCAGGCAAACGCGCCCCGTCAGGGGCGCGGGGAACTGCGCGACCAGCCCACCACCGGCCCGCAGGTGACCACACACAGGTCCGCCCCAAAGGGGCGCGGGGAACTGCGCGACCAGCCCCCACCCAGCCGCAGACAACCGACACCCCCAGGGGCGCGGGGAACTGCGCAGCCTGCCCCCGCCGGGGCGCAGGTGAACGGGGACCCAGGGGCGCGGGGGGTCAGGACTCCAGTTGGAGGAGGACCTCGTTGGGGGTCGCGCCCCCGAACCGCCGGTCACGGGACGCGTACTCCACACACGCCCGCCAAAGATCCCGCCGATCGAAGTCGGGCCAGAGCACGTCCTGGAACACCATCTCCGCATACGCGCTCTGCCACAGCAGATAGTTGGACGTCCGCTGCTCCCCACTGGGCCGCAGGAAGAGATCGACGTCCGGCATGTCCGGGTAGTAGAGATACTTCGCGAACGTCTTCTCGGAGACCTTGGACGGATCGAGCCGCCCCGCCTTGACGTCCTCCGCCAGCGCCCGCGCAGCGTCCGCGATCTCGGCCCGCCCGCCATAGTTCATGCAGAAGTACAGCGTCAGCCGGTCGTTGTCCTTGGTCTGCTCCTGGCTGATCTCCAGCTCCCTGGCGACCGACTTCCACAGCTTGGGCATCCGCCCGACCCACCGCACCCGCACCCCCAGCTCATCGAGCTGGTCCCGGGTCTTGCGGATGAAGTCCCGGTTGAAGTTCATCAGGAACTTCACCTCGTCCGGCGACCGCTTCCAGTTCTCCGTGGAGAACGCGTACAGCGAGATCGCCCCGACGCCCAGCTCGATCCCGCCCTGGAGCACGTCGAGCACGCGCTCGGCGCCCACCTTGTGGCCCTCCGTGCGCGGCAGCCCCCGCTCCTTGGCCCAGCGGCCGTTGCCGTCCATGACGATGGCGACGTGCTCGGGAACCAGCTCCCCGGGGAGCTTCGGCGGACGCGCGCCGGACGGATGCGGTTCGGGTGTGACGTACTCGCGCCGTGACGACCGTCCGAGGATTCCGCGACGTGCCATGTTCCGGGCCTCTCCCCTAGCTCAGCTTCAGCTTTTCTCTACGTAACGCAGCGAGCGCAGTCCACGCTCCAGATGCCAGTGCAGATACGCCGACACCAGCCCGCTGCCCTCCCGGACGAACCGCGCCTCGCACGTGTCCGCCGTCTCCCAGTCACCCGTGAGCAGCGCTCCGAGCAGGGTGAGGGCCTGCGGTGAGGGTACGACGCTGCCCGGTACCCGGCAGTCGACGCAAACCGAGCCGCCCGCGCCCACGGAGAAGAAACGGTTCGGACCGGGCATTCCGCACTTGGCGCAGTCCCCGAAGGTCGGCGCGTAGCCGTTGACGGCGAGGGAGCGCAGCAGGAAGGCGTCGAGGACGAGGTGCGGCGCGTGCTCGCCGCGGGCGAGGGTGCGCAGGGCGCCGACGAGGAGCAGGTACTGCTGGACGGCCGGCTCGCCCTCGTGGTCGGTGAACCGTTCCGCCGTCTCCAGCATGGCCGTACCGGCGGTGTAGCGGGCGTAGTCCGAGACGATGCCGCCACCGTACGCGGCGATGGTCTCACTCTGCGTGCACAGCGGCAGGCCGCGCCCGATCAGTTCGCTGCCGCGCGCGAAGAACTGCACGTCGACATGGGAGAAGGGTTCGAGCCGGGCGCCGAACTTCGACTTCGTGCGGCGCACCCCCCGGGCCACCGCGCGGACCCGGCCGTGGCCGCGCGTGAGGAGTGTGATGATCCGGTCCGCCTCACCCAGTTTCTGGGTGCGCAGCACGATGCCGTCGTCGCGGAACAGACTCATGGGCCCATTGTCCCCCACCCGGGGGCGGGTCGGTCAGGGGACCTCGCCGCGGCTGCGCCGGTTCGCGTACGCGGTGGCCGCGCGCAGCCGTTCGGTGGTGGTGGCCTCCCGGAGCGCCTCGGGGCAACAGTCCCATTCACGGCCGCCGCCGAACGGCCTCAGTTGCACGTACGGGCCCTCGTGGCCCATGACGCGCCCCACCTCACCGGTACTCGTGTCGACCGCGTACGTACCGATCGGTGGCTTCATCGGGGGGCTCCTGTCGTCCTGGGCCGCGGGCGGGCGTCAACCGAACAACGTCCCAGTTACACCGCGGGACACGGCCCCGCTCCCCTGATTGACCCCACTCCGAGCCCGGTGGGGAACGCTGGAGCGTCCGCCCCCGGCAGGCGCGTCAGCTCGGTGTGCGGGCCGCCGCCGTGAGGAGGAACGTCACTTCCTCGGTGGTGAGGGTGAGCGCGGCCCCGGCGGCGCCCAGCACGTCCCGCTCCCCCTTGCCGTAGGGCCCGTCCGCGAGGGCGACCCGCGCCCCTTGCAACAGGACCGCCTCCCGTCCGGCGGGGGCCAGATGCGCGGCGAGCGGGTCCAACACCTCATGCAGTTCGATGGCGAGCGACACCCCGTCGGAGTCCTCCGCGCCGCCGCTCAACGCCTCGACGCCGGCGCAGAGTTGCTCCTCGCAGCAGTCCTCGAACCCGGCCCCGCGCAGGGTGAGCACCGCGCATTCCAGCGCCGCCCGCGAGGAGTGCCCGCCGTCCGCCGCGAGCACCGCGAGGACGACGGTGTGCACGGCGTCGCGCAGCATCGCGGAGAAGCGGTGGGTGGTGGGGTGGTCGAGGGCGTCCGTCCCGAACCGCCCCTCGCACGCGACGCACCGCACGACGGGCCCGGTGGCCCCGCGCGGCAGGAGCGGCAGCCCGAGCACGGTGAAGCGGCGCCGGCCGGTGCGCCGCTCGTAGTTGCGGTCGCCGCCGCAGCCGGGGCAGAAGAACTCCCCGTCGCCGACGGTGGTCCATGTGGTGTGCACGCCCAGCACCCGGGACAACCCGGTTCGCCGCATACGTCCTTGGATCGGCTGCACGTCGCACACCTCCCTAACGGCGCGGCATCATCGCCGCGTTGGCGTGATGTTAGCCACATTGTTGATGCCGCGTCAGTACCTTGGTCACGCCGAGGTCACGGGATCCGGCACACCTGGCCGATACACGCCACGGCCCCGCACCCCCTGTGCGGGCGTGCGGGGCCGGGAAGGCGCAGCTCAACCGGGTCAGCGGGCCGCGCGGTTGACGGCGGAGACGACGGCCTTCAGCGACGCACGTGTCGTATTCGCGTCGATGCCGATGCCCCACAGGACCTTGTCGTCGATGGCGACCTCGATGTACGAGGCGGCGACGGCGGAGGCGCCCTCGCTCATCGTGTGCTCCTGGTAGTCCAGGAGGCGGGCGTCGATGCCGATGGCCTGCAGCGCGTCGAAGAACGCGGAGATCGGGCCGTTGCCCGTACCGGTGAGGACCTGCTCGACGCCGTCCACCTCGGCCTCGACGGTCAGGGTGTCGACGCCGTCGGTGTCGGTGGTGGTCTGCCCGTTCCTGACCTGGATGCGGCCCCAGGGGTTGGCCGGGTTCGGCAGGTACTCGTCCTGGAAGGTGCTCCAGATGTCCTTCGGCGTGACCTCGCCGCCCTCGGCGTCCGTCTTGGCCTGGATGACCTTGGAGAACTCGACCTGCATCCGGCGCGGCAGGTCCAGGCTGTGGTCGTTCTTGAGGACGTAGGCGATACCGCCCTTGCCGGACTGGGAGTTGACGCGGATGACGGCCTCGTAGGAGCGGCCGACGTCCTTGGGGTCGATGGGCAGGTACGGGACGGCCCACTCGATGTCGTCGACGGTGACGCCCTTGGCCCTGGCGTCGGCCTCCATGGCGTCGAAGCCCTTCTTGATGGCGTCCTGGTGGGAGCCGGAGAAGGACGTGTAGACCAGGTCGCCCACGTACGGGTGGCGCGGGTGGACCTCCATCTGGTTGCAGTACTCCCACGTACGGCGGATCTCGTCGATGTCGGAGAAGTCGATCTGGGGGTCGACGCCCTGCGAGAACAGGTTCATGCCGAGGGTGACCAGGTCGACGTTGCCGGTGCGCTCGCCCTGGCCGAACAGGCAGCCCTCGACGCGGTCGGCGCCGGCCATGACGGCCAGTTCGGCGGCGGCGACGGCGGTGCCGCGGTCGTTGTGCGGGTGGACGGAGAGGCACACGTACTCGCGGCGCGACAGGTTGCGGTGCATCCACTCGAACCGGTCGGCGTGCGTGGACGGCGTCGAACGCTCCACGGTGGCGGGCAGGTTGAGGATGATCTCGCGGCCCGGACCCGGCTGGTAGACGTCCATGACCGCCTCGCAGACCTCCAGCGCGAAGTCCAGCTCGGTGTCGGTGAAGATCTCCGGGCTGTACTGGTAGCCGAACTCGGTCTCGGGGCCGAGGATCTTCTCCGCGTACTCCATGACCAGACGGGTGCCGTCGACGGCGATCTGCTTGATGTCGTCCTTGGAGCCGCGGAAGACGACCCGGCGGAAGACGGGCGCCGTCGCGTTGTACAGGTGCACGGTGGCGTGCTTGGCGCCCTTGAGGGACTCGACCGTGCGCTCGATCAGGTCCTCGCGGGCCTGGGTCAGCACCGAGATGGTGACGTCGTCCGGGATCGCGCCCGGCTCCTCGATGATGGAGCGTACGAAGTCGAAGTCGGTCTGGCCCGACGCGGGGAAGCCGACCTCGATCTCCTTGTAGCCCATCGTGACCAGCTGGTCGAACATGCGGCGCTTGCGCTCGGGCGACATGGGGTCGATCAGGGCCTGATTGCCGTCGCGCAGGTCGGTGGAGAGCCAGCGGGGGGCGGCGGTGATGCGCTTGCCGGGCCAGGTGCGGTCGGGGATGTCGACCTGCTCGTACTGGCCGTACTTCTGGATCGGCATGGTGCTGGGCTGCTGGCGGTTCGCCATGATGCGGGGGCTCCTCGAGGTGGCCTGGAAGGCGGCCGACGGCGCAACGCCAAACTCCGCGGGGAGGGGGTCGGCCTCGACTACAGGCCCTCGCCGCGGCAGCTAAGGAGAAGCAGCCCGAATCGCATGATGCTCAGCACCCTAGCCCACCGGCGCCGGATGCGAAGGCCCGTATCAGTATGCGGGATCGCGGCGAGGTAACGGGCAAGGGGTGATCAATACCTCTATTTCATTAATCTCGGTCGCTGGTGGTGACAGAGCCATCACGCAGTGCCACATTGCGACGCATGACCCCCAACCCGACGGGAACGCCCGTCTTCTGCACGATCGTGCCGCCCCACATCCTGGACAAGCTCTCCCGCTCGGACGTGGGGCAGGTCGCCGACCGCGCCCACGCCACGCTGGAGCACGACGCGTCGCTGCGCACCCGGCGCCTCGTCGCCGCCCCCGCCGCGTCCGCCGCGGCCCCCGCCGACACGGCCCGCACCCCGCAGCGCACCCTGTACGACGCCAGGCACCGCACGGCGCTGCCCGGCACGAAGGTGCGCGGCGAGGGCGACCCGGCGAGCAAGGACGCCACCGTCAACCGGGCGTACGCGGGCCTCGGCGCCACGTTCGAGCTGTACCTGGAGAAGTTCGGGCGGTTCTCCATCGACGGCGACGGACTGCCGCTGAACGCGTCGGTGCACTACTCCCGCGACTACAACAACGCCTTCTGGGACGGCAGCCAGATGGTGTTCGGCGACGGGGACGGCGAGATCTTCCTCGATTTCACCCTTCCGGTGGACGTCATCGGCCACGAGTTGACGCACGGCGTGACGCAGCACACGGCGAACCTCGACTACTACGGCCAGTCCGGCGCGCTCAACGAGTCGGTCTCCGACGTCTTCGGCTCGCTCATCAAGCAGTACGCCCTCGGCCAGAGCGCCGCCGACGCCGACTGGCTGATCGGCGCCGGGCTGCTCGCCCCCGGCGTCAGCGGCGTCGCCCTGCGCTCGATGAAGGCGCCCGGCACCGCGTACGACGACGACGTGCTCGGCAAGGACCCGCAGCCCGCCGACATGGGCCACTTCGTCCGCACCAGCGAGGACAACGGCGGGGTGCACATCAACTCCGGCATCCCCAACCACGCCTTCTACCTGCTGGCCACGGCGCTCGGCGGGCACGCCTGGGAGCGCGCCGGGCTGATCTGGTACGACGCGCTGACCGGCGGGGAGCTGGGGTCGGACGCCTCCTTCACCGACTTCGCCCGGGTCACGGCGCGGGCGGCCAGGGCCCGTTTCGGCGGCGGCGAGGCGCTGGAGGCGGTGCTCAAGGCGTGGGAGCAGGTCGGCGTGCCGGCGCACTGACGCGGCGGCCCGGATCGGGGTAGACAGGAGTCATGCGTATCCATGTCTCGCGTACGGGCGGCTTCGCCGGGATCGGCCGGGAGGCCGAGGTCGACACGGCGGGCCGCGCCGACGCGGACGCGTGGCGGTCGCTGGCCGGGCGGGCGCTCGCCGCCGGCCACGACAGCCCGCCGTCCGGCGTGCCCGACGGCTTCGCCTACACCCTCACGGTCGACGGCCGCACGGTGTACTGCGCCGACCCCGACCTCACCGACGAGCAGCGCGAACTCATCTCACGCGTCCTGAAGGAAGGCGCGTAACAGCCGTTCGCCGCACGGGCGTTGACTTTCGTACCGGCCGGTACGGATGATCGCGGCCATGACAGCGACCCAGGACGGCCTGCCCGCGTTCCCGCCCGGTTTCCTGTGGGGCGTGTCCACCTCCGCGCACCAGATCGAGGGCGCCGCCGACGGGCGCGCGCCGTCGGTCTGGGACACGTTCAGCGCCGAGCCCGGCCGGATCAAGGACGGCACGACGGCGGCCACGGCCTGCGACCACGTGGCCCGCTACCGCGAGGACGTGGCGCTCGCCCGCGACCTGGGCGTCGACGCGTACCGCTTCTCCGTCTCCTGGCCGCGCGTCCTCGCGCCCGGCGGCCTCGACTTCTACGACCGGCTCGTCGACGAGCTGCGCGCCCAGGGCCTGACCCCGGTGCCCACCCTGTTCCACTGGGACCTGCCCGTGTCCGTGCAGGAGGCCGGCGGCTGGCTCTCCCGCGACACCGCCGAGCGCTTCGCCGGGTACGTGGAGACCGTCACCGCCCGCCTCGGCGACCGCGTCGACCGCTGGATCACGCTGAACGAGCCCGCCGAGCACACCCTGCTCGGGCACGCGCTCGGCGAACACGCGCCCGGCGCCAAGCTGCTGTTCGACGCGCTGCCCGTCGCCCACCACCAGCTCCTCGCGCACGGTCTCGCCGCCCGGGTGCTGCGCGCGGCGGGCGCCCGCTCGATCGGCATCGCCAACTCGCACGGCCCGACCTGGCCCGCCTCCGACACCCCGGACGACACCGGCGCCGCCGACCTGTACGACGTCATCCTCAACCGCCTCTTCTCCGACCCGCTGCTGCTCGGCCGCTACCCCGACGGATTCGGGGAGCTGATGCCGGGCGGCGACCTGGCCGCCGACCTCCGCGTGATCAGCGAGGACACCCTCGACTGGTACGGCGTGAACTACTACCAGCCGACCAAGGTGGGCGCCCCGCAGGCCACCGACGTGGAGTTCTCCGGCCTCACCCTGCCCGCCGAACTCCCCTTCTCCGTCCAGGAGATACCCGGCTACCCGACGACGGACTTCGGCTGGCCCGTCGTACCGGACGCCCTCACCGAACTCCTCACCGGCCTGCGCGAGCGCTACGGCGACAAGCTGCCGCCGATCGTCGTCACCGAGAACGGCTGCGCCTACGAAGGGCTCGACGACCAGGAGCGCATCGCGTTCCTCGACGGTCACATCCGGGCGCTGCACCGGGCGCTGGAGGCCGGCGTCGACGTACGCGGCTACTTCGTCTGGTCGCTGCTCGACAACTGGGAGTGGGCCGAGGGCTACACCAAGCGCTTCGGGCTCGTCCACGTCGACTACGCGACCCAGCGGCGCACCCCGAAGGCGTCGTACGGGTGGCTGCGGGACCAGTTGCGGCGCCGGGGATGAGCGCGGCGGCGCTCGCCGAGCCCACCGACCGGGTCTCCCGCGGCTGGACGGGCGCCCTGGCGCTCGCCAACGGCGCGATCTGGGTCGGCTGGTACGGCCCGTTGCAGATCCTGCTCGCCCGGCAGGCCGCGCACTTCGCGCCCGGCACCGGCCTGTCCAAGGAGTCGCTGCTCGCCTGGGTGACCGGTGTCGGCGCGGTGGTGTCGCTGGCGGCGAACCCGCTGTTCGGGGCCCTGTCGGACCGTACGGTGTCGCGGCACGGGCGGCGCACCCCGTGGATCGTCGCGGGCGCGGCGGGCGGCGCGGCGGCGCTGGTCCTGCTGGGCGCCGCGAACGCCCTATGGGTGCTGTTCGCGGGGTGGGCGCTGGTGCAGCTCACGCTGAACGCGGCGTTCGCCGCCGTCACCGCCGCCGTCCCCGACCGGGTGCCGCGCCCGCAGCGCGGGGCGGTGGGCGGCTGGCTGGGCGCGGCGCAGATCCTCGGCGTGGTCGCCGGCACCGGGCTCGCCACGGCGGCGGGCGGGATCGGCGGCGGCTATCTGGCGTGCGCGGTGTTCACGCTGGTCGGCGTCGCCCCGTACGTGCTGCGCCACCCGGATCTGCGGCTTGCGGCGGCGGACCGGCCGGCCTGGTCGTGGCGGGCGTTCGCGGCGGGGTTCTGGGTGAGCCCGCGCCGCCACCCCGACTTCGGGTGGGCGTGGCTGACCCGGTTCCTGATCAACCTCGGCAACGCGCTCGTCCTGCTGTACCTGTACTACTACCTGCGGGACGCGCTGCACCGGCCCGACCCGGAGACCGGCGTGCTGATCCTGACCGCCGTCAACGGCGTCACGCTCCTCGCCACCGTCGTCGTCGGCGGCGTCTGGTCCGACCGCGTGGGGCGGCGCAAACCGTTCGTGCTGTGGTCCGGGGTGCTGATGGCGGTGGCGACGGGCCTGCTCGCGGGCTGGCAGACCTGGCCGGGGGCGCTGGTCGCGGCGGCGGTCCTCGGCGTCGGCTTCGGCGTGTTCACGTCCGTCGACTTCGCGCTGATGACGGACGTGCTGCCGAGGGCCCTCGACCGGGGCAAGGACCTCGGCGTCATCAACATCGCCAACTCCCTGCCCCAGGTCGCCGCGCCCGCACTAGCCGCGCCCCTGGTCGGGCAGCTCGGCGGCTACCGCACGCTGTACCTGGTCGCGGCGGCCGTCGGACTGGCCGGCGCGGTCCTCGTACGCCGGATCCGGGGCGTCGCCTGACCCCCGGGCTAGAAGCCGAGCTTGCGGAGCTGGCGGGGGTCGCGCTGCCAGTCCTTGGCGACCTTCACATGCAGGTCCAGATAGACGGGCGTGCCGAGCAGCGCCTCGATCTGCTTGCGGGACTTGATGCCGACGTCCTTGAGCCGCTTGCCCTTCGGGCCGATGATGATGCCCTTCTGGCTGGGCCGCTCGATGTAGACGAACGCGTGGATGTCGAGCAGCGGCTTGTCCGCCGGACGGTCTTCACGCGGCAGCATCTCCTCGACGACCACCGCGATCGAGTGCGGCAGCTCGTCCCGTACGCCTTCGAGCGCGGCCTCCCGGATCAGCTCCGCGACCATGACCTGCTCCGGCTCGTCCGTCAGATCGCCCTCGGGGTAGAGCGCGGGACCCTCCGGCAGCATCGGTACGAGGAGGTCGGCGAGCAGGTCCACCTGCTTCTCCCCGACGGCCGACACCGGCACGATCTCCGCCCACTCGATGCCCAGCTCCTTGCCGAGCTGGTCGATGGCGATGAGCTGCTCGGCGAGCGCCTTGCCGTCGACGAGGTCCGTCTTCGTGACGATGGCGACCTTCGGCGTCTTCTTGATCGACGCGAGTTCCTTGGCGATGAAGCGGTCGCCGGGGCCGAGCTTCTGGTCGGCGGGCACGCAGAAGCCGATGACGTCGACCTCGGCCCAGGTGGTGCGCACCACGTCGTTCAGGCGCTCGCCCAGCAGGGTGCGGGGTTTGTGCAGGCCCGGGGTGTCCACGAGGATGAGCTGCGCGTCGGGGCGGTGCACGATGCCGCGGACCGTGTGGCGCGTGGTCTGCGGGCGGTTCGAGGTGATCGCCACCTTCTTGCCGACCAGAGCGTTCGTGAGGGTGGACTTGCCCGCGTTCGGGCGGCCGATGAAGCAGGCGAAGCCGGCGCGGTGCTCGGGGGCGCGGGGTTCCGGGGTCGGCTGCGGGGGCTGCGGGGTGCGGGCGCTCATGGGCCCATTGTCCCTGATACGAGAAGCGCCGCGTACCGTGCCGTCGGGCTGCCGCCATTTCGGGCCTGCGGGGCCCTGGGCGCCGGGTGCGCGGGCGGCTCCGGCCGGTGGGTTTTTTCGACTCTCGTCGTGGCTGATCGCGCAGTTCCCCGCGCCCCTGGGGAGTTCTCTGGCGAAGGCCGCTTGTAGTGACCGTCTTGCGCAGTTCCCCGCGCCCCTGGGCAGGTGGGTGGCTCCGGCCGGTGGGTTTCCTCGACATTCGTCGTGGCTGCTCGCGCAGTTCCCCGCGCCCCTGGAGGCGGGGCTTCGCCCCTGCCTCCCCAGATAGAGGTAGCGCACGAAGTGCGCACCGAAGGGGCGCGGGGAACTGCGCGAGACGCCCCACCCACCCGCGGACGAAGTACGACCCAGGGGCGCGGGGAACTGCGCGATCAGCCCGCCACCCGGCGAAAGGTGAACGACGACCCCAGGGGGCACCCCCGTCAGGAGCGCAGGGCGATCAAGGCGCCGGCGTCGTCGAGCGGAGCGTGCCGTCCGGGGACGCGAGGAAGACGGGCGTACCGGCACCCCCGAGGTCACCGACCGCCGCAAGATCCTCCCCCGAGACGGAGTCCCCCGTACTGACGACCGCCGCCGCCTCCAGCGACCCCGCCCCGGAAGCCACCGCCATGGCGACAGCGGTCCGCAGCGCGCTCAGCCGCAACGACGCCAGCTCCACACTCCCGGCGACATACGTCCGCCCCGTCTCGTCCCGCACGGCCGCCCCCTCGGGCACACCATTGCGCGCCCGCGCGGAACGGGCCAACGTGACGATCTTGCGGTCCTCGGGGCCGAGGTCGGTGCTCTCAGTCATGGAGTGAGCATATGAAGCCCCGCCCGCCCCCACCGCCCCGGGGCACCGCCCCCACCGCCCCGGGGCACCGCCCGAGCCGGCCGACGTCACCTCAGCCCGCCACCGGATACATCGCCTCGCGCCGCCCCTCCGGCGAGGCCAGCCACTCCAGCTTCGCGGCCGTGTCCGCCTGTGCCAGCGGCGTGTGCAGCACCACCGTCAGATCGGGCCGCGCCGGGATCTTCATGGCCGTCGACTCCAGATGCAGCACCCCCGCCAGCGGATGCGTCAGCTCCTTGCGGACCTGCCCCTGCGCCTTGATGTCCCGCCGCTCCCACAGCTCCACGAACTCGGGGCTGACCGACTTCAGCTCGGCGACGACCTCCTGGAACCCCTCGTCGTCCGGGCACTCCGAACACGCCGCGCGGAACTGCGCGACGACCGTAGCCGCGTTCTCCTCCCAGCTCGCGCTGCGGGAGCGGTACAGCGGGTCGAGGAAGAAGTCGACGACGCAGTTCTGCCGGTTCTCCGGGCGCATCCCGAGGACGTTCGCCGCGGCCTCGTTGTACATCACGCAGTTGTAGTACACGTCCATGATGTGCGCGGGGAACGGCATCCAGGCGTCGATGAGCCGCTGGAGCCCGTCACACATCTGCCGGTCACCCGGTTCGACCTCGTACGCGGGAGGGTTCAGCCCTGCCAGGACGTACAGATGGCGGCGCTCGGCGCTGGACAGCTTCAGGACGCGGGCGACCGCGTCGAGGACCTGCGGCGACACGGAGATGTCCCGGCCCTGCTCCAGCCACTGGTACCAGGAGGCGCCGACCCCGGCGAGGACCGCGACCTCCTCCCGCCGCAGCCCCGGCGTACGCCTGCGCGCACCGCCGTCGGGAAGCCCCGCCTCGGCGGGCGAGACCCGCGCCCGGCGGCTCATCAGGAACTCCCGCAACTCGCTCAACCGGTGCTTCTTCGCGCTCGCGCTCTCCGCCACGTGAGACGACCCCCCTGTTGTCTGGTGGTGCGACCACCAGCATAAGTTCCCACTCTCCACGCGTATTCCGGCCGTACGAGGCTCAGGGCCATGGCGATCGACACCGCACCCTCCCTGAAGACACCGCTCCACGAGCCCCCGGCCGCGCCCCGCCTCTCGGGCCGCGACAAACTCGTCCTGTTCGTCCTGTGCGCCGCCCAGTTCATGGTGGCGCTCGACTTCTCCGTACTGAACGTGGCCCTGCCCGTACTCGGACCCGACCTCGGCATGAGCACGTCGGCCCTGCAATGGGCGGTCACCGCGTTCGCCCTGCCGTCCGGCGGCTTCCTGCTCCTGTTCGGCCGCATCGGCGACCTGTACGGGCGGCGCCGCATCTTCCTCGCCGGGCTCGCCCTGTTCGGCACCGCGTCGCTGCTCGCCACGTTCGCCTGGGACCCCGCGTCCTTCCTCGCGGGCCGCGCGCTCCAGGGCGTCGGCGCGGCCGCCATCGTGCCGACCGGAATGTCGCTGCTGACGACGACGTTCCCCGAGGGCCCGCAGCGCGACAAGGCGCTCGGCATCTCCGGCACCCTGCTCTCCCTCGGCTTCACCGTCGGCATGGTGGCGGGCGGCGTCCTCACCGACGCGCTCGGCTGGCGCTCCACGATGGGCCTGCTGACCCTGTTCGCGCTGATCGTGCTGCCGCTCGCGCCCGGCCTGCTGCCCGAGTCCCGCACCCCCGACCGCCCGCGCCTCGACGTGCCCGGCGCGATCACCGTCACCGGCGGCCTGCTCGCCCTGATCTACGCCCTGTCCACGGCCGCCGAGACCGGCTTCGGCCGCGCCGACGTCCTGCTCACGCTCGTCGCGGGCCTCACCCTGCTCGCCGCGTTCGGCTACGTCGAGTCCCGCAGCGCGCAGCCGCTGGTCTCCCTGCCGATGCTGCGGCGCCGCACGATCGCCTGGGGCAACCTCGGCGGCCTCGTCACCTTCTCGATGATGTCGACGATCGTGTTCGTGCTGACCCTCTACCTCCAGGAAGTACTGCGCCTGTCGGCGTTCCGGACCGGGCTCGTCTTCGGCGCCCAGGGCGTCCTGTCGGTCGTCGCCGGCCTGTACACGCCGAAGGTCGTCGGCCGTCTCGGTGCCCGCCGCACCCTGGTCGGCTCGCTGGCCGGGCAGGGCCTGCTGATCGCCGCGCTCCTCGGCATCGGCACCTCCGGCGCCTCCGTCTGGCTGGCGACGGCGGCCGTCTCGCTGGCCAGCGCCTTCCACCTCGGCGCGATCGTCTCGTACGGCCTGACCGTCACCTCGGGCGTGCCCGACGGCGAACAGGGACTCGCCACCGGCCTCGTCACCTCGACGCAGCAGGTCGGCATCACCGTCGGCATCCCGCTGCTCGGCGTCCTCGCCACGACCTCCGGCGACCTGCTCTCCGGCGTGCGCACGGTGATCGCGCTGGACGCGGCGATCGTGCTGGTGGCGGCGGCCCTGGTGGCCCTCGGCCTGCGCACCCGGCGCGGTTGAGCGGTCAGGGCCGGTCGAGGCGCAGCCGCTCGGCGCGCGGCAGGCCCGCCACCACGAGGTCGTACGAGTCCTCGACCAGCTCCCGGACCAGCCGGTCCGGGAGCTGTCCCACGTGCACGGTGTTCCAGTGCCGCTTGTTCATGTGCCAGCCGGGGGTGATGACGCCCTCGTACTCGGTGCGCAGCCGCACCGCGTCGTCCGGGTCGCACTTGAGGTTGACGGTGAGCGGGCTCGCGTCGAGCGCGGTCAGGGCGAACATCTTGCCGAGGACCTTGAACACGGAGGTCTCGGGGTTGAACGGGAACTCCTCCGCCGCCGCGTTGAACGACAGGCACAGCTCCCGCAGCCGTCGGGCGTTCATCGTCCCCGCTCCTCCTCGCCGGCGGCGGGCGCGGGGCCGACCGGCTCCACGAGCACCGTCACGATCTTGTTCCGGCGGCCCGCGGCGGCCTCCGCCGTCAGCCGCAGCTCCCGCTCGTCGGGCAGCGTCACCACGGACGAGGCGCCCGCGATGGGCACCCGGCCGAGCGCCTTGGCGAGCAGCCCGCCGACCGTCTCCACGTCCTCGTCGTCGTACTCCTCGATGCCGTACAGCTCACCGAGGTCGCCGATGTCGAGCCGGGCCGTGACCCGGAACCGGCCGCCGTCCAGCTCCTCCACGGGCGGCAGCTCACGGTCGTACTCGTCGGTGATCTCCCCGACGATCTCCTCCAGGATGTCCTCGATGGTGACGATCCCGGCCGTGCCGCCGTACTCGTCGATGACGACGGCGACGTGGTTGCGGAGCTGCTGCATCTCGCGCAGCAGGTCGCCCGCGTTCTTCGTGTCGGGGACGAACGCGGCGGGCCGCATCGCCGTGGAGACCAGCTCGGCCTCCGCGTCACGGCTGATGTGCGTCTTGCGGGCGAGGTCCTTGAGATAGACGATCCCGACCACGTCGTCCTCGCTCTCCCCGACGACGGGGATCCGCGAGAATCCGGAGCGCAGCGCCAGCGTCAGCGCCTGCCGGATCGTCTTGTACCGCTCGATGACGACGAGGTCGGTGCGCGGCACCATCACCTCGCGCACCAGCGTGTCGCCCAGCTCGAAGACGGAGTGCACCATGCGGCGCTCCTCGTCCTCGATCAGCGACTCCTTCTCCGCGAGGTCCACCATGGCCCGCAGCTCCGCCTCGGAGGCGAACGGGCCGCGCCGGAAGCCCTTGCCGGGCGTGAGCGCGTTGCCGATGAGGATGAGCAGCGGCGGGATCGGGCCCATCACGCGGGCCAGCGGCAGCAGCACGTACGCGGCGGCCGTCGCCGTGTTCAGCGGGTGCTGGCGGCCGATGGTGCGCGGTGATACCCCGACGGCGACGTACGACACGAGCACCATCACCGCGATGGCGACGAGCAGCGCCTGCCAGGTCGCCGTGAACTCCTCCAGGCACGCGTACGTGACGAGCGCGGCGGCGGCCATCTCACAGGCCACCCGCACGAGCAGCGCCACGTTCAGATAGCGCGTCGGGTCGGCGGCGACCTGCGCCAGCCTGGCGCTGCCGCGCCGGCCCGACCGTACGGCCTCCTCCGCGCGGAAGCTCGACACCCGGGCGATGCCGGCCTCGGCGCACGCGGCGAGCCAGGCGACGACGACGAGCGCGACGGCGCCCGCGATCAGCGAGAGACTCATGACACGGTCGGCGCCGGAGACGGCCCCGTCAGCCCCTTCTCCGCGCGCCAGCCGTCCACGATGGCCGCCTGGAGGCCGAACATCTCGGCCTTCTCGTCCGGCTCCTCGTGGTCGTAGCCGAGCAGGTGCAGCACGCCGTGGACGGTGAGCAGTTGCAGCTCCTCGTCCATGGAGTGCCGCGTCGGCGCCTCCTCGCCCTGCTTACGGGCGACCGCCGGGCACAGCACGATGTCCCCGAGCAGGCCCTGCGGGGGCTCCTCGTCGTCCTTCATGGGCGGCCGCAGCTCGTCCATCGGGAACGACATCACGTCGGTGGGCCCCGGCAGGTCCATCCACTGCACGTGGAGCTGCGCCATGGCGTCCTCGTCCACCACGATCACCGACAGCTCGGAGAGCGGGTGGATGCGCATGCGCGCGAGCGCGTAGCGGGCGATGTCGAGGATCGCCTGCTCGTCGACCTCGGTTCCGGACTCGTTGTTGACGTCGATCGACATGGCGCTGTTGGTTCTCTACTTCCCTCTGGAACGGCTCTTGTGCGTGCCGTTCTCCGTGCCGTGCTCGGTGTCGTACTTCTCGTACGCGTCGACGATACGGCCGACCAGCTTGTGCCGGACGACATCCTGCGACGACAGCCGCGAGAAGTGCACGTCGTCGACCCCGTCGAGGATGTCCTGCACCTGCCGCAGCCCCGACTTGGTCCCCCCGGGCAGGTCGACCTGCGTCACGTCCCCGGTGATGACGATCTTCGAATCGAACCCGAGCCGCGTCAGGAACATCTTCATCTGCTCGGGACTGGTGTTCTGCGCCTCATCGAGAATGATGAAGGCGTCATTGAGCGTGTTGTGCGTCAGCAGGTAGTCCTGCGTGACGTACAGCGAGTCCTCCGCCGCGACCTGGATGCAGACGGTCTCCTCGCGGCCCGCGGGCTCGATCGAGTCGATGAACCGCATGGGGCGTCCGCCGCCGCCCGCCGCGTGGTACTTGTCGCGCTTGCGGGCCAGCCGGAAGGGTTCGATGCCCTCGGGAAGGCGGATGTCCACGACGTGGGTGTCGTAGCGGTGGGCGGCCAGGGCCGTGCCCTGCTCGCGGTCCCACGCGAGGCGGCGACGGGTGTAGGCGACACCGCCGAGCGACTGGACCAGGGCGACGATGTCGTCGCGCAGGAGGATCGACGCGGTGGAGAACTGGACGCGGCAGGAGCGGTCCTGCTGCGTGACCGGGCCACCGTCGGAGTCCAGGAGCCCCTGGAGGACGGCGAGCCGCACGGCTGCCGAGTTGTACAGGTACTCGTCCGGTACGAACTTGGAGTGCGACCGCGTCCCGATCAGCTCGAGGCGGCGGAGCATGCCGGTGACCGGGTTCTCCAGCGTCACCACGTCACCGGGCGACTTCACCCGGTTCAGGACGTAGTCCGGGCCGCCCTTGTGGCGGGCTACCACGCCGGGCAGGGCGCTTTCGAGAGCCCTGGCCAGCTCCTCGTCCTCGGTGGCGAACGAGGGCGTCGTGGAGCCGGTCAGGCAGCCGTCGCCCAGCAGCAGGCCCAGCGCGTACGGGTCCATGGGGACCTCCCGCTCGGGGAACTCCACAGGGGCCGTCAGCAGGGGCAGTTCGTACCGGCGGGCGTGCCCGGCCCGCAGGTCGCCGATCATGTCCTGGGTCTCCAGCACCCGCCACGGCTTGCCGCGCCGCTTGTCGGAGGCCGTACGGACCGTCCACAGGTGCTCGCCGCACGCCAGCGTCCACGAACCGTCCTGGGCGGTGACGCGGTAGACGTCCTTCTCGCCCTGAGGGTAGACGCCAAGGACCGGGGTCGGTTCGCCGTCCGACCCCACGACGAGGTCACCGACCCGCAGGTCGCCGATGGGGCGCCAGCCCTCGGGGGTGAGGACGTTGGTGAAGACGGGCTGCGCGCGACCCCTCATATACGCCAGCGGCGCGACCTCGATCGTGCCCGCTGCCATCAGGCGGGGGATGGAGTCCGGGTCGAGCATGTCGTGGAGGGCGTCGTACAGGGGGCGCAGGTACGGGTCGATCTTCTCGTACAGGGTGCCGGGGAGGAAGCCGAGGCGTTCGCCGGCCTCGACGGCGGGGCGGGTCAGGATGATGCGGTTGACCTGCTTGGACTGGAGGGCCTGGACGGCCTTGGCCATGGCCAGGTAGGTCTTGCCGGTGCCGGCGGGGCCGATGCCGAAGACGATGGTGTGCTTGTCGATGGCGTCGACGTAGCGCTTCTGGTTGAGCGTCTTGGGGCGGATCGTGCGCCCGCGCGAGGACAGGATGTTCTGCGTGAGCACCTCGGCCGGGGTCTCCTCGCCGTCCCCCTCGCCGCTCTCGGTCGCCTTGAGCATGGCGATGGAGCGCTCCACGGCGTCCTCGGTCATCGGGGCTCCCGTCCTCAGGACCAGCATCATCTCGTCGAACAGGCGCTGGATGAGGGCCACTTCGGCGGGCTCTCCACTCGCACTGATCTCGTTGCCCCGGACGTGGATGTCGGCCTCCGGGAAGGCCTTCTCGATCACTCGCAGCAGCGCGTCCCCCGACCCCAGGATCTCGACCATGGGGTGCTTGGCGGGGACGGTGAAGCGCGCGCGGGCGCTGGAGGGTGTCTGCGTCATGGGCCGGCGCTGAAGGCCGCATTCTCCTTGTGACAGCCGTGGTCTGTTGGGTTCAAGCCTACGACGCCCGGGCGGGCGGGCCCGAGTCCTTTTCCGCCGTGGTGCCGGGGGTTCGTCCGCGCGGGGGCGGCCGTCAGTGCGCGCGGCCGAAGCCGATCGTGGGGACGGCGCGGCGCAGCGGCCAGGCGCGGGCGGTGTCCGGGAGCAGCGGCGCGAGGAACGCGTACCGGTCGAGGGCGGCGGGGTCCTGGCAGCCGGTGTCGCTGTAGGAGCGGATCTTGTGCCACCAGGCGGCGATCTCGGACCAGCCGGGCGCCGAGAGGGAGCCGCCGAACTCCTGGACGGAGAGCGCGGCGGTGAGTCCGGCGAAGGCGAGCCGGTCGGCGAGGGGCCAGCCGGCGAGGGTGCCGGTGACGAACCCGGCGACGAACACGTCGCCGGCGCCGGTCGGGTCGAGGGCCTCGACCTCGATGGCGGGGACGGACGCGGTCTCGCCGGTGCGGGCGTCGACGGCGTAGGCACCTTCGGCGCCGAGGGTGACGACGGCGACGGGCACGTGGTCGGCGAGGGCGTGGGCGGCGGCGCGGGGGCAGGAGGTGCGGGTGTAGCGCATGGCCTCCTCGGCGTTGGGCAGGAACGCCTCGCACTGGGCGAGGTCGCCGAGCGCGGCGAGGTCCCAGGCTCCGGTGTCGTCCCAGCCGACGTCGGCGAAGATGCGGGTGCCGGCGCGGGCGGCTTCGCCGACCCAGGGGGCGTCGGCGCCGGGGGCGAGGGAGGCGACGGCGGCGCGGGCGCGGGGCGGGCTTGCGGGGGCGGCTTCCCGCGGGGGCGGTTCGTGGCCGTGGCTGACCATGGTGCGTTCGCCCTCGTACGCCATGGAGACGGTGACCGGGGAGTGCCAGCCGGGGACGGTGCGGGAGTGGCCGAGGTCGATGCCCTCGCCGTGCTGGAGGGCGTCCCAGCAGTACTCGCCGTAGTGGTCGTCGCCGAAGGCGGCGGCGAGGGAGGTGCGCAGGCCGAGGCGGGCGAGGGCGGTGGCCATGTTGGCGACGCCGCCGGGGCTGGATCCCATGCCGCGGGCCCAGGACTCGGTGCCGCGTACGGGGGCGCAGTCGAGGCCGGTGAAGACGATGTCGAGGAAGACGGTCCCGGTGAGGTAGACGTCGAACTCCGGGTCGCCGGGGGCGCGCAGGGCGGCGAGCGGGTCGGTGCGGGCGCGGTCGCGGGCGGCGGGGGTGGCGGCGTGGGCCGGGTCGGCGGGGGTCACATCACGCTCCCTGCTGGGGTACGGGTCCGGACAGTGTGCATGACGGCGGGGCGCGTGGAGCGGGGCGACATGGCGGGCTCCAACTCGGGCTCGCGGCCTGCGAAAAGGCTCTCGAATACCCGGCCGAACCCCCCGCAAACTATATGTGATGCAGGTCACACATTCCCGGCTTCTGTGCGCCCCCTTCCGCTTGATACAAATTGGCCGCGCCCAGACGTCCCCGGTTCGGTTCCGTTCGCAAAGACGTCGCGCTCCACCCTCCCCTTGCCTTAGCACCCCCTTGCCCGAAACCGGCGGCTGTCCGTACCCGGGCGAGGGGCCCGTCTCCAGGAACGCCCGTGTCTTCGCGCACCCCCCGGCCGGCTCTCGTCGCCCTCTTCACGGCCGGCTACCTCGCCGCCTATCTGCTGCCCACGGTCGTCGGCCGGCTCGCCGACAGCCTGCGGCTTTCACCGACGCAGGCCGGTCTGATCGGCAGCGCCCTGCTGCTCAGCTCGGCCACGGCGGGCTTCACGCTCGCCGCCCGCGTGGAACGGTTCGGCGCCCGCCGCACCGCCCGCGCCGGGCTGCTGTTCGCCGCCGTCGGCTACGGCACCGCCGCGCTGTCCGGCGCCCTGCCTCTGGTCGTCGCGGGTGCGATGCTCGGCGGCTTCGGCTCGGGCACCGCGACGGCCGTGGCCGCCACCGGGATCGCCGCCCAGAAGGACCCGCACCGGGCGTCCACGCTCGGCCTGCTGAGTGTGTCGGCGCTGGCGGGCGCGCTGTATCTGACGATCCCCCGGGTGAGCACCGGGCACGGGCTGCCGTTCGCCGCGCTGGCCGCGACGGCGCTCGCCGTGTGGCCGGCGACGAGCCGTCTCGCGGGCCCGGCGACGATGGACAACAGCGCGGCACCCGCCCCGCGTTCGCCGCTGCCGTACGCGCGCTCCGGGATGCTGCTCGCCTCGGTGATCGTGTGCTGGTCCATGGCGCAGAACTCCCTGTGGGGCGTCAGCAGCCGCATCGGGACGCAGCAGGCGGGGCTGAGCGAGGTCACCGTGGGTTCGGTGTTCGCGGTGGCGCTCGGCGCGGGCCTGCTCGGCGTGATCGGCGCGGGCGCGCTCGGCGCCCGGCTCGGGCGTGCGGTGCCGATCGGCGCGGGCACGGCGGCCATCGCGTGCTGCATCGCGGTCAGCGCCCGCGCGGACGGGCTCGGCTCGTTCGCGGCCGGGGAGATCGCGTGGAACACGCTGTACCCGGTGGTGCTGTCGTATCTGCTGGGGCTCGCCGCGTCCCTGGACCCGCGCGGCCGGTGGGCGGTGCTGGTCGGTTCGGCGTCGTCGCTGGGTACCGCGTGCGGGCCGCTGGTGGGCAGCGCGCTGTCGCAGTCGGCGGGCTTTCCCGCGATGGGCGCCTTCCTCGCCGCGCTGCTGGTCCTGCTGGCGGTGCCGCTGACGGCGGTGGCGGTGCACACGAGCGGCCGTCCGCTGTTCGCGGGCGCGGCCAGGCGCCGCAGCGGTGCCCCGGTCGGCGCGTTCGTACCGCCGTCGGGCCTGCCCGAACAGCCGGTCGTGGAGATCGAGGTGCCGGCGGCCGTCGTGGACGTACAGCCGGAGCCGGTGCGCGAGGAGTTCGTCCCGTACGCGGCACCGGCTCCCGGGGAGTCCGTCCTCGCGGCTCAGCCGGAGATGTCGTCCAGCGCGTACGCGTCGACCTCGGCGAGGTAGCGGGCGCGCAGCGCCTCCTCTTCCTCGTCGGCGTCGAGGAACGCGGCCACGAACGAGTTGCGGGCCAGCTCCCGCACCCGGTCGTGGTCGAGGCCGAGCGCCTCGTGGACGGCGTGGAAGGTGTCGCCCGCGTAGCCGCCGAAGTAGGCGGGGTCGTCGGAGTTGACCGTGCACACGAGCCCGGCGTCCATCATCCGGGCCAGCGGGTGGTCCTCCAGGAGGTCGATGGCGCGCAGCCGTACGTTGGACAGCGGGCACAGGGTGAGCGGGATCCGGTCGGTGACCAGCCGCTCGACCAGGGCCGGGTCCTCCATGCAGCGCAGGCCGTGGTCGACGCGCTCCACGCCGAGCACGTCCAGGGCCTCCCACACGTACGAGGGGTCGCCCTCCTCGCCCGCGTGCGCGACCTTGCGCAGTCCGAGGGCGGCGGCGGCCTCGTACACCTCGCGGAACTTGGCGGCCGGGTTGCCGACCTCCGCCGAGTCGAGTCCGACGCCGACGATCCGGTGCAGGTACGGCTTCGCGGCCTCCAGGGTCTCCATCGCGGACTCGGCGGACTGGTCGCGCAGGAAGCACATGATGAGCTTGGTGGAGACGCCGTGCCGCTCCCGGCTGCGCTCCAGCGCCCGCGACAGCCCCTCGACGACGGTGCCCATCGCCACGCCGCGCGCCAGGTGGGCCTGCGGGTCGAAGAAGATCTCCGCGTGCCGGACGCCCTGCTCGGCGGCGCGGGCCAGGTAGGCGTCGGCGAGCGCCTCGAAGTCGTCCTCGGTGATGAGGACGGCCATCAGCTCGTAGTAGAGGTCGAGGAAGGACTGGAGGTCGGCGAAGAGGTACGCCTCGCGCAGCGCCTCGGTGTCGGCGTACGGGAGGGTGATGCCGTTGCGGGCGGCGAGGGCGAAGGCCAGCTCGGGTTCGAGGGTGCCTTCGATGTGCAGGTGCAGCTCGGCCTTGGGGATGCGAGCGAGTGGTGCGAGGGACATCCGTGCATCGTACGCAGGGCGCCCTCTCACCTCCGCTTGGGCACGGGTACGCGGTCGAGGTCGCGGGCGACGGTCAGTTCGCCCTCGTAGCCGGCGGCCCGCGCCTGCCGTTCGAACGCGGCGGGGTCGGTGTAGCGCTGGCTGAAGTGGGTCAGCACGAGGTGGCGTACGTGCGCGTCGCGGGCCACCCGCGCGGCCTGACCTGCCGTCAGATGGCCGTGCTCGGTGGCCAGATGCTCGTCCTCGTCGAGGAACGTCGACTCGATCACCAGCAGGTCGCAGCCGTCCGCGAGGACGTGCACGCCCTCGCACAGCCGGGTGTCCATCACGAACGCCACGCGCTGGCCGCGCCGCGTCTCGCTGACGTCCTCAAGGCGCACCCCGCCGACCGCTCCCTCGCGCTGGAGGCGGCCCACGTCGGGGCCCGCGATGCCGTGCGCGGCGAGCCGGTCGGGCAGCATGCGGCGCCGGTCGGGCTCGACGAGGCGGTAGCCGTACGACTCCACGGGGTGCGAGAGCCTGCGGGCCTCCAGGCGGTACGCGGGGGTCTCGGCGAGGGTGCCGCCCTCCCCCGCGACCGGTTCCTCGGTGATGCCGACGGTCTCGCGGTACGCGGTGGCGTACCGCAGCCGGTCGAAGAACCGCTGTCCGGACGCCGGGTAGTGCGCGACGACCGGGTGCGGGACGCGGTCCAGGTTGACGCGCTGGATGACGCCGGCGAGGCCGAGGCTGTGGTCGCCGTGGAAGTGCGTGACGCAGATCCGGTTCAGGTCGTGCGCGGCGACCCCGGCGCGCAGCATCTGGCGCTGCGTGCCCTCGCCCGGGTCGAAGAGGATGCCCTCGCTGTCCCAGCGCAGCAGGTAGCCGTTGTGGTTGCGGTGGCGGGTCGGCACCTGGCTGGCGGTGCCGAGCACGACGAACTCCCGTACGGACATGGGGTGTCGGTCCGCTTTATCCGGGGGGCCACTGCAGGCCGCGGCCGCCGAGGACGTGGGCGTGCGCGTGGAAGACGGTCTGGCCGGCGCCGCTGCCCGTGTTGAACACCAGGCGGTGGCTCTCCAGCCCCTCCTCCTTGGCGACCTCGCCCGCTTCGCGCAGGACGTCGGCGGCGACGGCCGGTTCGGCGGCGGCGAGGCTCGCGGCGTCCGGGTGGTGGACGCGGGGGATGACCAGGATGTGGGTGGGGGCCTGGGGGTTGATGTCCCGGAAGGCGACCGTGGTGGGGGTCTCCCTGACGATCGTGGCGGGGACGTCACCTGCGACGATCTTGCAGAACAGGCAGTCAGGTCGGGGTTCGCCGGACACGGGTCTCTCCTTACGGCTGGAAGATCTCCCCGGCATCGTATAGTCCGGCCCCCAACAAGACCGCGCAGTTCCCCGCGCCCCTTGAGGGGGTGAGTGGGCGGCCCGGCCGGTGGGATCCCTGCACTCGCGTCGTGGCTGAGCGCGCAGTTCCCCGCGCCCCTGGGTGAGTGGGTGGTACCGGCCGGTGGGAACCCTCGGCTTCCGTCGTGGCTGATCGCGCAGTTCCCCGCGCCCCTGGAGGGGCGACTACGTCGCCACCTCCCCCCTGGGGAGCTGGGGCGCAGCCCCACTCTCTCAGCCACCGCCCCTGGGAGCTGGGGCGAAGCCCCGCTTCTCAGGGGCGCGGGGAACTGCGCAAAACGGTCAGGGCAGCCGGCGTTCACCGGAGAACTCCCCAGGGGCGCGGGGAACTGCGCGATCAGCCAGCCACCGGGCGAAAGGTGAACGACCGCGTGAGGGGGCAGGACCGTAGGGGGCCACGGGCCCGGGCCTATGAACCCCGTCCACCCAAAAAAGTCCCGTCAGCCGCGCAGCAAGAGCCACTCCTGGAGTTCCACGAGGTTGCCCTCGGGATCCTTGAGGTGGGCGACCCGCATCCGCTCGGTCATCGGCGCAGGCCCCTGCGTAAGGACACCCCCACGCTCGCGGACCCCCGCGCAATACGCGTCGAGGTCGTCGACGCGCAGGACGACGAGGGAACGGTGGCCGGTCGCCGACTCGCCCAGTTCGCCGAGGACTTCGGCCATCATGGAGCGGTCCTGGAGGGCGATGGACGCGGAGCCGCCGGGCGGCGCGAACTTCTCGTAGGGGCCCGACTCCGCGCCGGACTGCGGCTTGAGCCCCAGTACGTGGCTGTAGAACCGGTAGCAGGATCCGAAGTCACTGACGAGCAACCGCACCTGGGCGAGTTCCATGCCCGCAGTCTACGGGCGCTGCCCGCGCCGGACCCGGCGAACGGCGCCCTTCTCAGCCCCAGCGGCCGGTGCGCCCGAGCAGCAGCGCGACCGCCGCCGTACCGGCCGTGGACGTACGCAGGACGCTCGGCCCGAGCCGGTAGGGGCGGGCGCCCGCCTCGGCGAACACGTCGAGTTCCTGCGGCGCGACCCCGCCCTCGGGGCCGACGACGAGGACGATCTCGCCGCTCGCGGGCAGCTCGGCGGCGGCCAGCGCCCCGCTCGGGTGGTCGCGGTCCTCGTGCAGGACGGCGCCGAGGTCGGCGGCGGCCAGCAGGGCGGCGACCTGCTTGGTGGACGCGAGGTCGTGGACGTCGGGGAATCGGACGCGGCGGGACTGCTTGCCGGCCTCACGGGCGGTGGCCCGCCACTTGCCGAGGGCCTTGACGCCCCGGTCGCCGCGCCACTGCGTGACGCAGCGGGAGGCGGCCCAGGGCACGATCGCGTCGACGCCGGTCTCGGTCATCGTCTCGACGGCCAGCTCGCCCCGGTCGCCCTTGGGCAGCGCCTGCACGACGGTGATCCGGGGCCGGGGCTCCTCCTCGGCGCGGGCGGGCCCGGCGTCGAGCAGCAGCCGGTCCTTGCCCTCGGTGCCGGTGACGACGGCCTCGGTGTAGCCGCCGCGCCCGTCGGTGAGGACGACGGCCTCCCCCGCGCGCAGCCGCTTCACGGAGACGGCGTGGCGGCCCTCGGGCCCGTCGAGGACGTACGGTCCCGCGCCGGGTACGGGTCCTTCGACGACGAAGACGGGGGCGGTCACCTGGCACTCCTGTGGGCGGGCGCGGCGCCGGCCGCGTCGAGTTCGGCGGCGAGGACCTCGACGAGCTGCCCGGCGGGCAGTTCGCGGGCGAGGCGGTGGCCCTGGCCCGCCCACAGCGCCATGGCCTGCGGGTCCCCGGCCTTGGCGGCGGCCTTGCGGACCGGCGCGGTCAGGTGGTGGACCTCGGGGTAGGCGGCGGGGGCGTACGGGCCGTGCTCGCGCATGAAGCGGTTGACGAGTCCGCGCGCGGGCCGCCCGGAGAACGCCCGGGTCAGCTCGGTGCGGGTGAACAACGGGTCGGTCAGGGCGCTCTTGTGCGGGGCGGGCGCCCCCGACTCGGGCGTGACGAGGAACGCGGTGCCGAGCTGCGCGAGGTCGGCGCCAGCGGCGAGCACGGCGGCGATCTGCGCGCCGCGCATGATGCCGCCGGTGGCGATGATGGGCAGCCGGACGGCCTCGCGGACCTGGGCGATCAGGGCGAGCAGGCCGATGGAGGCGGCGTCGGTCTCCGGGTTGTCGCGGTGGGTGCCCTGGTGGCCGCCCGCCTCGGTGCCCTGGACGCAGACCGCGTCGGCGCCGGCGTGCTGCGCGGCCAGCGCCTCCTCGACGGTGGTGACGGTGACGGCGGTGAGCGTGCCGGCGGCGCGCAGCGCGTCGACGGCCTCGCGGGCGGGGCAGCCGAAGGTGAAGGTGACGAGCGGGACCGGGTCGTCGAGGAGGATGGCGAGTTTGGCGTCGTAGCCGTCGTCGCGGCCGCTGTCGGGGTCGCCCAGTTCGGTTTCGTACCAGGTGGCCTCGCCGGCGAGCTGCTCGCGGTAGACCTCGACGGCGGAGGCGTCGGCGTACTCGGGCTGCGGCAGGAAGAGGTTGACGCCGAAGGGGCGGTCGGTCAGCCCCCGCAGCTGCTTGATCTCCTGGTACATGCCGTCGGCCGTCTTGTACCCGGCGGCGAGGAAGCCGAGGCCGCCCGCCTCGGACACGGCCGCCGCGAGCTGCGGCCGGGAGGCGCCGCCCGCCATGGGGGCCTGCACGATGGGCCAGGGGCACAGGTCGGTGACTGCACAGGACATGCCCGCATCGTGCCATGTCACGCCCGGACCTCCGAATCGACGCCGGGCGGCCCGGACGCCCTTCGGCCAGGAACGCGCGAGGGGCCCGGGGAACACTCCCCGAGCCCCTGTACGAGCGCTACGACCTACGCGGTCACCGCCCGTTGAACGCGTCCTTCAACCGCGAGAACAGCCCCTGCTGCCCCGGCTGGAACTGCCCCGTGGGGCGTTCCTCTCCGCGCAGGGCGGCAAGCTCGCGCAGTAGCCGCTCCTGCTCGGGGTCGAGCTTCTGCGGAGTCATGACCTCGACATGCACGATGAGGTCGCCGCGTCCGCCGCCGCGCAGGTGCGTGACGCCGCGCCCGTGGAGCGGGATCGACTGGCCGGACTGGGTGCCGGGCCGGATGTCGACCTCCTCCATGCCGTCCAGCGTCTCCAGCGGCACCTTCGTACCGAGGGCCGCGGCCGTCATCGGGATGGTGACCGTGCAGTGCAGGTCGTCGCCGCGGCGCTGGAACACCGCGTGCGGCAGCTCGTGGATCTCGACGTACAGGTCGCCGGCGGGGCCGCCGCCGGGGCCGACCTCGCCCTCGCCCGCGAGCTGGATGCGCGTGCCGTTGTCCACGCCGGCCGGGATCTTCACCGTCAGCGTGCGGCGCGAGCGGATGCGGCCGTCACCGGCGCACTCCGGGCAGGGGGTGGGCACGACCGTGCCGAAGCCCTGGCACTGCGGGCACGGCCGCGAGGTCATGACCTGGCCGAGGAAGGACCGCGTGACCTGCGAGACCTCACCGCGGCCGCGGCACATGTCACAGGTCTGCGCGGACGTGCCGGGGGCGGCGCCCTCGCCGTTGCAGGTGCCGCAGACGACGGCCGTGTCGACCTGGATGTCCTTGGTGGTGCCGAAGGCCGCCTCGTTCAGCTCGACCTCCAGGCGGATCATGGCGTCCTGGCCGCGCCGCGTGCGGGACCGGGGTCCGCGCTGCGACGCCGTGCCGAAGAAGGCGTCCATGATGTCCGAGAAGTTGCCGAAGCCGCCCGCGCCGAAGCCGCCCGCGCCGCCCCCGCCGGACTGCGACAGGGGGTCGCCGCCGAGGTCGTAGACCTGCTTCTTCTGCGGGTCGGAGAGCACCTCGTAAGCGGCGTTGATCTCCTTGAACCGCTCCTGGGTCTTCGGGTCGGGGTTCACATCGGGGTGAAGTTCCCTCGCCAGCCTTCGGAAGGCCTTCTTGATCTCGTCCTGGGAAGCGTCGCGGCGCACGCCGAGTACGGCGTAGTAGTCCGTGGCCACTTACGACTCCGCCAGGATCTGTCCGACGTAACGTGCCACTGCGCGTACTGCTCCCATCGTTCCCGGGTAGTCCATGCGGGTCGGTCCGACCACGCCGAGCTTGGCGACTGCCTCGCCGCCCGAACCGTAGCCGACCGACACGACGGACGTGGAGTTGAGTCCCTCGTGGGCGTTCTCATGACCGATGCGCACGGCCACGCCCGAATCGTTCACCTCACCAAGGAGCTTGAGGAGCACGACCTGCTCCTCAAGGGCCTCCAGTACGGGCCGGATGGTGAGGGGAAAGTCATGTCCGAAGCGGGTGAGATTGGCGGTGCCGCCGATCATCAGCCGCTCCTCGGTCTCCTCGACGAGCGTCTCCAGCAAGGTGGAGAGCACCGTCGTGACCGTACCGCGGTCGTCCTGCTCGAAGGCTTCGGGCAGGTCCTGCACCAACTGCGGCACGTCGGTGAAACGGCGTCCGGCCACCCGGCTGTTGAGCCGGGCGCGCAGGTCCGCGAGGGACGCCTCACCGAACGGCGCCGGGCAGTCGATCATCCGCTGCTCCACGCGCCCGGTGTCCGTGATCAGCACGAGCATCAGGCGGGCGGGGGCGAGCGAGAGAAGCTCGACGTGGCGCACGGTGGACCGGGTCAGGGACGGGTACTGGACGATCGCCACCTGCCGCGTGAGCTGCGCGAGCAGCCGTACGGTACGGCCGACGACGTCGTCGAGGTCGACGGCGCCCTCCAGGAAGTTCTGGATGGCGCGCCGCTCGGGCGCCGTCATCGGCTTGACGCCGGCGAGCTTGTCGACGAAGAGGCGGTAGCCCTTGTCCGTGGGGATGCGGCCGGCACTGGTGTGCGGCTGCGCGATGTACCCCTCGTCCTCCAGGACCGCCATGTCGTTGCGCACGGTCGCCGGGGAGACACCGAGGCGGTGCCGCTCGGTGAGGGCCTTGGAGCCGACCGGCTCCTCGGTGCCCACGTAGTCCTGGACGATGGCGCGCAGCACTTCGAGCCTGCGTTCACTGAGCATCGGCGCACACCTCCAGCGGTTGGTCCGGCGATCGGTGGATCGGTCGATCCGCCTGTCTGGCACTCGGTGCGGGTGAGTGCCAGTCGTCCCCGGCTCAGTGTACGGCCGTCGGGTACGGGACCGGCAAGGGCGCTAGCGTCGGGCCCATGGAACGTATCGACTGGGCGGGGACGGGTTGGGAGGAACTGGGCCCTCGCGTGGGCCGGGTCCGGCTGCCCGGCTGGGACTGCACGGCGGGGCTCGTGGTGGGCGAGGGCGCTGCCCTGCTGATCGACACCGGATCGTCACTTCGTGAAGGCGCCCGGCTGCGCGCGGACGCCCGGCGCCTGCTGGGCTCCCTCGCGCGGGTGACGCATGTCGCGCTCTCGCATCCGCACTTCGACCACGTCTTCGGCACGGCGGCCCTCTCGGGCGTCGAGGTGTACGGGGCCGTGGGCCTCGGCGCGGTCCTCGCGCGGGGCGCTGAGGCGCTGCGCGCGGACGCCGTACGGCACGGCCTGGACGCGGAGTCCGCCGAGGCCGCCGCCGACCTGCTGGTGGCCCCGCGCCACGAGGTGTGCGGCGAGTGGACGCTCGACCTCGGCGGCGGTTTCCAGGTGCTGCTGGCGAACGTCGGGCCGGGGCACACCGGCCACGACCTGGCCGTCCTCGTGCCGGGCGAGCGGGAGACCGTGTTCTGCGGGGATCTCGTGGAGGAGTCGGGTGAGCCGCAGGCGGGACCGGACGCGATGCCGGGGCGGTGGCCGGCGGCGCTCGACCGGCTGCTGGCGCTCGGCGGCGAGGACGCGGCGTATGTACCGGGGCACGGTTCGGTGGTGAACGCGGAGTTCGTCCGCGCGCAGCGCGCCACATTGGCGGCCCGCTCCGGCGTGTCGTGACCGGGCCGCGGCGATTGCTCATATCGTCTGCCGAATGCGCCAGTACTCCCCCGATCTGACTCCCCCCTGGAAGCGGAAGACGCCCGCGCCCGAGGTGCCCGCCGAGCCCGATCTCGTCGTGGAGGAGGTCACCACGGGCTTCTGCGGGGCCGTCGTACGGGTGGAGAAGACGGCGCAGGGGCCGACGGTGACGCTGGAGGACCGGTTCGGCAAGCACCGGGTGTTCCCCATGGAGCCGCGCGGCTTCCTGCTTGAAGGCAAGCCGGTCACGCTGGTCAGGCCCTCGGCGGCGCGCGGCCCGGCGCGGCCCTCACGGACGGCGTCCGGGTCGGTGGCGGTGCCGGGGGCGCGGGCGCGGGTGGCGCGGGCGGGCCGGATCTACGTCGAGGGCAAGCACGACGCCGAGCTGATCGAGCGGGTGTGGGGAGACGACCTGCGCATCGAGGGCGTCGCCGTGGAGTTCCTCGAAGGCGTGGACGACCTGCCGGCGATCGTCGCGGAGTTCGCGCCGGGCCCGGACGCGCGGCTCGGCGTGCTCGTGGACCATCTGGTGCCGGGCAGCAAGGAGTGGCGGATCGCACAGGAGGTGACGAGCGAGCACGCGCTCGTCGTCGGCCACCCCTACATCGACATCTGGGAGGCGGTGAAGCCCGCCTCGGTCGGCATCGAGGCGTGGCCGAGGGTGCCGCGCGGCCAGGACTGGAAGACGGGCGTGTGCCGCGCGCTGGGCTGGCGGGTGGCGCACACCGGGGAGGCGTGGCAGCACATCCTGTCCCGGGTGCGCTCGTACAAGGACCTGGAGCCGGAGCTGCTGGGCCGCGTCGAGGAACTGATCGACTTCGTCACGGCCCCGGAGTGACGCGGGGGCGTACGCGCAGGTCCTGATCCGCTGGTCCGGCGCCTGATCCGCCCCCCCCCATGAGGGAACCCGTCAGTCCACGAGGTCGCGTACGACCGCGTCCGCGAGGAGCCGGCCGCGCAGGGTGAGGACCGCGCGGCCGTCCGCGTACGGGCTCTCTTCGAGGAGGCCGTCGGCGAGGGCCTTGCGGGCGGCGGCGAGGCCGGCGGGGCGCAGCAGGTCGAGCGGGCAGCCGTCGCGCAGGCGCAGCTCCAGCAGGACGCGCTCGACGCGCCGGTCCTCGTCGGACAGGATCTCCCGGCCGGCGCCGGGTGAGCGCCCCTCGGCGAGGGCCGCCGCGTAGGCGCCGGGGTGCTTGACGTTCCACCAGCGGACCCCGCCGACGTGGCTGTGGGCGCCGGGGCCCGCGCCCCACCAGTCGGCGCCGCGCCAGTACAGCTCGTTGTGCAGGCAGCGGCCCGCGTCGGTGGTCGCCCAGTTCGACACCTCGTACCAGTGGAAACCGGCCGCTCCCAGCACCTCGTCCGCGATCAGGTACCGGTCGGCGTGCACGTCGTCGTCGGTCATGGGGACCTCGCCGCGCCGGATGCGCCGGGCGAGCTGGGTGCCCTCCTCGACGATGAGGGCGTAGGCGCTGACGTGGTCGGGGCCCGCGCCGATCGCGGCGTCGAGGGAGGCCCGCCAGTCGTCGTCGCTCTCGCCGGGGGTGCCGTAGATCAGGTCGAGGTTGACGTGGTCGAACCCGGCGGCGCGGGCCAGCGCCACGCACTCCTCGGGCCGGCCGGGCGTGTGCGTACGGTCGAGGACCTTCAGGACGTGCTGCCGGGCGCTCTGCATGCCGAACGAGATCCGGTTGAAGCCGCCCGCGCGCAGTTCCTCCAGGTAGGCCGCGTCCACGGACTCGGGGTTGGCCTCGGTGGTGATCTCCGCGTCGTCCGCGAGCCCGAACTCCTCGCGGACGGCCGCCAGCATCCGTACGAGGTCACAGGCGGCCAGCAGGGTCGGGGTGCCGCCGCCGACGAACACCGTGCGCACCGGGCGGGGGTCGTCACCGAGCACCTTGCGGGCGAGCCGTACCTCGTCGGTGAGGGTGCCCGCGTAGTTGTCCCGGGAGGCGAGGACACCGCCGCTGCCGCGCAGCTCGGTCGCGGTGTACGTGTTGAAGTCGCAGTAGCCGCAGCGCGTGGCGCAGTACGGGACGTGCAGATAGAAGCCTAGGGGGCGGGCGGCGGCGCCGGCGAGGGCGGAGGCGGGCAGGGAACCGTCGGCGGGGACGGGCTCGCCGTCGGGGAGAGCGGAAGGCATACCGTCCATTGTCCCGCGCCGGACGCGGTCACCGTGCCTGGAGCACCAGGAGCGCCAGATCGTCGTCGGGCGGGGTCGGCGCGAAGGCGTGCACGAGGCGCCGGATGCGCTCGGCGAGCAGCGGCGCGGACAGCCCGGCGCAGCCCGCGAGGGCCAGGGCGAGGCCGTCGCCGTCGTCGAACTGGCGGGGGCCCGCGCGGCGCTCGGTGACGCCGTCGGTGACGCAGAGCAGGGTGTCGCCGGAGCCCAGCTCGAAGTCCTGGCTGGTGTAGTCGGGGTCGTCGACGACGCCGAGGAGGACCTGCGGGGCGCCGACGGCGACGATCTGGCCGCCGGGCCGCATGAGCAGGGGCAGGGGGTGGCCGGCGGAGGCGAGGGTGCAGGCGACGCCGTACTCGGTGGGGACGAGTTCGCCGTAGAGCAGGGAGAGGAAGCGGGAGGTGGAGCCCTCGGGGGGTACGCCCTGGCCCCCGGCGGCGGCGAGGGCGCGGGCGGCGGCGTCGGCGGCCTCGGTCGCGTCGTCGAGGAGCAGCCGGTTGAGCCGGTCGAGGACCTGGGCGACGGGGTAGCCCTCGCGGGCGAGCAGCCGCAGCCAGGGGCGGGCGAGGCCGATGACGACGGCGGCCTCGGGTCCCTTGCCCTGGACGTCGCCGAGGGCGAAGCACCAGCGGCCGTCCCCGGCGGGGAACACGTCGTAGAAGTCGCCGCCGGGGCCGCCCGCCTCCTTCGGCTCGTAGACGAGGGCGCTCTGCACGCCGGGGATCTCCGCGATGGACGTCGGCAGCAGGCCGCGCTGGAGGATGCGGCTGATGGTGGCCTGGCGGGTGTAGCGGCGGGCGGCGCTGACGGCGAGCGCGACGCGGCGGGCGAAGTCCTCGACGAGCCCGGTGATCTCGTCGGGGAAGCGCGCGACGCCCTCCCGGCCGATGAGCAGCACCCCGAGCGTGCGCCCGCCGGCGGACAGCCGGTACGCGAGCGCCGCCCCGCCGGTCGTGGGCGCCTCCGGCTCCGGCTCCGGCTCCGGTACGACCTGCTCCGGCACGACGTGCTTCGGTACGGGGCTGCCGGGCGCGGGCGCCGCTGGCTCCGGTACGGGGATGCCGGGCGCGGGCGAGTCCCGCTCCGGTACGGGGATGCCGGGCGCCGGGGCCGGGGTCTCGGGGCCGGTGAGGGCGCCCAGGGCGTCCGGGCCGGCCGGAGCGTCCGGGCTGCCGAGGGCGTCCGGCGTGCCGAGGGCGTCCAGGGCGTCCGGCGCGTCCAGCGGCCAGGGCATCGGGACCGCCGCCGTGCGGGCGGAGTCGGGCAGGCGGGGCGGCTCCTTCTCCAGCGTCCGCCGCAGCTCCTCGACGCGGTGTTCGTGCAGATGCCGGACGCGGGCGAGGCGGGGCGCCTGGAGCGGGTCGGCGGAGTCCAGTTCGTGCCCGGCCACGGGCAGCCCGCGCCCTTCCTCGTCGTAGAACCAGACCGCGCACCAGTCGGCGAGCCGGGGCACGAGGAGCTGTCCGACGAGGGCCGCGACCATGTCCTCGTCGAGCTGGCCCGCGAGCATGTCGGACGCTTCGGCGAGGAAGCTGAGCGCGCCCCGGTTGATCCAGTCCCGGTCCTGGGGCGGGCGGACGGGCGCCGGGCCGAGGAGTTCGCTGGCGCGCAGCCCGCGCTGCATGGAGCGCAGGGCGGCGCCCGGGTCGTCGCCCGCGGCGGGTTCGGCGCCCTCGGCGGGCAGCCGGGCCCAGACGGTCTTGGTGCCGGCGCGGTAGGTGATGCCCCAGGCGTCGGCGAGGGCGGCGACGAGGTGCAGGCCCCGGCCGGACTCGGGGGTGCCGGGGTCGCGGCCCGCGCGGTCGTTGCGTACGGCCCGTGCCGGGTGGTGGTCGGTGACCTCGACGACGAGGCCGGCGAGTCCGCCGTCGGCGGCGGGCTCGAAGCGGCACAGCAGGTCGACGTCGGTGCCGGCGTGGACCACGGCGTTCGTCACGAGTTCGCTGAGCACGACGGCGGCGTCGTCGGCGAGCCGCTCGGCGCGGGCGGCGAGGTCGGCGGGCGCCTCGTCCCCGGTGAGGTCCGCGAGGGCGGCGCGCACGAAGCGGCGGGCGGCGGCCGGGGCGAGGGGGTTGCCGGGCAAGGACGTACGCGCGACGGCCGGCCCGTCGTACGGGAATCGTGGCTGGTCCACGGCGGTGAAGGTGGTGTCCCGCTGAAGTGGAAAGGGCCCCACGGTGCGGCTCCTGAACAGTTCGGGCAAAGACGCCTCAGGCGACACGGACAGAGTGACAGACTGACCAGGCCCATACGCTCCGAGTCACCGAAGTGGGCCGCCATGAGTGAGAACAGTGCTATGCGTGAGCCACACACCGGGCCGGACGGGGAGACCATCCGTGCGGCCGATCTACGCCCCCTGCTGGCCGCGCTGACGAGCGCCCGGGACGGGCGTTTCGTCCCGGTTCCGGACGTGGGCGACGGCCTCGCGGGCGAGCTGGGAGCCGTCTTCAACCAGCTCATCGACCGCAGCGTGCACTACAACGTCGAACTGACGCGCGTACGCCGGGAGATCGTGCGGCACGGGCGGCTGGACGAGCGCCTGGAGCCGAGCCCCGGCCAAGGCGCGTGGGCGACCCGGATCAACGACGTCAACACGGTGATCGGCGCCCTGGTCGCCCCCGCCGCCAACGCGACGCGCGTGCTGGACGCGGTGGCGGGCGGTGATCTGACCCAGCGCGTGGACCTGCACGACGGCAACCGCCAGCTCCGGGGCGACCTGCGCCGGCTCGGCCGCGCGGTGAACAAGATGGTGGACCAGCTCTCCCTGTTCACCGGCGAGGTGACGCGGGTGGCCCGCGAGGTCGGCACCGAGGGCCGGCTCGGCGGGCGGGCCAAGGCGCAGGGCCTGTCGGGCAGTTGGCGGGACGTGACCGAGGCCGTCAACACGATGGCGTCGCGGCTGACCGCGCAGGTGCGGGACATCGCGCTGGTGACGACGGCGGTGGCGCGCGGCGACCTGACGCGTACGGTGACGATCGAGGCGACCGGCGAACTGCTGGAGCTGAAGCTGACGGTCAACACGATGGTCGACCAGCTCTCCGCGTTCGCGGACGAGGTGACGCGCGTGGCCCGCGAGGTGGGCACCGAGGGCCAGTTGGGCGGGCGCGCCCAGGTCCGGGGCGTGTCGGGGGTCTGGAAGGACCTCACCGACAACGTCAACTTCATGGCGTCGAACCTGACTTCGCAGGTACGTAACATCGCGCAGGTCACCACGGCCGTCGCCAACGGCGACCTCAGCCAGAAGATCACGGTCGACGCGAAGGGCGAGATCCTCGAACTCAAGTCGACGATCAACACGATGGTCGACCAGCTCTCCGCCTTCGCGGACGAGGTGACGCGGGTCGCCCGCGAGGTGGGCACCGAGGGCCAGTTGGGCGGCCGCGCCCAGGTCCGGGGCGTCTCCGGGGTCTGGAAGGACCTCACCGACAACGTCAACTTCATGGCGGACAATCTGACTTCACAGGTCCGCAACATCGCGCTGGTGTCGACGGCCGTCGCGCAGGGCGACCTCGGCAAGAAGATCACGGTCGAGGCGAAGGGCGAGATCCTGGAGCTGAAATCGACGATCAACACGATGGTCGACCAGCTCTCCGCGTTCGCCGACGAGGTCACGCGCGTCGCCCGCGAGGTCGGCACCGAGGGCAACCTCGGCGGCCAGGCCCAGGTGCGGGGAGTCTCCGGGGTCTGGAAGGACCTCACCGACAACGTCAACTTCATGGCGTTGAACCTGACTTCGCAGGTACGTAACATCGCGCAGGTCACCACGGCCGTCGCGCAGGGCGATCTGTCGAAGAAGATCTCGGTGGACGCGCGCGGCGAGATCCTGGAACTCAAGGACACCGTCAACACGATGGTGGAGCAGTTGCGGGGCTTCGCCGACGAGGTGACCCGCGTGGCCCGCGAGGTCGGCACCGACGGCCGGCTCGGCGGGCGCGCGACCGTGCACGGCGTGTCGGGCGTGTGGAAGGACCTCACCGACAACGTCAACTACATGGCGGACAACCTGACCTCGCAGGTCCGCAACATCGCGCAGGTGGCGACGGCCGTCGCCCAGGGCGACCTGTCGAAGAAGATCGACGTGGACGCGCGCGGGGAGATCCTGGAGCTGAAGACCACCATCAACACGATGGTCGACACGCTCTCCTCGTTCTCCTCCGAGGTGACCCGCGTGGCGCGTGAGGTCGGCTCCGAGGGCCAGTTGGGCGGTCAGGCGCGCGTGGAGGGCGTGTACGGCACGTGGAAGCGCCTCACGACGAACGTGAACGAGCTGGCGTCGAACCTGACCACGCAGGTACGGGCCATCGCGGAGGTCGCCTCGGCGGTGACCCAGGGCGACATGTCCCGCTCGATCACGGTCGACGCGCAGGGCGAGGTCGCGGAGCTGAAGGACAACATCAACCTGATGGTGGCCAACCTCCGCGAGACGACCCGCGCCAAGGACTGGCTGGAGTCGAACCTCGCGCGGCTCGCCGCGCTGATGCAGGGCCACCGCGATCTGATGGAGGTCGCGGACCTGATCCTGCGCGAGCTGACGCCCCTGGTCAACGCGCAGTACGGGGCGTTCTTCCTCGCCGAGCCCGACGAGGACGGCACCCCGATCCGTACGGCGATCCCGGCGAAGGGCCTCGCCTACATCGCGGGGTACGGATCGGCCGCCGCGTCGGTCGTCGACACGGGCGGCATGCCGGTGCACGGGCTGGTGCGGCAGGCGGCGCTGGAGAAGAAGCGCATCCTGGTCGAGGACGCCCCGCCGGACTACATCAAGATCAACAGCGGGCTCGGGGAGGCGGCGCCCGCGTCGGTCGTCATCATCCCGATCCTCTTCGAGGACAAGCTGCTCGGCGTCATCGAACTCGCCTCGTTCTCCCGGTTCTCCGATGTCCACCTGGCCTTCTTCGACCAGTTCGTCAACACCATCGGCGTGGCGATCAACACCATCATCGCCAACTCCCGTACGGAGTCGCTGCTCGGCGAGTCCCAGCGCCTCGCCACCCAGCTCCAGGAGCGCTCGGACGAACTCCAGCGCCAGCAGGCCGAGTTGCAGCGCTCGAACGCGGAGCTGGAGGAGAAGGCGGCTCTCCTGGCGACGAGTTCGCAGTACAAGTCCGAGTTCCTGGCCAACATGTCGCACGAGCTGCGCACCCCGCTGAACTCGCTGCTCATCCTCGCCCGGCTGCTCTCCGACAACCCGGACGGCCATCTCAACGAGCAGGAGGTGCAGTTCGCCACGACGATCCACCGCTCCGGCTCCGACCTGCTCCAGCTCATCAACGACATCCTCGACCTGTCGAAGATCGAGGCGGGCCGCATGGACGTACGCCCCAAGAAGCTGCCGCTGATCAAGCTGCTCGACTACGTCCACGCCACGTTCCGCCCGATCACGCTGGACCGGGGGCTCGCCTTCGAGGTGGCGGTCGGCGAGGAGGTGCCGCGCGAGGTGTTCTCCGACGAGCAGCGCATCCAGCAGATCCTGCGCAACCTGCTGTCCAACGCGATCAAGTTCACCGCGAGCGGCAAGGTGGAGCTGCGGGTGCGGCGCGTGCGGGACGCGGAGCACGAGTACGTGCGCGGCGGTGAGCACCTGATCGCGTTCGCGGTCTCCGACACCGGCATCGGCATCGCCCGCGACAAGCTGCCCGTCATCTTCGAGGCGTTCCAGCAGGCCGACGGCACCACCAACCGCAAGTACGGCGGCACCGGGCTCGGCCTGTCCATCAGCCGGGAACTCGCCGGGCTGCTCGGCGGGCGGATCGTCGCGGAGAGCGAGCCGGGCGTCGGCTCGACGTTCACGCTGTACCTGCCCGTGGTGTACCCGGGGCACGAGCCGGCCCCGGAGGCGGTGCCGGAGATCGCCGCGGTGGCGCCCGACCCGGCGTTCCTGCCGCCCGATCCGCAGGCGGGGCCCCCGGAGTCGTACACGCCGCACGAGCAGGAGGACGCCTGGCCGGTCCCCGCGAAGCTGGAGCGGTGGCAGTCCGGGCTCGCCGGGCGGGTGCTGCCGGGCCGCCGCGTCCTCATCATCGACGACGACGTCCGCAACGTGTTCGCCCTGACGCATGTCCTCGGCCGCGTCGGCATGGCCGTCCTGTACGCGGAGAACGGGCGGGAGGGCATCGAGACGCTGGAGCGCCACCCGGACGTCGAGCTGGTCCTGATGGACATCATGATGCCCGAGATGGACGGTTACGAGACGATCTCCGTGATCCGCTCGACGCCCCGGTGGGCGGGGCTGCCGATCGTGGCGCTGACCGCGAAGGCGATGCCCGGCGACCGCGAGAAGTCCATCGCCCAGGGCGCCAACGACTACGTGCCGAAGCCCGTGGACGTCGAGCAGTTGCTCACGGTCGTCTGCGACCTGCTGACCCCGGCCGAGGAACGGGCCGCCCCCGGCGAGTGAGTGACCGACGGTACGGGGGCCCCGGCCCGCTGACCTGAACGTTGCGCAGTTCCCCGCGCCCCTATCGGGGCCCGGGAGGAGCCGGCGACGGTAGTCGCCCCTCCAGGGGCCCGGGAGGAGGTGGCGACGCAGTCGCCCCGACAGGGGCGCGGGGAACTGCGCGAGCAACCACGACGAAAGTCGAGGAAACCCACCGGCAGAGCCACCCACTCACCCAGGGGCGCGGGGAACTGCGCGACCAGCCACGACGCGAGCCGAGGATACCCACCGGCCGGAGCCACCCACCCCCCCTAACGGCGCCCGGAACTCCCGTACCGCCGCCCGGCGCTCAGCCCTCCCGCGTGCCCGCGTACATGTCGTCCAGAAGATCCTTGTACTCACGCTCGACAACCGGCCGCTTCAGCTTGAGGCTCGGGGTCAGCTCACCATGCTCGATGTCCAGGTCACGCGGGAGCAGCTTGAACTTCTTGATGGTCTGCCAGCGCTGGAGGCCCTGGTTCAGCTCCCGCACATAGCCGTCCACGAGGGCGACCGTCGCGGGCGCGGCGACGACCTCGGCGTACGACTTGCCCTCCAGGCCGTTGTCCTTGGCCCAGTCGAGGATCGCGGGCTCGTCCAGGGCGATGAGCGCGGTGCAGAAGTTCCGGTCGGCGCCGTGCACGAGGATGTTCGACACGTACGGGCACACGGCCTTGAACTGGCCCTCGACCTCGGCGGGCGCGATGTACTTGCCGCCGGAGGTCTTGATGAGGTCCTTCTTGCGGTCGGTGATGCGCAGATAACCGTCGACGGACAGCTCACCGATGTCCCCGGTGTGGAACCAGCCGTCGGACTCCAGCACTTCGGCGGTCTTGTCGGGCAGCCCGTGGTAGCCCTCCATGATGCCGGGTCCGCGCAGCAGGATCTCGCCGTCGTCCGCGATGCGGACCTCGGTGCCGGGCAGCGGCTTGCCGACGGTGCCCGTGCGGTACGCCTCGCCGGGGTTGACGAAGGACGCCGCCGACGACTCGGTCAGCCCGTACCCCTCCAGGATGTGCACGCCGGCGCCCGCGAAGAAGTAGCCGATGTCGGGCGCGAGGGCGGCGGAGCCGGAGATGCAGGCGCGCAGCCGCCCGCCGAACGCCTCGCGCAGCTTGCTGTAGACGAGGGCGTCGGCGACCTTGTGCTTCGAGGCGAGCGCGAAGGGCGCGGAGGCGACGCCGGTGCGCCGGAAGTTGTCCTGGGTGACCTTGGCGTACTCGCGGGCGACGCCGGCCGCCCACTGGAAGATCTTGTACTTGGCGTTGCCGCCCGCGCGGGCCTTGGCGGCGACACCGTTGTAGACCTTCTCGAAGATGCGCGGCACGGCCGCCATGTACGTGGGCTGCACCACCGGCAGGTTCTCGATGATCTTGTCGACACGGCCGTCGACGGCGGTGACGTGCCCGACCTCGATCTGGCCGCTGGTGAGGACCTTGCCGAAGACGTGGGCGAGCGGCAGCCACAGGTACTGCACGTCGTCCGGGCCGACGAGCCCGGTCGCGGCGATGGCGCGGGCCATGTACGACCAGTTGTCGTGCGGCAGGCGCACGCCCTTGGGGCGGCCGGTGGTGCCGGAGGTGTAGATGAGGGTGGCGAGCTGGTCCTTCTGGATCGCGGCGACCCGCTCCTTGACCACCCCGGGGTTCTTCTCCAGGTAGGCGGCGCCGCGCTCCTCCAGCTCCGCGAGGGTCAGCAGCCAGCCTTCGGGGTCGGTGGGGTCGGGCTCGACGCCGGCCGCGTCGATGACGACGACATGGCGCAGCTCGGGCAGGTCGGCGCGGCGCGCGCGGGCCTTGGCGAGCTGGGCGGCGTCCTCGGCGACGAGCACCTTGGAGGAGGAGTCCGACAGGATGAACGCGGACTCCTCGGCGTTGGTCTGCGGGTAGACCGTGGTGGTGGCGGCGCCCGCGCACATGATGCCGAGGTCGGCGAGGATCCACTCGACGCGGGTGGAGGAGGCGAGCGCGACCCGCTGCTCGGCCTCGATGCCCAGCTCCACCAGACCGGCGGCGATCGCGTAGACCCGGCGGGCGGCCTCGGCCCAGCTCAGCGACTTCCACTCGTCGGCGCCCTCGCCGGAGGCGGCGGGCACCGGGTAGCGGTAGGCCTCGGCGTCCGGGGTCGCGGCCACGCGCTCCAGGAAGAGGGACGCCACGGACGGCGGCCGGTTCTCGATCAGGGTCTGTGTGTCGCTCACGACGTCCTCCGGGGCCCGCGACAGCGCGGCTTGTTTAACTGGCGAGTAACCATCGAGCAGTGATCAGGGTAAGGCGCGCTCGCCCGCCGCGTAAGGGGCTCCGGCACTCGACTTCCCTGGGGCTCCCCGGGGCCCTGCCCCGAACGGCGCCGCCCACACACACCCCGCACAAAAGCCGTGGGCCCGACACGCCTGTGCGCGCCGGGCCCACCGCCCCGAACGATCCGTACGGTCCGTGCGACCGCCTCCGGACTACTTCTTGCCCTTGGAGCCGCCGCCGTCGTCGCTGGAGAGCACCGCGATGAAGGCTTCCTGCGGCACCTCGACGGAGCCGACCATCTTCATGCGCTTCTTGCCCTCCTTCTGCTTCTCCAGGAGCTTGCGCTTACGGGAGATGTCGCCGCCGTAGCACTTGGCGAGGACGTCCTTGCGGATCGCGCGGATCGTCTCGCGGGCGATGACGCGAGAGCCGATGGCGGCCTGGATGGGCACCTCGAACGCCTGGCGCGGGATCAGCTCGCGCAGCTTGGCGACGAGCCGCACCCCGTACGCGTACGCCTGGTCGCGATGGGTGATCGCGGAGAAGGCGTCGACCTTGTCGCCGTGCAGCAGGATGTCGACCTTGACCAGGTGCGCGGTCTGCTCGCCCGTGGGCTCGTAGTCGAGCGAGGCGTAGCCGCGAGTCTTGGACTTGAGCTGGTCGAAGAAGTCGAAGACGATCTCCGCGAGCGGCAGCGTGTAGCGGATCTCGACGCGGTCCTCGGAGAGGTAGTCCATGCCGAGCAGCACACCGCGCCGGGTCTGGCACAGCTCCATGATCGCGCCGATGAACTCGCTGGGCGCGAGGATGGTGGCCCGTACGACCGGCTCGTACACCTCGGCGATCTTGCCCTCGGGGAACTCGCTCGGGTTGGTCACCGTGTGCTCGGTGCCGTCCTCCATGAGCACGCGGTAGACCACGTTGGGGGCGGTGGCGATCAGGTCGAGGCCGAACTCGCGCTCCAGGCGCTCGCGGATCACGTCGAGGTGGAGCAGGCCGAGGAAGCCGACGCGGAAGCCGAAGCCGAGCGCGGCGGACGTCTCCGGCTCGTAGACCAGGGCGGCGTCGTTGAGCTGGAGCTTGTCGAGCGCGTCGCGCAGCTCCGGGTAGTCCGAGCCGTCCAGCGGGTACAGGCCGGAGAAGACCATCGGCTTGGGGTCCTTGTACCCGCCGAGTGCCTCTTCGGCGCCCTTGTGCTGGCTGGTGATCGTGTCACCGACCTTGGACTGGCGCACGTCCTTCACGCCGGTGATCAGATAGCCGACCTCGCCGACGCCGAGCCCGTCGGCGGGCAGCATCTCCGGCGAGTTCGTCCCGATCTCCAGCAGCTCGTGCGTGGCGCCGGTGGACATCATCCGGATCCGCTCGCGCTTGTTGAGCTGGCCGTCGATGACACGGACGTACGTGACGACACCGCGGTACGAGTCGTACACCGAGTCGAAGATCATCGCGCGGGCGGGCGCGTCCTGGACGCCGACCGGGGCGGGGATCTGCTCGACGACGCGGTCGAGCAGCGTCTCGACGCCCATGCCGGTCTTCGCGGAGACCTTCAGCACGTCCTCCGGCTGGCACCCGACGAGGTTGGCCAGCTCCTCGGAGAACTTCTCGGGCTGCGCCGCCGGCAGGTCGATCTTGTTCAGTACGGGGATGATCTGGAGGTCGTTCTCCATCGCCAGGTACAGGTTGGCGAGGGTCTGGGCCTCGATGCCCTGGGCGGCGTCGACGAGCAGGACCGTCCCCTCGCACGCGGCGAGCGAGCGCGACACCTCGTACGTGAAGTCCACGTGACCGGGGGTGTCGATCATGTTGAGGATGTGGGTCGCGCCCGCTTTCGGCCCCTCGGACGGGGCCCAGGGCAGCCGCACCGCCTGGGACTTGATCGTGATGCCGCGCTCACGCTCGATGTCCATCCGGTCGAGGTACTGAGCACGCATCTGCCGCTGCTCGACCACTCCCGTCAGCTGGAGCATGCGGTCGGCGAGCGTGGACTTGCCGTGGTCGATGTGCGCGATGATGCAGAAGTTGCGGATCAGAGCCGGGTCGGTACGGCTCGGCTCGGGCACATTGTTAGGGGTCGCGGGCACGCAGGGTCCTGTCTCTTGAGGCGCCTTGCCTCAGGTCGGCCTCGGTTGGGATCGATACGTAGCTTCCATGGTCCCACGGCGGCGGGACTGCGACCGGTTTGGGCCGCTCGGAGCACGGCTGGTAGTGTGGGCGGCTGTGTCTCATGCCCTCTCAGCGCGAGGCACACACCCAGTGAAAATCACCGGTACGGGACCTTCGCGGCCCTGTGCCTGAACCTGCAAAGGCTCATTTCGTGGCGAACATCAAGTCCCAGATCAAGCGGATCAAGACCAACGAGAAGGCGCGGCTGCGCAACAAGGCCGTCAAGTCCTCCCTGAAGACCTCGATCCGCAAGGCCCGTGAGGCCGCTGCCGCGGGTGACGTCGAGAAGGCCACCGAGTACCAGCGCGCTGCCGCGCGTCAGCTCGACAAGGCCGTCTCGAAGGGCGTCATCCACAAGAACCAGGCCGCCAACAAGAAGTCGGCGCTTGCTTCGAAGGTCGCCGCGCTCAAGGGCTGAACCCCTGTCTGACCTGACCTGATCTGACGTCGGCGGGACCCGGGCGGGCCCTCTCTCATCCGCCCCCTTCCGGCACCCCGGCCGGTACGCGGCCTGCGTTCGCCACGCGGGTACCGGCCACCACCAGCATCACCGAAGAACCCCGCTCCACTTCGGAGCGGGGTTTTTTGGTGGGGCGGTTCTTTGGGCGGGCGGTTTTTTCGGGAGGGCCGGGGCCCGGCGATCTCCCTGCCTCCGCGCGGAGTGCTACGCGAAGTGCCACCCGGAGTGCTAGCGGCCTCGGGAGCGGGCCGCTCGGGCGATGGTGACGACCGCTTTCTCCAGGGCGTACTCCGGGTCGTCGCCCGCGCCCTTGACGCCCGCGTCCGCCTCGGCCACCGCGCGGAGTGCGACGGAGACCCCGTCGGGGGTCCAGCCCCGCATCTGCTGACGTACGCGGTCGATCTTCCAGGGCGGCATGCCCAGCTCGCGGGCGAGGTCGGCGGGACGCCCCCCGCGCGCGGAGGACAGCTTGCCGATGGCCCGCACGCCCTGCGCCAGCGCGCTCGTGATGAGCACCGGCGCCACCCCCGTCGCCAGCGACCAGCGCAACGCCTCCAGCGCCTCCGCGGCCCGCCCCTCGACGGCCCGGTCGGCGACGGTGAAGCTGGACGCCTCGGCACGGCCCGTGTAGTACCGCCCGACGACGGCCTCATCGATCGTGCCCTCGATGTCCGCCCCGAGCTGCGTGACGGCGGACGCCAGCTCGCGCAGGTCGCTGCCGAGGGCGTCGACGAGCGCCTGGCACGCCTCCGGCGTCGCGGACCGCCCGAGCGTCCGGAACTCGGTGCGGACGAACGCCAGCCGGTCCGCCGGCTTGGTCATCTTCGGGCAGGCGACCTCACGGGCCCCCGCCTTACGGGCCGCGTCGAGCAGGCCCTTGCCCTTGGTGCCGCCCGCGTGCAGCAGGACGAGGGTGATCTCCTCGACGGGCGAGCCGAGGTACGCCTTGACGTCCTTGACGGAGTCCGCCGACAGATCCTGCGCGTTACGCACGACGACGACCTTGCGCTCGGCGAACAGCGACGGGCTCGTCAGCTCCGCCAGCGTCCCGGGCTGGAGCTGGTCCGAGCTGAGGTCGCGCACGTCGGTGTCGGCGTCGGCGGCACGGGCCGCCGCCACCACCTGCTGCACCGCGCGGTCGAGCAGCAGGTCCTCCTGGCCCACCGCGACGGTGACGGGGGCGAGCGGATCGTCGTTTGCAGTCTTCCTGGCCATCGCGCCCAGCATCCCACGCCCCACTGACAACCGGGCCGCCCGAGCCGCCGCGAGGCCCGCCGGAGCCCCTACGGCTCCTCGCGCCAGCCCTCCCACTCGGCGGCGAACTCGTCGAGCTCCGCCGGGTCGAGCCGCCCCCGCTCGTCCTCCACGACGACCAGCCACTGCGCGTCCTCGGCGTCGTCCTCCCCGGCGAGCGCGTCCCGGACGAGCTGCGGCTCCTCGGCGACGCCGAACCGCTCCCCCAACGCCTGCGCGACCTCCTCGGCGGCATCGCGGTCGGGCAGTACCAGTACGTGTCTCACATCGCTCACGCCCCTATTTTCGGCTACGCCGGACCTACGGGTGCGCTTGGCCTACGGGTGCGCCGGGGCTGCGGGCACGCCGGACCTGCGGGTGCGCCGGGGCTGCGGGCACGCTGGGCCTGCGGCGGCGTCAGCCCTTGGGCACGATCTGCACGTCCAGCTCGATCCTGACGCTGGAGCCGACGGCGGCGATACCGCGCGCGAGCATCGTCTGCCAGCTCACGGTGAAGTCGTCGCGGTGCAGTTCGGCGGTGGCGCGGCAGGCGACCCGCTGCTCGCCCTCCATGCCGTTGCCAAGCCCCAGGTACTCCGCGTCCAGCGTCACCGTACGGGTCACGCCGTGCAGCGACAGCGCTCCGGTGATCGCCCAGCGGCTGCCGCCCTTGTGGACGAAGCGGTCGCTGTAGAACTCCAGCGTCGGGAACCGCTCCACGTCCAGGAAGTCCGCCGACCGCAGATGGTCGTCCCGCATCTTCACGTTCGTGTCGATGGACGCCGCGTCGATGACCACGTGCATCGCCGACTGCTCCACCCGCTCGGCCACCCGCAGCGCCCCCGCGAACGTGTTGAACCTGCCGTGGATCCGCGCCAGACCGATGTGCCGCGCGGTGAAGGCGATGGAGGAGTGCGTCGGCTCGATCTCCCAGTCCCCGGCCGAGGGCAACTGCGGCGGCGGGGCGACCTGGAGCGTGAGGTCCCCGAGCGCCGCGTGCCCGCTGTCCGCGACGGACGTCGCCCCGTGGAAGGGCGCGTACCCCTCGGCCGACACCGCCACCCGGTACTCCCCCGCCGGCACCGCCGCCATGAACGAGCCATAAGGGTCGGCGCCCCCGCTGAGCACCTTGCGGCCCATCGCGTCGGTGACGGCCAGCTCGGCGCCGCGCACCGGCTCGCTCACCGGGTCGAGGACACGGCAACTGAGCACTCCCGCACCGGAGGGCACCGTCAACCCCGAGAAGGGACTTGTCCGTTGAGCCCGGTTCGTACGGTTTTCCAGCCAGCGGCCGAACATGACCCATCCACCCCAGTGCGCTGTGACGATTTCCGTTGCCTGATGAACGAAGAAGCATTCGACCACCGTTGCGGCTTTCGAGGCAACACGAGCCCACATCACGGGAATGGCGAGGAAGGGGCGACCCTGCCCGCGCCTGTGCCGAATTCCCCCTTCCGGTTCCTGTTTCGCCAGCTCAGCGGCATTTCTACTCGGCGGTAGCGAGGGCGGGGTCCGAGTGGCCTCTCCCCGGCCGCAGCGCTCAGGCCGCGCCCGCCCGAAGCGCCCCGCCCTCACCGTCCGCCCGGGCCTGGTCGTCGTGCGCGCCCCTGCCCCCGCTCGTACGGGCCGGTGGCGCCGCCGGATCAGGGGCCGTTACGCGCCACTTCCAGCCGCCCCCTCCCGTCCGTCACCACCGCGACCGCGCCGTCCCGGTCCGTCCGCAGCACCGCCGCCCCGCCCGCGCTCAACGCTCGCGTCGTCCTCGGCGCCGGATGCCCGTACGGGTTGTCGGCGCCCACTGAGATCAAGGCGAGCCGGGGCGCCAGCCGCCGCAGCAGCTCCGGGTCCTGGTACGCGGAACCGTGGTGCGCCACCTTCACCACGTCCACCCCCGCGAGCGCCGCCCCCGCCGGGGTCCGCGCCAGGGCGCGCTGGGCGGCCGGTTCCAGGTCGCCGAGGAGCAGCAGGCTCAGCCCGGCGACGCGCACGAGCAGGGTGACGCTCGCGTCGTTGGGCCCGTCCGGGTCCGGCGCCGGGCGTGGCGGCGGCCACAGCACCCGCCAGTCCAACGGCCCCGCCCGGCGCCGCTCCCCCGCCACCGCGGTCACCATCGGCACCCCGGCGCCGGCCGCGAGCGCCCGGACAAGCGCCACCTGCTCGGCCGGCCGCGCGAACCCCGTCGTCTCGATCGCGCCGACCCGCCGCCCCCGCAACACCCCGGACAGGCCCGCCACATGATCCGCGTGGAAGTGCGTGAGCAGCACCAACGGCACCTCGCTGATCCCGAGCGACCGCAGGCACCGGTCCACCAGCACCGGGTCGGGGCCCGCGTCCACCACCACCCCGGCGCCCGGCCCGGCAGCCAGGACCAGCGCGTCCCCCTGCCCTACGTCGCACATCACGAGCCGCCAACCGGGCGGCGGCCAGCCCGTGATGACCCGGGTCAGCGGCGGTGGACGCACCACCACCAGGAGCAACGCCAGCACGCAACACCCCGTCAGCCACGGCGACCTGATCACCCGGCGCCCTCCGACGACGACCACCACCGTGCCGAGCGCGAGCAGCGCCCCGCCGGACCAGCCGCCCGGCCAGTCCACCCCGCTGCCCGGCAGGGCCGCGCCGGTGCGGGCGATGTCGGCGATCCAACCGGCGGGCCAACTCCCGCACCAGGCCAGCCCCTTCGCCACCGGCATCGCCACGGGCGCCGCCGCCAGCGCCGCGAACCCGAGCACGGTGGCGGGCCCCACGGCGAACTCCGCCAGCAAGTTGCACGGCACCGCCACCAGACTCACCCGCGCCGCCAGCACGGCGACGACCGGCGCGCACACCGCCTGCGCCGCGGCCGCCGCGCCGAGCGCCTGCGCCCACCGCTCCGGCACCCCGCGCCCGCGCAGCGCCGCGCTCCATCTGGGCGCCAGCGTCAGCAGGGCCCCGGTGGCGAGGACGGACAGCAGGAACCCGTAACTCCGGGCCAGCCACGGGTCGTAGAGGACCAGGAGCAGGACCACCGTGGCCAGCGCGGGGACGAGTGATCTGCGGCGCCCGGTCGCCACGGCCAGCAGCGCGACCGCCCCGCACGCCGCCGCGCGCAGCACGCTCGGCTCGGGCCGGCACACCACCACGAACCCCAGGGTGAGCAGCCCGCCGCCGAGAGCCGTCATCCGCAGCGACAGCCCGATGCGGGGTGCGAGGCCGCGCCGCTCGGCGAGATGAGCCGTCCCCGCCGGCCCGATCAACAGGGCGAGCAGCAACGTGAAGTTCGCCCCGCTCACGGCCATGAGGTGCAGGAGGTCCGTCGCCTGGAACGCCGCGTGCAGGTCGGGCGACACCCGGGCCGTGTCCCCGATGACCAGGCCGGGCAGCAGCGCCCGCGCGTCCGACGGCAGTCCGTCCGTCGCCTCCCGCAGCCCCGCGCGCAGCCGCCCGGCGAACCGCTGGGCCCCGCTCGGCCCGCCGATGACGTGCGGCGGCGCGCCCCGCTCCGCCCGCAGCACCGCCGCGACCCGGTCCCCGCCCGACAGCGGTGGCGCGAGCGAGCCCGTCACCCGCAGCCGCGTACTCGGCAGCAGCGCCAGCCACGCCTTTACTGACCCGCCCCCAGGGCCCCGGGCGCGGGCCGCGTCGACGAGGACGAGGACCGGGGTGCGCGTGCGGGCGTCCGTCCCGTCGCTCGCCGTCACCCGTACCACCTCCGCCTCCACGACCACGACACTCGGCGCCGCGTGATCCCCGCTGATCCGGGGCTTGCTGAGGCGGGGGTCGGCGGTGACTTCCACCTCGGCGCCGATGCGCGCGTACCGCCCGGCGAGTTCCGGCAGGGGGCCTCGGCGCAGGTCCGCCCCGTGCAGCCCGGCGGAGGCCGCCGACGCCCCGACACAGAGCAGCAGCACGGCGACCGAGGGGCGCCGCCAGGCTCTCCCGCCGGAGCGCGCGCCGCTGGTGCGGGCCGTCGTGAGCAGCGCCGCGCCGAGCACCAGGCACGCCACCGCCACGACCGCCGCCGTCCATCCGGGCGCCGTCAGGGCCACGGCCGCCGTCGCCCAGGCCGCCAGCGCGGGCGCGACCAGCCGCAGATCCAGCGGCTCGGAGGGCTCCGGCGGTTGGGACGGTTCCGGCGGTTCGGACGGCTTCAGCGGTTCGGGCGGTTCCGGCGGCTCCAGCGGTGCGGACGGTTCCGGCGGGAGGCCCGCCCTGCCTGCCGCCGACGCTTCCCCGCCGGGCCTGGCCTCCCCGCCGGGCCCGGCGTCCGCACCGGCTCCGGCGTCCGCCCCGGGCGCCCGCTCCCGCGCGCGTACGCCCCTCATGGCTGCACGAGCTTTCGCAGGTCCTCGAAGCGGCGGTCGCCGATGCCGTTGACCTCGCGGAGTTCGTCGATCGAGCGGAATCCCCCGTGTTCCGTGCGGTAGTCGATGATGTGCTGGGCCAGCACCGGGCCGACCCCGGGCAGTGTGTCGAGTTGCTGCAAGGTCGCCGTGTTCAGCGGGATCACGCCCCCGGCCGCAGCGCCCCCGGACCCCGATCCACCCGGCCCCGCTCCCCCCGGACCCGCAGCCCCGGCAGCCGCACCGCCGCTCACCGCGCCCCCAGCCGGCCCGGGAACCGGCGCCGGTTTCTCCCCCACGAGGATCTGCTCGCCGTCCATCACCAGGCGGGCGCGGTTGAGGCCGGCCAGGTCGGTGCCGGGCCGCACGCCCCCGGCCGCGCGCAGGGCGTCGGCCACCCGGGCGCCGCTCGGCAACCGCTGGACCCCGGGCCGCCGCACCTTCCCGCCGACGTCCACGACGACCACGCCCCCGGCAGCAGCCCCCTGCGCGGCACCGGCCGCCGCTCCCGGCGCGCTCACCCCCGGCGACGCCCCGGCCCCCGCCGGCCGCCCGTCCCGGCCCGCGCCCTCCGCGCCGGAACCGCCCGCACCTGCCTCGCCCTCCCCGGGGCCGGAACCCGCCCGCACCACTTCCGGCGCCCGCACCGGCTGGGTACGCCCCGCCCAGAAGTGCTGCACGGCGAACAGGGCCACGACCACGACCAGCAGCGCCAGCGCGATCGCACCCCGCCGCTCGATCCCGCACCGGGACTGCACCCACAGCGGCAGCCGATCCCGTAAGGCGAGCCCGGCCCGAGCCCTCCACGAAGCGCGGCCCGCACCGGCTCCCTCCGGGACCGAAGCCGAAGCCCCCGGCACCGGCGCCTCCCCCGGCACCGACGCGACCGCCCCCTCCGGAGCCAAGACAGCAGACGGCACCGGAGCACCCGGCCCGAAAGAAGCCCCCGCACCCGCACTCCCACCCGGCGGCGCGAACAACGCCTCCGCCCGCAGCCGCAACCGCTCCCCCTCGGCGCCCGCCCCCGCGTCCCAGCCGGGCGCCGCCCGCGGCCGGGACCGGGGCCGCAGCCGCGCCGAAGGGCCGGGGCCGGGGCGGTGCCGAGGAGGCGCGGGACGGAGCCGGCGCCGAGTGCGCGTACGGATGTCGGAGCGCGGGCCGCGTCCGGGCCCGCTGGATGCCTGTGCTGTCCGGGACAGTGATCGAAGTGCCATGCCCGTGACGGTAGGCGCCCCCGGACCAACAAGTGGATCTTGGTCAATTCCCGGGGAAAACCCCATAGTTGTGGATAACTCCGTCACCCGTACGAGCGAACACCCCCACGAAAGACAAGGCCCTACCCGAGAACCCGCCCCTACCCGGGAGCACGCCCCTCACCGAAAACACGGCCCCTCAACGAGAGCCCGCCCCTCGCAGAGAACTCGCCCCTCACGGCCGGGCCGACACCACGACCCCAAGCAACCCGGGCCCGGTATGCGCCCCGATCACCGCCCCGACCTCACTGACGTGCAACTCCCCGAGCCCCGGCACCCGCTCCCGCAGCCACTCCGCCAGCGCCTCGGCGCGCTCGGGGGCGGCGAGATGGTGGACGGCGATGTCGACCGGCTGGTCGCCCGCCCGTTCGGCGACGATCTCCTGCAACCGGGCGATGGCCTTAGACGCCGTACGGACCTTCTCCAGCGGCTCGATGCGACCGCCTTCGAGCCGCAGCAGGGGCTTGACCGCGAGCGCGGAGCCGAGCAGGGCCTGCGCCGCGCCGATCCGGCCGCCCCGGCGCAGATAGTCCAGGGTGTCGACGTAGAAGAAGGCGCTGGTCCCGGCGGCCCGCTTCTCCGCCGCCGCCACCGCCTCGTCGACGGTGCCGCCGGCCTCCGCCGTCTCCGCCGCCGTCAGCGCGCAGAAGCCGAGCGCCATCGCCACCATGCCGGTGTCGACGACGCGGACCGGCACCGGCGCCTCCTTGGCGGCGAGCACGGCGGCGTCGTACGTACCGGAGATCTCGGCGGACAGGTGCAGGGAGACGATTCCGGTGGCGCCGGACTCGGCGGCCTCGCGGTAGGTCCGCGCGAACTGCTCGGGGCTCGGTCTCGACGTCGTCACCGGCCGGCGCTTGCGCAGCGCCTCGGCGACCGAGCGGGCGGAGATCTCCGTGCCCTCTTCGAGCGCCTGGTCGCCCAGGACCACGGTCAGCGGCACCGCCGTGATGCCGTGGCGCTCCATCGTCCGCTGCGGCAGGTAGGCCGTGGAATCGGTGACGATAGCGACATGGCGGGACATGCACCGGAGGTTACCCGCCGGGGCCGCCGTGCGGCAGCCCGGCCCCCGCGCGCGTACGCGTACCGAGGTGCCCGATCAGGTCAGGCGCCGCTCAAGTCGTGCTCTCCGGACGGACGTTCTTCTGCCACGGGTAGACCGGCCGCACCCCGGGCGGCGTGATCGCGGGCCGCGCCTGCTCCCGCCCCGAGTGGCCCTGCACCCCCGCGCCGGAGACACCGGCCGAACCCCCGGAGTGGCCCGCCGACGCCGCCGGCCCCGGCTCCGTCGTCCAGTGCCGCAGCGCCCCCGCCTCCAGGTCGATCTGGAGGCTGAGCGCGTCGAGGTCCTCGCGCTGGAACTGCCCGGCCCGGTCCCGCGCCGCGTGCCGCAGCGCGTCCGCCGACGCCGTGATCTGGTGCGTACGGGCGCGCAGCTCGGGCAGGGCGTCCCGCACATGGCCCTTGTCCGGCTCGCTCTCCAGCCGCTTCAGTTCGGCGTCCACCTCGTGGCCGTGGGCGCTGAGCCGCTCGAACAGGCCGAGGGACTCCTTCAGTGTCGGATCGTCGCCCACGCGCGCGTGCAGCGCGTCCTGCGTGGCCCGCATCGACGTGCGCAGTCCGAGCCGCAACTGTGCCAGTTCGCTCGCCGGGCCCATCTGGTAGCTCTTGGCGCGCAGCGTGGTGTCCTCGACGGTTCTGCGCGCCTGCGCCACCGTGCGGTCCACGCAGCGCTTGGCGGCGCCGACGGCCTTCACCGTCGCGTACGCGCCCAGCGCGACGAACGCGATGAAGATCAGCGCCACGATCACCAGCACAGCTTCCACGGCGCTCCTCCGATTCGTCGATCCAGCCCCGTCGGCGCCTCTCGCGCCCGCCCTCTCCACCGTAAACGGAACGGGCAGGCTGAGGGTTCCATCGGAACCCCCAACCTGCCCGTAGGGAACAACCCTGAGTGCGTCACGCAGGCACCATTACGCAGGCCTACGCAGGCACGATCACGCAGGCACGATGTTCACCAGCTTCGGCGCCCGCACGATCACCTTGCGGATGCCGGCGCCGTCCAGCGCGGCGACGACCTTCTCGTCGGCCAGGGCGACCTTCTCCAGCTCCTCGTCGGAGATCGAGGGGGACACCTCCAGGCGCGCCTTGACCTTGCCCTTGACCTGCACGACGCAGGTGACGGACTCGTCGACGACGTACGCGGGGTCGGCGACGGGGAAGTCCTGGTGGACGACGGAGTCGGTGTGGCCCAGGCGGCGCCACAGCTCCTCGGCGATGTGCGGGGCCAGCGGCGCGACCAGCAGCACCAGGCGCTCGGCGACCGAACGCGGCAGGGAGCCGCCCGCGTACGACTTCACCAGGTGGTTGTTCAGCTCGGTGACCTTGGCGATGGCGGTGTTGAACCGCATGCCCTCCAGGTCGCCGCGCACGCCGTCGACGGCCTTGTGCAGGGCGCGCAGGGTGTCCACGTCGATCTCCGACTCGGGCACGTCCGCGACGGTGACCTCACCGGTCGACTCGTCGACGATGTTGCGCCACATGCGCTGCAACAGCCGGAACTGGCCGACCACCGCGCGCGTGTCCCACGGCCGCGACACGTCCAGCGGGCCCATCGCCATCTCGTACAGGCGCAGCGTGTCCGCGCCGTACTCGGAGCAGATCTCGTCGGGCGTGACCGCGTTCTTCAGGGACTTGCCCATCTTGCCCAGCAGCCGGGAGACCTTCTCGCCCTGGTAGTAGTACGCGCCGTCGCGCTCCTCCACCTCGGCGGCCGGTACGGCGATGCCGCGCGCGTCGCGGTACACGTACGCCTGGATCATGCCCTGGTTGAACAGCTTGTGGAACGGCTCGGCCGACGAGATGTGGCCCAGGTCGAACAGCACCTTCGACCAGAAGCGCGCGTACAGCAGGTGCAGCACGGCGTGCTCGGCGCCGCCGACGTACAGGTCGACGCCGCCGGTGGGCATGCCCTCGCGCGGGCCCATCCAGTACTGCTCGACGGCCGGGTCGACCAGCTTCTCGTCGTTGTGCGGGTCCAGGTAGCGCAGCTCGTACCAGCAGGAGCCGGCCCAGTTGGGCATGGTGTTGGTCTCGCGGCGGTACTTCTTGGGGCCGTCGCCCAGGTCCAGGGTGACGTTCACCCAGTCCTCGTTGCGCGACAGCGGCGTCTCGGGCTGCGTGTCCGCGTCGTCCGGGTCGAAGGTGCGCGGGCTGTAGTCCTCGACCTCGGGCAGCTCCAGCGGCAGCATCGACTCGGGCAGCGGGTGGGCGATGCCGTCCTCGTCGTAGACGATCGGGAAGGGCTCGCCCCAGTAGCGCTGGCGGCTGAACAGCCAGTCACGCAGCCGGAAGTTGACCGTGCCGTGGCCGATGCCCTTGCGCTCCAGCCACTCGGTCATGCGGGCCTTGGCGTCGGCGACGCCCAGGCCGTCCAGGGCGATCTCGTCGTTCGCCGAGTTCACCAGCGTCGCGTCGGCCGCGATGAACGCGTCGTCCCAGGCCGCCGGGTCGGTGCCGCGCTCGTCGGTGGGCTGGACGACGCAGCGCATCGGCAGCTCGAAGGCGCGCGCGAAGGCGAAGTCGCGGGCGTCGTGCGCGGGGACGGCCATGATCGCGCCGGTGCCGTAGCCCATCAGGACGTAGTCCGCGATGAAGACGGGGACCTGCTCGCCGCTGACCGGGTTCGTCGCGTACGCGCCCGTGAAGACGCCGGTCTTCTCCTTGGCGTCGGCCTGGCGCTCGACGTCCGACTTGGCGGCGGCCTGCTTGCGGTAGGCGACGACGGCCTCGGCGGGGGTGGCGTGGCCGCCGGTCCACACCTCGTGGGTGCCCTCGGGCCAGGCGTCGGGCGTGATCTTCTCGACCAGCTCGTGCTCGGGCGCCAGGACCATGTAGGTGGCGCCGAACAGGGTGTCCTGGCGGGTGGAGAAGACCGTGATGACGTCGTCGGAGCCGTCGAAGCCGAAGTCGATGCGGGCGCCCTCGGAGCGGCCGATCCAGTTGCGCTGCTGCAGCTTGATCGCCTCGGGCCAGTCCAGGCCGTCCAGGTCGTCCAGCAGGCGGTCCGCGTACGCGGTGATCCGCATGTTCCACTGGCGCAGCTTGGCCTTGAAGACGGGGAAGTTGCCGCGCTCGGAGCGGCCGTCGGCGGTGACCTCCTCGTTGGCCAGGACGGTGCCCAGGCCCGGCGCCCAGTTGACGGGCGCGTCGGAGGCGTACGCCAGGCGGTATTCGCCCAGCAGGTCGGCGCGCTCGGCGGCGGTCAGCTCGGACCAGGCGCGGCCGCCGGGGACGGCACGCTCACCGGTCTCGAACTGCTGGACCAGCTCGGCGATCGGACGGGCCTTCTTCAGCTCGTCGTCGTACCAGGAGTTGAAGATCTGCAGGAAGATCCACTGCGTCCACTTGTAGTACTCCGGGTCGATCGTGGCGAACGACCGGCGCTTGTCGTGGCCGAGGCCCAGGCGGCGCAGCTGCGCCTTCATGTTCTCCATGTTGGCCTCGGTCGACGTGCGCGGGTGGGTGCCCGTCTGCACGGCGTACTGCTCGGCGGGCAGGCCGAACGCGTCGAAGCCCAGGGTGTGCAGCACGTTGTGCCCGGTCATGCGCTGGAAGCGCGCGTAGACGTCCGTGGCGATGTAGCCCAGCGGGTGGCCGACGTGCAGGCCCGCACCCGAGGGGTACGGGAACATGTCCATGACGAACTTCTTGGGGCGGGCCGCGACCTCCGCGTCGCCCGCCAGGTCGCCGCTCGGGTTCGGCGCCTCGTAGGTGCCCTCGGCGTCCCAGAAGTCCTGCCAGCGTGCCTCGATGTCGGCGGCCATGGCCGCCGTGTAGCGGTGCGGCGCGACCGCCGCCTCGGAAGCGGCGGCGGTGTTCGTCTCGCTCATGATCCTCAAAGCTCCATCGATCGTCTCTGCCAGCGGCCTCTGCCGAAATGAAAAAGCCCCTCGCACAGGAGGGGACGCCGCGCCGATGCCGACCTCACGCCCTGGGGCGGGTCGGGACTGATCAGCGCGGCTCGCTAAGCAGGAGGCGTACGGCACGCATGGCGTCAGGGTACCGCAGGCCCCGCGCGGGCCGCGACGGGCTTGCCCGCGGCCCGCTACGCGCGCGTGGTTACCCGGCGTACCGGACGCTACCGGGGCAACGCGCATAGCAGTACGCCCCCGCCCTGCGGCCGGATGCGGCAAACCTCGTACCGCCTGGTATGCGCCGACCTAGAGTGCGGGGCCAGTGGGTCCCCTGTGCCGAACCCTCGGAGCCGCCCCCATGCACCCTCGCACTCCTCATGCCCTGAACTCCCCGCGCACGCCGCGTAGTTGGCGCCCGCCAGGGCGTGGCCGACGCGCCGTGACGGGGGTGACGAGCGCGGCGGCCCTGGTGTGCGCGCCGGTGGTCGTGGCGGCCGGCGGCGACGCCTTCAGGGCCGCCCTCGACTTCCTCACGGGGGTGCTGTGCCTGGTCTCCCTCACCGCCTCGGTCGGCTGGGGCCTGGTCGCCTCCGACCGCCTCTTCCTCACCTCGCGGCAGCGACTGCTGGCCCAGGGTGTGCACCGGGCCACGGCGGTCGGCTCGCTCGGCTTCCTCGTGCTGCACGTCAGCGTGAAACTGGCGCTCGCGCACGTGAGCCCGGCGGCGGCCCTGGTGCCGTTCGGCGGGGGCGTGCGGGGCGCGGACGGCCTGATCGGGCTCGGGGTGCTCGCGGGGCTGCTCATGGTCGCCACGGGCGTCACGGGCGCGCTGCGCAGCTCCATGGCCTCCCCCGCCCGCCTCGCGGCCCGCTGGCGCGCCACGCACATGCTGGCCCACCCCGCGTGGTGCCTGGCCCTCCTGCACGGCCTGTACGCGGGCCGCCAGCCCAAGGCGTACGTGGTCGTCCTGTACGGGCTGTGCCTGGCGGCCGTCGCCGGGGCGATCGCCCTGCGGGCCGCGCCGCCGCCGGTCAAGCGCACGGTCGCCGCCCGCCTCCTCGCCGCGCTCGACCGCCCCCGCGTCCCGGCCCCGGCGCCGCCACCCCCGCCGAACGCCCCGGCCACTGCCCCGGCCACCGCACCGGCACGCGCGCGTACCCGCCCCGCCCACGGCTTCGCCGCCGCCTACCGAGCCGTGTCCGCCCACCGAAACCCCGCACGCCAGAGCCCCGCACGCCAGAGCCCCGCCGGCCAAGAGACAGCCCACCGCCACCCCGCCCCGTTGAACACCGCACCCCCCGCTCCCGTACCCCCTCCGGTGAACACCGTGACGCCCGCGTACGAGCACCCCGCCCCCGACGCGCCACCGCCCGCGCCCTTCCACCCGCCCGCCTCGGGAGAGCCGTGGCCCGCCGCACCGCACGGAGGCGCCGAGTGAGCGGCGCGCTGCCGGACGTCCCGGAGGTGCGCGTGGTGGGGCTTCCGCAGCTCACCGCCGGCTTCGACCTGGTCGAGCGGCTCGACCTGTCCCTGCATCTGAAGGTGCACGGCCCGCTGGAACCGGTGCCGGGCGAGCGGCTGGCCCGGCTGGCGCAGGCGGTGGCGCTGCGCGGCAGGGGCGGCGCGGGTTTCCCGTTCGCCGAGAAGCTGCGGGCGGTCGCCGAGTCCGCGATCCGGCGCGGGGTGCGTCCCGTCGTCGTGGTCAACGGCAGCGAGGACGAACCGGCGTGCCGCAAGGACACCGTCCTGCTCAACCGCGCCCCGCACCTCGTCCTGGACGGCGCGCTGCTGGCCGCCGAGGCGCTGGGCGCGCGGACGCTGGTGGTGGGCGTGACGCGGGACTCCACGGAGGCGTCCATGCGGGCGGCGCTCGCCGAGCGGGGGCTGACCAACCGCCGTAACGCGTCTCTACGCGCGCGTGTGCAGCGCAATCCGGTGCGGATGGTGACCGGGGAGTCCTCCGCCCTGATCCGCTCGGCGGACGGCGGTCCGCCCCTGCCGCCGGGCCGCAAGGTCCGCGCCTCCGAGGCCGGGGTGGGCGGAGCGCCGACGCTCTTGTCGAACGCGGAGACGTTCGCGCAGCTCGCCGTCGCCGCCCGCCTCGGTCCCGACCGCTACTGCCGCACGGGCCTGCACGACGAGCCCGGCACGCTTCTGCTGACCCTGTCGGGCGCGGTGGCCCGCCCCATGGTCCTCGAAGTGCCCTCGGGGGTGCCGCTGCGGTACGTGCTCCAGCTCGCCGGCGCTCCGCCGCTGCCACAGGGCGTGCTGACGGGCGGCTATCACGGGCGGTGGCTCGACGCGACGACCGCGCACGACGCGATCGTGTCCCGGGCTTCCCTGGCGGCGGCCGGGGGCGCGCTGGGTGCCGGGGCGGTCCTGCCGCTCGGGCCGGAGAGCTGCCCGCTCGGCGAGGCGCTGCGGGTGGCGCGCTGGCTGGCGGCGGAGAGCGCGGGCCAGTGCGGTCCCTGCTATCTGGGGCTGCCGGCGGCGGCGCGGGGCCTGGAGGACGTGCTCGCGGGCGGCGGCCCGGCGTCCCTGGAGGCGCTGCGGGAGGTGACGCGCGCGGTGAAGGGGCGCGGGGCGTGCAAGCATCCGGACGGTTCGGCGGCGTTCGTGGAGTCGACGCTGGCCGCCTTCGCGGACGACCTGGCCGCGCATGTCCTCGGGGCGGGCTGCGGGCGGCCGGTGCTCGGGGTGCTGCCGCTGCACGCGCGGGCGCCGCAGGGCGCGGCGCCGGGGGACACGGCACCGGGTGGCCGGGTGCTCGCCGTGGACTGGACGCTGTGCCGGGGGCACGGGCTGTGCGCGGACATCGTGCCGGAGCTGCTGCGGCTCGGCCCGGACGGCTTCCCCACGGTGGCGCGGGCGCCGGTCCCGCGCGCCTCGGAGGCGAACGCGCTGCGGGCCGTACGGCGCTGCCCCGCACTGGCGCTGCGCGTGGAGGAGGACCCGGCGACCCGGCCCCGTACGCCACCGCCGCCCGCGCTGCCCCCGGGCCGCACCAGCCGGACGCGACGCTGACGCAAGAAAGCGGGCCATCCTCATCGGATGGCCCGCTTCAAGTGCTGTGGAGCTAAGGAGAATTGAACTCCTGACCTCTTGCATGCCATGCAAGCGCTCTACCAACTGAGCTATAGCCCCTTGCGGTGTGCTGCCCGGGTCCTTCAGGTCTTCCCTGTCGGTTTCCCCGGCGGCGACGCCAACATTACACGGTCCCCCCGGTGCATCACCAAATCGTTTCCCGTCTGCCCCGTTCTGTTGGGAAAAGATCCGTAAACGCCCACTAGCGTGGTGCCCCGTGACCGTGCTCGCCCTCTCCCGTACCCAGCGGCGCGCGCCGGCAGCCCTCGGCGTCTGCGTGCTCTCCTTCGCCGCCTTCTGGATCGCCCAGCGCGCCGCCCACGTCTCGATGCTGGACCTGCTCGTCTACCGCGCCGAGGGCGCCACCGTCCGCGCGGGCGGCGACCTTTACGCGCTGCGCGCGACGTACGCGCGCCTGCCGACGACGTACCCGCCGTTCGCCGCGCTGCTGTTCACGCCGCTGACGGTCGTGGACGTGGCGACGATGAAGGCGGCGGCGACCCTGCTGAACCTGGCGCTGCTCGTCGCGTTCGCGTATCTGTCGCTGCGGCTCGTGCGCCGCCACGCGCGCGTGGAGCACGCCTTGTGGGTGGCGGCGGGCGCGGTGTGGTGCGAGCCGGTGTGGACCACCCTGCGCTACGGGCAGGTCAATCTGCTGCTCGCGGTCCTCGTCCTGTGGGATCTGACGCGCCGCCCCGGTCACCGTTTCGCGGGCGCGGGCATCGGGATCGCGGCGGCGATCAAGCTGACGCCCGCGCTGTTCGTGCTGTTCCTCCTGGCGACCGGTGTCACGCTCGCCGTCCGGGGCGGCGACGGGCGGCCCTGGCTGCGCCGCGCGCGCGTGGCGGGGTGCGCGTTCGTCGCCGCGACCGCGCTGGCGGCGGTGGTGCTGCCCCGGGACTCGCGCGCGTTCTGGACGCGCATGGTGTTCGAGGCGAACCGGGTCGGGCACGCCGAGGAGACCGGGAACCAGTCGCTGCGCGGCCTGTTGGCCCGCCTCCTCGGCACCGGGGACCCGGGCCCGTGGTGGACGGCCACGGCGGCGCTGACGGCGGCGCTCGGGATCACGCTCGCCGTCGCGGCGGCGGTGCGCGGGCGCACGGCGCTCGCGGTGGTGACGTGCGCGGTGACCGCGCTGCTCGTCAGCCCGGTCTCCTGGTCTCATCACTGGGTGTGGTGCCTGCCGTTGGCGCTGCTCGTGTGGGAGTCGGGACGCCGGCCGGCGGCTGTCGCGCTGGCGGTGCTGTTCTGCTCGTACGCGCTGTGGTGGGTGCCGCACGGCGGGACCCGGCCCGAACTGCGCCAGAACGCGGCCGAGTTCGCCCTGTCGGCCGTCTACGTGGCGGCGGGCTGCGCGTTCCTCGCGGGGGTGGCGGCGATGGCGGTCAGGCGGTGGCGAACGAGTAGAAGCGCTTGAGCGTGCAGTGCTCGTCGAGCAGACGGCCGTAGATGGGCTCGCCCTCCAACTCCCGGTACGTCTCGATCGGATCGCCTTTTATGATCAGCGCCCGCGCGCACTCCTCGCACCAGTACTGATAGTCGGGGTTGACCGGTTCCATGTCGCGCACGATGGGCGTACCGCTGCCGCACCAGTCGCACTTCCTCCTGTGTGCACCCATGTGATCCGCTCAGCTCCAGCTGTGGCCGCAGGCCGTGCACACGTAGGAGACCCCGCCGTTGTCGCCGAGCATCTGGGCGACGTGGGAGGACCCGCAGGTCGGACAGGCGAGCAGGACGGGGGTGGGCGCGGCGGGGCCGCGAGCCGGTGCCGGGACGGTTCTGCGGGCGGCGGGGGGCTCGGCGGGTATCACTGCCAGGCCGAGGCGGCGGCCGGCCACCTCGTTGATGCTCAAGGGCATCGCGCACTCCCTCCCGTCGGGCCGCCTTCGTCGCTCGGACGCAGCCCTCTTCCGGCCGTCCGATTCTGCCACGGCCGGGGCGGCACGGAAGGCGACGGATGCGTACCGGTCCGGATACGCAGGGTCGCGCGCCCCCGGTCGAAGCGGCGAAGGGGCGCCTCGCTCCCCCGGCGTCCGTGGGCGCATCCGCGTACAACGAAAAATCCCGCCCCTGACGGGACGGGATCTTCCGATTCCTGTGGAGCTAAGGAGAATTGAACTCCTGACCTCTTGCATGCCATGCAAGCGCTCTACCAACTGAGCTATAGCCCCTTGCGGTGGTCCTTCCCTCCGGGTTTCTCCCCGGCGGGCCGAACAAGAAGAACTTTAGCCTGCGACCTGCCAGAAAGTGAAATCCGGTCCCCGAGGGCCTCGGGGACCGGTCACCGGCCGGGCCGCCGTCGCTGTAAGTCGTCGTCAGTCGTCGTCGCCGAGGACCGGCTCGGGCAGCGTGCCCGCGTTGTGCTCCAGCAGGCGCCAGCCGCGCGCGCCCTCCCCGAGCACGGACCAGCAGCAGTTCGACAGGCCGCCGAGCCCCTCCCAGTGGTGGGACTCCAGGCCGAGCAGCCGGCCGATGGTGGTGCGGATGGTGCCGCCGTGGCTGACGACGACGAGGAGCCCGCCGTCGGGCAGCTTGTCGGCGTGCCGCAGCACGAGCGGCGCGGCCCGGTCGGCGACCTCGGTCTCCAGCTCGCCGCCGCCGCGGCGGACCGGCTCGCCGCGCTTCCACGCGGCGTACTGCTCGCCGTAGCGGGCGATGATCTCCTCGTGCGTGAGGCCCTGCCAGTCACCGGCGTACGTCTCGCGCAGCGCCGGGTCGTGCTCGACGTCGAGGCCGGTCAGCGCGGCCAGCTCGGCGGCCGTCGCGGCGGCCCGCTTGAGGTCGGAGGCGACGATGGCGTCCGGCTTCAGGGAGGCGAGCAGCCGGGCGGCCCGCTTGGCCTGGGCGACGCCCGTGTCGGTCAGTTCGATGTCCGTGGAGCCCTGGAAGCGGCGCTCCAGGTTCCACGAGGTCTGACCGTGCCGCCACAGGATGACGCGGCGCCCGCGTGCGGCTGTGCTCAAAGAACCTCACCGCCGAGGTCCCGGATGTCCTCGGCCTCCGCCGCCGCCTCCTCGCGCTGGGCGTGCTCGGCACCCTTGCCGCGGGTCGCCTTGGCGTCCTCGGGCAGGTCCAGCTCGGGGCAGTCCTTCCACAGCCGCTCCAGCGCGTAGAAGACGCGCTCCTCGCTGTGCTGGACGTGGACGACGATGTCGACGTAGTCGAGGAGGATCCAGCGGGCGTCGCGGTCGCCCTCGCGGCGCACGGGCTTGGCGCCCAGCTCCTTGTTCAGACGCTCCTCGATCTCGTCGACGATCGACTTGACCTGGCGGTCGTTGGGCGCGGAGGCCAGCAGGAAGGCGTCCGTGATGGACAGCACGTCGCTGACGTCGTAGGCGATGATGTCGTGCGCGAGCTTGTCGGCGGCCGCCTGCGCGGCGGTGGTGATCAGCTCGATGGAACGGTCGGTGGCGGTCACTACAAGGCTTTCCGTCGGCGGGCAGAATCCCCGGGGGCATCCCCGGCGGGGGTACCTCAAGGGTCTCACGGACCGTCGCCGCTCCCCACGGGATTGCCCGCGAGCCCCGGGCGCCCCACGCGCGCGGGGCTCTGCCCGGGGCCGGCCGGCTCTCGCGGGCGGCTACTGCGGGCGGTAGTCCTGCCCGATGACCACGCTGACGTCCGCGTTGCCCACGGCCGCGCCCTTGCCGACCGCGGAGTCCGGCAGGCCGAGCGTCTTGGCGACCTCCACGGCGTCCTTCTTGTGGGCCGCGTCGGCGTACGTGACGCGGGAGGTGGCCGCCGTGCCGCCGGTGCCGCCGCTGACGTAGGTGTAGCCGCCGTTGACGAGGGCGATACGGGCCTTGTCCGTACGGGACTTGTCGCCGCTGGCGTTCTTGATCGAGACGCGCGGGGCGTCGCCCTCGGCCGGTGCCTTGACCGTGCCGCCGAGCACGTCCTTGACCACGGAGTCCGCCGCCGCCTGCGAGAGGGCGCCGCCGCGTCCGACGGGCAGCAGGGCGGTCTTGTAGTCGCCCTCCTTGGCACGGTCGGCGAGCTTGGCGAGGAACGCGCCGAGGTCCTTCTCGGTGAGCGACGGATCGAGGATCTGGGACAGCGTCTGCACGGTCGTCGTCGCGGCCTGCGGGTCCGAGGACAGTTTGCGCAGGACTCCCTGCATGACCTTGCCGAACCGCAGGAGCTGCGCGGTCTCGGCCTCGCCCTTGGCCCGGTAGGTGGCGTACGCGACGGCCGCCTGCCCGCTGAGGGTCTGGTCCTGGCCCTTGTGGACGAGGGTGGCGCCCTTCTTGCCGGGGTCGGGCACGTCGGTGTCGGTGTCGACCTCGATGTTGCCGACGAGTTCGACGAGGTTGTTGAGGTAGGGGGTGTCCAGCCGCCAGGTCCCCTCGACGTCGGTGCCGAGGAGCGTGTCGAGGGCGTCGCCGGTGCCCGAAGAGCCGTCGTCGTGGACGGACTTGGCGAGCGTGGTGGTGGTGCCGTCCTCGTTCTGCAGGGCGAGGGAGTTGGGCAGCAGGACGGTGGTGGCCTGCTTGGTGGTCGTGTTGTTGACCAGCAGGACCGTGGAGGTGCCGCCGCCCTTGGTGTTGTGCAGGTGGACGACGATCACGTCCCGGTTCTGCGGGCCGGCCGCCGCGGCGCCGCCGGCCGCGCCGCCGTCCTTCCCCATGAAGGGCAGCGCGCCCTGCGACCAGAGCCAGCCGACGCCGCCGGCCACGCACAGGGCGAGGACGACGCCGAGGGCGACGATCCGGTTGCGTCCGCGCCGCTTGGCCTCCTCGCGCCGCTCGCTGCGCGACTCGGTGAACTTCAGCCAGTCGATGACGTCTTCGGAGTTGTCGTCCGGCTCCTCCACGAAGGAGAACTGCTCGGTGCGGTAGTCCCGGTCCTCCCGCTGCGGCTGCGCCTGCGCCTCCGGCTCCTCGGGCGGCGCGGCCTGCTGCGGGATGTACGCGGTGGACTGGGCGGCCTCCTGCGCGCGCGGCGCCTGCTGATACCCGCCGTAGGGGTCGTACGCGGACTGCGGCTGCGGGGCGGACGGCTGCTGAGGCTGCTGCTGCTGGTGGGGCTGGTGCTGGGGCTGCTGATACGTCTGAGGCTGCTGCGGCGGCTGTTGTTGCGGCTGCTGCTGCGGATACGGGTGTGACTGCTGTTGCTGTGGGTACTGGTGAGATTCCTGCGGCGGGTAAGGCTGCTGCTGCCCGCCCGCGTACGGGTCGTAGCCGTATCCGTACCCGGAGTGCTGCTCGTACGACGGCGCCTGCTGGGCCTGCCGGTAGACCGGCCGGCCGAACTCGTCATAGCCGACCAGCTCGTACGCGTCGTCGTGCTGGTCGTAACCGTCGTATCGGTCGTTCACCGATGCCCCTCTCGGCGGTGCGGGATCAGTCGCCTCGGTACAGCTCGCGCTTGTCGATGTAGCGCACCACACCGTCCGGCACCATGTACCAGATGGGGTCACCCTTGGCGACCCGGTCACGGCAGTCCGTGGACGAGATGGCGAGCGCCGGGACCTCGACGAGCGAGACGCCACCTTCGGGCAGGCCGGGGTCGGCGAGCGTGTGGCCGGGCCGGGTGACGCCGATGAAGTGTGCCAGGGAGAACAGCTCGTCCGTGTAACGCCAGGTGAGGATCTGGCCCAGGGCGTCGGCGCCGGTGATGAAGAAGAGGTCCGTGTCCGGATTGAGCGCACGCAGATCGCGCAGCGTGTCCGTGGTGTACGTGGGACCGCCGCGGTCGATGTCGATGCGGCTGACGGAGAACTGCGGGTTCTCGGCGGTCGCGATGACCGTCATCAGATAGCGGTCCTCGGCCGGCGAGACCCGCTTGTCGCTCTTCTGCCAGGGCTGCCCGGTCGGCACGAAGACCACCTCGTCGAGGTGGAACTGCGCGGCGACCTCGCTGGCCGCCACGAGGTGCCCGTGGTGGATCGGGTCGAACGTTCCGCCCATCACGCCGAGGCGTCGCTTGGCCGGTGAGGCCCACTCACGGTCCGGGCCGCCGGCCGGGCTGTCGACCGGGCCGGTAGGCATGTCCTGCGCTTCCATGCGAGCAGAGCCTACTGGCCCGATCCGGGTGGTCCCCGCCGGGATCAGCGGTCGCGGTTGAAGCGCGTGGTGATCCAGAGCAGCAGAAGCAGGATGACGAACGCGGCACCGCCCGTCATGAGGGGGCTGATGCTCTCGTGGTTGCCGCCGTGCTCGCCGCCCTCGGAGGCGAGAGTGGCCAGCTGGGCAGCGGTCGCGTGGAGGCTCATCGTCAGCAGGACCTATCCGGTGTGGGATCGGGATGAAGATTTCTGACCCATCGTAAGCGGGGCCCCTCGCGGCGCTCACGCCGACTCTGCCGTACGGGCCCCCGGGTCTCGCGCGCGGACCCGGCGGGTCCGGCGCCGAAGCAACCTGGACGGGGTGTTCAGTCGTCCTTGGATTCGTCGCGCTTGTACCCGCGCAACAGGAACCACGCGAGGAAGACCGCCCCGAGGACGCCCACGATCAACACGATGCGCAAGAGATTGCCGGGGCCGCCGCCGGAGGCCACGGCGGAGATGAGGTGATCGGCAGGGTCCATGACGGTTCGCTCCTTCGGTGTGCTGCCCCGTCACGGTAACTCCGCATACTGTGGGACCCGCCTCGGGGGCACGCCCGTACGACTTTCCGGCGCGCGCCGCGACACGCGCGCCGCACGATCTCGACTCGCCTCGGCATGCCGTCGACCGGCATGCCACAGACATGGGGGGCCGTATGCCCGACGTACCGCACGAGCAGCACGAACACGTTCCCAGCAGGCAGCGCCGGCGCTTTCCCGGCATCTCCTCCCGGGCCTACGAGCACCCGGCGGACCGCTCGGCGCTGGTCGCGCTGCGCAAGCTGACCGGGTTCGACACGGTCTTCAAGGCACTCAGCGGCCTGCTGCCCGAGCGCAGCCTGCGCCTGCTGTTCCTGTCGGACTCGGTACGGGTCTCCGACGATCAGTTCGCCCACCTCAACGGCATGTTGCGGGACGCCTGCTACATCCTGGACCTGGAGAAGGTCCCGCCGATGTACGTGAACCAGGACCCGCAGCCGAACGCGATGTGCATCGGCCTGGACGAGCCGATCATCGTCGTGACCACCGGGCTCGTCGAACTGCTCGACGAGGAGGAGATGCGGGCGGTCGTCGGCCACGAGGTGGGGCACGCGCTGTCGGGCCACTCGGTGTACCGGACGATCCTGCTGTTCCTGACGAGCCTCGCGCTGCGCGTGGCGTGGATCCCGCTGGGCAACCTGGCGATCATGGCGATCGTCACGGCGCTGCGCGAGTGGTTCCGCAAGTCGGAGCTGTCGGCGGACCGCGCGGGGCTCCTGGTCGGCCAGGACCTCCAGGCGTCGATGCGCGGCCTGATGAAGATCGCGGGCGGCAACCACCTGCACGAGATGAACGTGGACGCGTTCCTCAAGCAGGCCGAGGAGTACGAGGCCGGGGGCGACCTGCGTGACTCCGTACTGAAGATCCTCAACGTGATGCCGCGCTCGCACCCGTTCACGACCGTGCGGGCCGCCGAGCTGAAGAAGTGGTCGCAGACGCGCGACTACCAGCGGCTCATGGATGGGCACTACCCGCGCCGCACCGAGGACAAGGACACCTCGGTCACGGACTCGCTGCGGGAGTCGGCCGCGCACTACACCGACCACGTCAAGAGCTCGAAGGACCCGCTGATGAAGCTGGTCAGCGACATCGCGGGCGGCGCGGGCGACCTCGGCGGCCGGGTCCGCCGCGGCTTCGGCGGCTTCGCCTCGGGCGCGGGCGGCAACGGCTCGAACGGCGAGCGCGGCGGGGAGAACGGCGGCGGGCACAGCACCGCCGACGACTCCTGACGCCTTTCCTTCGGCTCAGGCCCGCTCAGGGGGACGGTTCGGCGCGGGGCGCGAGCGCGCCGCACAGCGCGGTCGCGCTGCCCGGCGCGTACGGGTCGGTGCCCGCCGGGCCGTCCCCCTTGACGCGCTGCCCGGCGAGCAGCGGGCGCATCCCGGACGCGGAGTCGGCGGAGCAGGCGAGCGGTCCCGCCTGGACGTAGGAGACGAGCAGTTCGGCCCGGTGGCTGCGGAGGTCCTCGCGGTCGAAACGGAAGTGCAGTTCGCGCCGGACGGTGAACAGGGACGCCTTCGCGTCATCGGGGGCGCCGGCGGGCCGCAGCGCGTAGACGAACGTGTGGTCCGAGGCGACTTCGAGGGTGTCCGTGTCGGTCTCGGCGACGCGCAGCGTGCCCCGGACGCGGACGCGCGGGTCGGCCAGTTCGGTGCGGGCCGGGTCGAAGCGGGTCAGCCAGCCGGTGACGGCGTGCCGCCCGTCGGCCCGGGGCCGCTCGAAGCTCTGGTCGAACTGGTCGAGTTGGCGCGGGTCCACGAGCGTACGCACCGGCCGCACGGCCCCGCGCGTGAGGACCGCCGGGTCGAGCGAGGAGTCGACGAGGTAGTCCTTGGCGGTGGTGAGCGCGCTGACCACCTGCCCGTCGGAGAAGTGCGGGGTGCGGCGGATCTCGTCCGGCAGCGGTATGCCGTCGGCGGCGACCTCGAAGCCGGCGGCGGGGCTGTGCGCGTACAGCGCGGAGACCGAGGACGCGCCGGGCACCTTGCCCGCGGGGGCGAGCGGGATGACGGTCATCCGCAGCGGTTCGGCGTGCCGGGCGACGGGACCCGCGCGGTACGGGCCGCGCACGCCCATGTAGATCGCGGTGCCGAAGGCGATCACGATGAGGACGGCGAGGACGACGGCCTGCCGGGTCAGGCCCCTGCGCAGCGCGGGGGTGCGGCGCACGGCGGGCGCGTGGTCGGTGATGCGCTCGCGGGCGGAGAACTCCTGGAGCCGGGCAGCCCGGACGAACGACTCGTCGAACACGACGGATCGGTACTCGTCCTCGCTGCTCGCGCCACCGCCGGAACCGCCGCCTTCCGGTGTCCCCTCCGGTGGGTCTCCTCGCCCGCCCATACCTTCAGGGTAGGTCTCGGCGCTCGCCGGTAAACGCCCTGGTGCGCCTCGGCTTCCCGCGGGGGCTTCCGGGGCCGCTCAGGGCGTGCGCGGCACCGCGGAGACAGCGGGGCGGGGGACGCCGGGCGAGGCGGAGGCGGGCGCCCGTACGGGGACGGAGGCGGGGCCCGGGAGGTTCTTCTCCAGTTCGGTGGTGGCCGGGGGCGGTACGCGGTCCTGGCGGCCCGAGGAGGCGCCCCGGTAGACGGCGGTGAAGGCGAGGGCGACCATGCCGACGCCCATGAGCAGGGCGAGCGCCCAGGCGACGGGTCTGCGCCAGCGGACGAGGCCGGGGTGGGTGCCCGCGCGGCCCTCGCGCTCCAGCTGCTCCTCGTAGAGGTCGTCGACGTCGTCGAAGGTGCCGTCGTAGGCGCCGGGGCCGTGGGCGCCGGGGTGCTCGCCGTCCTCGTAGTAGTCGTCGTCGGCGCCGCGCCGGATGCGGGCCCTGCGGGCTTCGGCCTCCTGCGCCTCGGCGCGGGCCTGCGCCGCGGCGAGCAGGCGCTCGACCGCGGTGGGCTCATGGACCTCGGCGGCCTGCACGAAGTCCTCGTCGAAGACCACGGCGGCCAGTTCCTCGTCCCAGCCCCCGCGGTCGTGGTCGTCGTCGGGCTCCCGGCCGTCCGAGAACGGCGTGCCCCCCACGTCCTCCGGCACGCCTCCAGAGTAGACCTGGGGGGTCGTTCTGGGCAGGGAGTGCGGGAATTCGCCCGCACGTCTTCGGCCCGTCCTCGGCGCGTCCTCCGGGCGCCGTGACCCGCTTCGCGGCTACCGGGTGTGGCCGTCGCCGGTGACGATGTACTTGGTGCTGGTCAGCTCGGGAAGCCCCATCGGGCCGCGCGCGTGCAGCTTCTGGGTGGAGATGCCGATCTCGGCGCCGAAGCCGAACTCGCCGCCGTCGGTGAACCGCGTCGAGGCGTTCACGGCGACCGTGGTGGAGTCGACCAGCCGGGTGAAACGGCGGGCGGCGGCCTGCGAGGTGGTGACGATCGCCTCGGTGTGGCCGGAGGACCAGAGCCGGATGTGCTCGACGGCCTTGTCGAGGTCGTCCACGACGGCGGCGGCGATGTCGTAGGAGAGGTACTCGGTCTCCCAGTCCTCGGCGGTGGCCTCGACCACGGTCGCCTTGGAGCGTTCCGCGTACGCCATGATCCGCGGGTCGGCGTGGACGGTGACGCCGGCGTCGGCGAGCGCGTCGAGGGCGCGCGGCACGAAGGCGTCGGCGATGTCCTGGTGCACGAGCAGCGTCTCGGCCGCGTTGCACACGGAGACGCGGTGGGCCTTGGAGTTGACGAGGATGTCGACGGCCATGTCGAGGTCGGTGTCGGCGTCCACGTAGACATGGCAGTTTCCGGTGCCGGTCTCGATGACGGGGACGGTGGAGTTCTCGACGACGTTCTTGATGAGGGCGGCGCCGCCGCGCGGGATGAGGACGTCGACCAGGCCCCGGGCGCGCATCAGCTCGGTCACCGAGTCGCGGGACTCGCCGGGCACGAGCTGGATGGCGTCGGCGGGCAGCCCGGCGCCGCCGACCGCGTCGCGCAGGACGCGCACGAGCGCGGTGTTGGAGGCGTACGCGGAGGAGCTGCCGCGCAGCAGGACCGCGTTGCCGGACTTGAGGCAGAGGGCGGCGGCGTCGACGGTGACGTTGGGCCGGGCCTCGTAGATGATGCCGACGACGCCGAGGGGGACGCGGATCTGGCGCAGGTCGATGCCGTTGGGCAGGGTGTTGCCGCGGACGACGGTGCCGACCGGGTCGGGCAGGGCGATGACGTCGCGTACGTCACGGGCGATGGCGCGGACCCGCTCGGGGGTGAGGGTGAGCCGGTCGACGATGGCCTCGGAGGTGCCGGCCTCGCGGGCGCGGGCGATGTCCTCGGCGTTGGCCTCGACGATCTCGGCGCTGCGGACCTCCAGCGCGTCGGCGATGGCGGCGAGGGCGTCGTCCTTGTCGGCGCGCGGCAGGGCGGCGAGGTCGTCCGCGGCGGACCGGGCGCGGTAGGCGGCCCGGGCCACGGGGGTCATCGAGTCGTACGGGTTCAGCGGCAGCGACGTCATGACCGGCAGCGTAACGGGGCGGGCGCGGGCGTCCATCCCGTGTCCCGGGGGGTGAGACATGGCCGAAAAGCGGCCGGTGAGCGGGGTGCGGGGCTGCTCAGAAGGGGTGCACGCCGACGGGAGTGGCGGGCAGCGGTCCGAAGCCCTCCGCGATGCGCTGGTGGTAGGTCTGGCGGTCGATGACCTCGAGGCCGACGATCTCCCAGGGCGGCAGCCGGGAGGTCTGGCGGTGCTCGCCCCACAGACGCAGCGCGACGGCGGCGGCGTCGTGCAGGTCGCGGGCTTCCTCCCAGTACCGGATCTCGGCGTGGTCGACGGCGTAGCGGCTGGTCAGCAGGAAGGGGTGGTCGTGGGCGAGCTGTTCGAGGCCGCGCCTGACCTCGGCGATCGGGGTCTCGGCGCCGGAGACGCTGAGCGTGATGTGCCACAGGCGGGGGCCCGCCTCGGCCTGCGGGGCTTCCGCCTCGCCCGCGTGTTCCTCCTCGTAGGCGGCGCCCGCGGCCACGCTGGTCAGTGCCCGCTGTGCCGACCCGCGCGACCCCTTGGCCGCGGCCCCCGGGCGCGTTCGTCTCACGACGGCCTCCTCATGCGCGATGGTCGTACGGAGAAACTTCCCCTGATGGTGAATTCCCTGCATCAGCAGTTGAGCAGGACACGAGCCGCCGTGGGGCGGTTTTGGGGAAGCTTCCCCTCGGGTGACAGGCTTTCGGCCGTTCCGACAGGCGGTTTCGAAGGCGGAACGGGGTCTTTCACGCCCGCAGGAGGACCAGATCGTCCCTGTGTACGACTTCCCGCTCGTAGGCGGGCCCGAGGTCGCGGGCCAGATCGCGGGTGGAGCGGCCGATGAGCCGGGGGATCTCCTTCGCGTCGAAGTTGACCAGGCCCCGGGCGACCGCGCGCCCGCCCTCGTCGCGCAGCTCGACCGGGTCGCCGGCGCTGAACTCGCCCTCGACGGCCGCGATCCCCGCCGGCAGCAGCGACTTGCGCCCCTCGACGACCGCGCGGACGGCGCCCTCGTCCAGGGTGATCGCGCCCTGCGGGGTGGAGGCGTGCTGGAGCCAGAGCAGGCGGTCGGCGCTGCGGCGGCCGGTGCGGTGGAAGTACGTACCGGTGTCGCGGCCCGCGAGGGCGTCGGCGGCGTGCGTCGCGGAGGTGAGGACGACGGGGATGCCGGCCGCGGCGGCGATGGAGGCGGCCTCGACCTTGGTGACCATGCCGCCGGTGCCGACGCCCGCCTTGCCGGCCGAGCCGATCCTGACGTGCGCGATGTCGGCGGGGCCGCGGACCTCGGCGACGCGGGAGGTGCCGGGGGTGGCGGGGTTGCCGTCGTAGAGGCCGTCGACGTCGGAGAGCAGGACGAGCAGGTCGGCGTGGACGAGGTGGGCGACGAGCGCGGCGAGCCGGTCGTTGTCGCCGAAGCGGATCTCGTCGGTGGCGACCGTGTCGTTCTCGTTGACGACCGGGAAGGCGCCCATGGCCAGGAGCTGGTCCAGGGTGCGGGACGCGTTGCGGTGGTGGGCGCGGCGGGCCATGTCGTCGCTGGTGAGCAGGACCTGGCCGACGCGGACGCCGTAGCGGGCGAAGGACGCGGTGTAGCGGGCGACGAGCAGGCCCTGGCCGACGCTGGCGGCGGCCTGCTGGCGGGCGAGGTCCTTGGGGCGGCGGGTCAGGCCGAGCGGCGCGAGTCCGGCGGCGATGGCGCCGGAGGAGACGAGGACGATCTCCCGCCCCTCCCCCGCGCTCCCGGCGCCCCGGTGTTTGGCCAGCACGTCCACGAGGGCGTCGACGCGGTCCGCGTCCAGACCCCCCGCGGCCGTGGTGAGCGACGACGATCCGACCTTGACCACGATCCGGCGCGCGTCCATGACGCCTTGCCTTGCCCTCGACATGGCCCGCAATTTACGTGACATGGCCACCGGAACGCGCGCGGGTTTCACGAGGCGGACATTTCCCGTCCGGCGCGAAGCCGGGGGCGTCCGCGAGGCAACCGAGAGGCCGATTCCACCCTCCGAGTTCCACCCCTTATATCCCCTTAAGCGGTGATTGTCATCACGGAAGATTGCTACGGGACCTCTCGAAGTCATACGGTCAGTGGTCAGCCTTTTCACCGAGGCGGCCACCCCCCAGAGGATTTTCCCCCCCACCCACCGACCCCCTGCCAGGAGCCCAGCCCGTGCCCTCCGCCGGACTTGCCCCGCGCCGTGTCGTGCAGCTCGCAGCGCTGTTCACGATGTTCGCGCTCTATGTGGCCCAGCTCGTCAGCGCGCTCGTCCCGTACGTCCCGGTGTTCATCGCCGCGAGCCTGGCCGGCCTCGCCCTCGACACGTACCTCCAGTTCCGTCACCCGGGCCTGCTCTCGCTCCTGGGCAAGGTCCGCTTCGACGTCACCGTGCGGCAGCTGCTGCGCGACATGCTGATCCTGGTCGGCCTGCTGCGCATCGACGGCATCGACCCCCTCGGCGAGCAGGCGCCCCTGCTGATCGCGCTGCTCTCCGTCTACGTCTGCCACTTCGTCTGCCAGGCCGCCGCTGTCCTCGTACGCCGCAGCCGTACGCTGCCGATCGTCACCCGCAACATCGACGCGTCCGCGCTGCGCCTGTCCCCCGCCCCGCCGCGCATCCTCTCCCGCCGGGCCAGCCACCGCCTGCTGTCCTTCTCCTTCCCCGCCACGATCGGCCTCGTCGTCACGGCCGCGACGACGAACGCCCTGTGGGGCGGCATCGGCCTCGGTGTCTCCGTCGCGCTGCTCGCCGCCGGCGCCGTCTACCTCGGCACCTGGCTCACGCCGAAGAAGCGCGCCCTGGACGACCAGCGCGTCATGGAGTGGCTCGACAAGTGGCTCGCCGCGTACAAGCCGACCGTCGCCATGTACTTCTCGGGCGGTACGACCTCCGCGTACCAGGCCAACATGTGGCTCTCCACGCTCGCCGAGGTCGACGGCAAGCCGCTGATCGTGCTGCGTGAGCGCTTCATGGTGAACAAGATCGACGCGACGGACGTGCCGATCATCTGCTTCCCGAAGGTCGCCACGATGTTCTCCCTGGAGAACTCGACGCTGAAGATGATGCTGCACCCGGCGAACGCGGCGAAGACCTCCCAGGTGCTGCGCATCCCCACGATCAAGCACGCCTTCATCAACCACGGCGAGTCCGACAAGCTCAGCTCCTGCAACCCGTACGCGAAGGCGTACGACGAGGTCTGGGTCGCGGGGCCCGCCGCGCGCGACCGCTACCAGCTCGCCGACGTCGGCGTCGAGGACAAGGACGTCGTCGAGGTGGGCCGCCCCCAGCTCTCCCCGATCCAGGTCGCCTCGGGCCCGGCGACCGGCGCGTACACGACCGTCCTGTACGCCCCCACCTGGGAGGGCTGGGACGGCAACCCGGGCAACACGTCGGTGGTCCTCGCCGGCGAGAACATCGTGCGCCACCTCCTCGCCGACGAGAAGGTGCGCCTGATCTACAAGCCGCACCCGATGACCGGCTCGCAGGTGCCCGCCGCGGGCGAGGCCAACAAGCGGATCATGGAGATGATCCGCGAGGCCAACACGCGGCGCTCCGGCGCCCGCCCCGGCGCCGAGGCCGCCGCCGAGCTGGCCCGCGCCACCGCCGCGCTCGACCGGCTGACCTCCACGTCCTTCCGTACGAGCGCCGACGAGATGGAGCGGATGCTGCTCCAGGGCGCGCCCGCCGGGGGCCGCGCGGAGGCCGTCGCCGAGGCGACCGCCGCGTGGGAGCGGGCCTACTGGGCCTCCTTCCCGGAGTGGGAGCACCTCATCGTCACCGAGGCGCGGCCCGGGATCTTCGCCTGCTTCAACCAGGCGGACGTGCTGATCTCCGACGTCTCCTCCGTCGTCTCCGACTGGCTCGCCAGCGAGAAGCCGTACGCCGTCGCCAACACCTCGGGGCTGACCGAGGGGGAGTTCCGCTCCGGGTTCCCGACCGTGAGCGCGGCGACGATCCTGACGCCGGACGCGAAGGGCGTGCCCGGGCTTCTGGCGGCCGTTCGCGGCGACGACGAGGATGTGTACGCCCAGGCCCGTCTGGACCTCAAGGGGCACCTCCTCGGGCCCTCCGAGCCGCCGTCCATCGTGCGGTTCAACGGGGCGGTGCGGGCGTTGTGCGACAAGGCGGATGAGCGGCGCGTGCGGATGGCTTCGCGGAGCGACTCGGAGATTCCGCCTCAGCGGGCCGACTCCGTCGAGGAGCAGGTCGCCGAGGTCGAGGCGGCCGAACCCGAAGTAACGGCGTAATCCCAGCCGGGGGTTCGTTGCCACCTGCGGGCCGGTGGGGGCTGGTCGCGCAGTTCCCCGCGCCCCTGGAGGGGCGACTGCGTCGCCACCTCCCCCTGGGGAGTTGGGGCGAAGCCCCGCTCCTCAGGGGCGCGGGGAACTGCGCGACCAGCCACGACGCGAGTCGAGGATCCCCACCGGCAGAACCACCCACCTGCCTAGGGGGCCAGGACGAAGAACCCACCCGCTGGGGCTGGGCCCCCGACGCAAGCCGAAGCCCCCTCTGGTGTGGAGCTACCAGAGGGGGCTTCGGCGTAGGGCGTCAGAAGGGGTTGAAGCCCTCATACTCCTGCTGCGCCTCATCCCGCTCAGCCTGCCGCTCCCGCCGCCGCGTAACGGCAGGCCGAGGCGCCTCGAACCGGTGATCCTCACCCCGGCGCCCAAGCATCTCCGCCCCGGCCATCACCGTAGGCTCCCAGTCGAAGACGACCGCGTTCTCCTCGGGCCCGATGGCCACACCGTCACCACTGCGCGCGCCGGCCTTCATCAGCTCGTCCTCCACCCCGAGGCGGCTGAGCCGATCCGCGAGGTAGCCGACGGCCTCGTCGTTGTTGAAGTCGGTCTGCCGCACCCACCGCTCCGGCTTCTCACCGCGCACCCGGTACAGCGGCTCACCCGCGATCTCCTCACGCGTGACGGTGAACCCGGCGTCGTCCACGGCGGCCGGCCGGATGACGACACGCGTCGCCTCTTCCTTCGGCTTCGCCGCACGCGCCCCGGCGACCAGCTCGGCCAGCGCGAAGGACAGCTCCTTGAGCCCCTTGTGGGCGACGGCGGACACCTCGAAGACGCGGTAGCCGCGGGCCTCCAGGTCGGGCCGGACCATCTCGGCGAGATCCTGGCCGTCGGGCACGTCGATCTTGTTGAGGACGACGAGCCGCGGCCGGTTCTCCAGGCCCGCGCCGTACTCGCGCAGCTCCGCCTCGATGACGTCGAGGTCGGAGACGGGGTCGCGGTCGGACTCCAGGGTCGCCGTGTCCAGGACGTGGACGAGGACCGAGCAGCGCTCGACGTGGCGCAGGAACTCCAGGCCGAGGCCCTTGCCCTGGCTCGCGCCGGGGATGAGACCGGGCACGTCGGCGATGGTGTAGACGGTCGAGCCCGCCGTGACCACGCCGAGGTTCGGGACCAGCGTCGTGAACGGGTAGTCGGCGATCTTCGGCTTGGCCGCGCTGAGCACCGAGATCAGCGAGGACTTGCCGGCGCTCGGGTAGCCGACGAGCGCGACGTCCGCGACCGTCTTCAGCTCCAGCACGACGTCCCGCGTGTCACCGGGCACGCCGAGCAGCGCGAAGCCGGGGGCCTTGCGGCGAGCCGAGGCCAGCGCCGCGTTGCCGAGGCCGCCGCGGCCGCCCTGGGCGGCGACGAACGTGGTGCCCTGGCCGACGAGGTCCGCCAGCACGTTGCCCTGCTTGTCGAGGACGACCGTGCCGTCCGGGACGGGCAGCACGAGGTCCTGGCCGTCCTTGCCGGAGCGGTTGTCGCCCGCGCCGGGCGCGCCGTTGGTCGCCTTGCGGTGCGGCGAGTGGTGGTAGTCGAGGAGCGTCGTGACGTCCTGGTCGACGACCAGGATCACATCGCCGCCACGGCCGCCGTTGCCGCCGTCCGGGCCGCCGAGCGGCTTGAACTTCTCACGGTGGACGGAGGCACAGCCGTGGCCTCCGCTACCCGCGGCGACATGCAGTTCGACGCGGTCCACGAAGGTGGTCATGGTGGGGGCCTCCTGGGGGTTCCCCCGGCCGGGGCCGGGAGAGGTACGAAAAATGTCTCTACTGCACTGCAACACGCGAAAGGCGGACCCGCTTCCCGGCACGGGAAGTGAGGTCCGCCTCGCACAGAGTCCGGGTCAGGCGACCGGGACGATGTTCACGACCTTGCGGCCACGGTGGGTACCGAACTCGACCGAACCGGCGTCGAGCGCGAACAGCGTGTCGTCCTTGCCACGGCCGACGCCGTTGCCCGGGTGGAAGTGGGTGCCGCGCTGGCGGACCAGGATCTCACCGGCGTTGACGACCTGACCGCCGAAGCGCTTCACGCCGAGCCGCTGAGCGTTGGAATCGCGCCCGTTCCGGGTGGACGATGCGCCCTTCTTGTGTGCCATGTCTCCTCAGTCCCTTACTTCGCAGCCGTGGGGATCTCAGTGACCTTGATCGCCGTGTACTGCTGGCGGTGGCCCTGACGACGGCGGTAGCCGGTCTTGTTCTTGTAGCGAAGGATGTCGATCTTCGCGCCCTTGTGATGGTCCACGACCTCGGCCTGGACCTTGATGCCGGCCAGCACCCACGGGTCGCTGGTCACAGCCTCGCCGTCGACAACGAGCAGGGTCGAGAGCTCGACCGTGTCGCCAACCTTGGCAGTGGAAATCTTGTCAACCTCAACGATGTCGCCGACAGCAACCTTGTGCTGGCGACCACCGCTGCGCACGATGGCGTACACGCGGATCTCTCTCTCGCTCGGAACGGAACCCCCGCAGTCCAGCCGCGCGAAACGGCCTCTCCTGGGTCGCGTACGGACAGGTCGCGTCCGCGGGTCCCGGAGGAAGAAGGTTTACGGGAGTGAGGCGCGCCTATGGACACGCCGACGCTCAAGGTTACGGGTCGCCCCTCAGAAGGGTCAAACCGGCCCCCTGACCTGGGTAGGTGGGTGGCTCCGGCCGCTGGATTTCCTCGACTCTCGTCGTGGCTGGTCGCGCAGTTCCCCGCGCCCCTGGAGGGGCGCGGGGAACTGCGCGGCCGGCCCGCCACCCGGCGAAAGGTGAACGACGACCCCAGGGGGCAGCCCGCAGACCGGTCCGCCCCGGCCATCAGGGTGCCGGCTCCCCA